>JAIYDQ010000229.1 GCA_027487375.1 Planctomycetaceae bacterium
ATACATGCACTCGATCGCGGCCATGCCGGTTTGATATTCGCCGCGTAGTTGAACGCGTGTTGAATACTCGAAGACGTAAGTTCCCTTAGGTAGATAGTCGATGAAAAAGTGGCTTGCCGTATCGCGTGTCGATTCGTAATAGCCAAGTCCATCTTGATACTTGTATTGCGACAAGACATTTACCGGTTCGGTTCCGCTGCCGCGATGATCTTTCAGATGGATAAACTCCATGTCGCGATCAGATCGCAAGATAATCCGCACAACCAATTCATCTCCGACAGCAATCGCTTGGTTCACCTTTTCCAGCGCCGGTCCTTTGGGAGTGTTCTTCTTCAGGTACAGCTCTTTGGTCAACTTGAGCGGTGTTCCGTCGTGCGGAGTCACCTTGCTGATGTCTTCCAGATACTGCCAATGAACACTTCCCCATGCGACCCCTTCGTCAACTTTCGTGACGGTAATCTTGCTCTGCTCGGGGGTGATTTCACCGCGAGTAAATCGCGTTTCCGTGAAGCCTGTTCCCGCTTCGACTGCCTCGGGCACGATCAGCTTTCCTCCCAAAGAGACTTGAACCAATTCATCCGATGCGAGTACGTTCGTACCACGAAGCAGCATTGCGTAAACCGCATCGGCAGTCGCTTTCGTTGTCCGCCAATTTTGAGTTTGCTTTTGCTTCAGCAGCCAAACCTTACACGATTCGACCGATTCCGCGTCGTTCATCACTTCGTCAAAAGCCTCGATCATCATCGCTTGCGATTCAATTGGGGCGTGATACCACCACCATGCGTTTTCCGAGTCGCGCCAGTGCATTCCCATCTCTTCGCTTGTAACCGATCGCTCCTTTAACGAAGCCATAATCCCTTGTGCAGCCTTCAAGTCACCGAAGCGTTTAAGAGCGATCGCAAGATGAGCCTCGCTTTGTCGCGAACCGAGCGATAGCCAATGGCTTCGCGCTTGACCTAGCCAGTAGTCGACTGCGACTCGACGCTCCGGCGAAATGGCCATGTCGTCGAGAAAGAAACTACGACCGTAAAGATAAAGTGCGATGGTTGTGGAAAGATGATTCTTCTCGCGATCCTCGGGTTTGATCCTTTCATACATTTCCATCACCCAAGCATCTAATCGTTCGAGCGATCGAACAGCGACGCTTGCATCGATGTTGACACCTAAGTGCCTTAATCGACCAAAGCCGGTTGTAATGTAAAGCGTAATAAATTCGTTCTTCGGTCCACCTGGAAACCAAGGCCATTGACCATCTTCTCGTTGTGCTTCGGTGAGCTTGGCAAGTGCTCGCTGCAGCTCGGAATTCAGCCGATTTTGATCAAACAAAACACCTACGTTGCGGCGTGCTTGGCTCTCGTCTTGAGCCTCACGAATCCATGGCGTTTCTTCTAGCAGGACTGATTTCAGGTCTTCGTTCTTCTCAAGCGGACTATCCAACGCAGGTGTGCCGCGCCACTGTGCGAAAATGCGTTCGATCTTTAGATCGCTTGCCACAATATGTTGTGCAAGAGCGTTCGAATACAAGCGATTGAAAACCTGTTCGCTGCATTCGTGAGGAAACTCCATCAAGTACGGCAAAGCCATCACCGCATACCACGACGGATTGGAAACCATTTGCACGGTAAGCGATTGATGCTGGAGCGTTTTTGAATCGGCCGATTGACCAAGCTTTACAAAATCAAACTCTTTCGTTTGCTTACCACGAATCGGAAGCGGCAGCGATTCCGTCACCAAGACGCGTCGCGACAAGACAGGCAAAAATCCTTCTTCACCATCCGAAATGCGACCTGTTGAACCGACGGCTTTATAAGTTAGAAAGCCAATCGCATCGGGAACACTTAATCGCCACGCGTACGATTGCGATTCGCCAGCCGCAATGTCAAACGACTTCTCAGCACTCGTATTCCCAAGCTGAGTATCTACCGAAGCAAGGGTCCGGGCGTCACTCAAGTTAAGCCGAACACTTCCGCTTTGACGCGTCGCAGATCGGTTGCTGACTTTGACTGTGAATTCAACGATGTCCCCTTCGCGCAAGAATCGAGGCGGATTCGGTTGGATCATCAAGTCCTTGGAGGTCACAGCCGTGTCCGATAGCAATCCCGATCGAAGCTGCGAGTCGTGTGCAAAGCCCATGAACCTCCATTCGGTGAGAGCTTCCGGCATCGTGAATTCAATGCGCACCGACCCATCTTCACCGGCGACCAGTTGCGGAAAGAAGAAGGCCGTTTCATTAAGGTTCTTTCTGGCGGTGACATTCGATAGATCGATATCTTTTCCACCCGACTGCACGTCAGTCCCTTGTCCACCACCAACGGACTGGGCACTAGTGCTCTTGGTAAGCATCTCGCCTTCGGCAACCATTCCGCCGCCGACGGCTCCGAATTCATCGGCAGCCATCGCAGACATCGCTGGAGCGGGTGCGGAGGGCATCATACCGAAAGATTCCATCCTCAATCCTCGCATGGCTCGAGGAGCACCGAATCGATCGTCATGGTAGCGACTGCTGATCAACGATTGGGGAAGTCTTGGATACGTCAGCGAACCATCACGCAGCTTGGGACGCCATGCAGGAAAGGGGACATAAAATTGCCTGGAAGTATTAGCGAATTGAGAATATACCGACGACTGCTCGCGACGAAAGACATTGAAAGACCGAATCCATTCGTGATCGGTGAAGGCATCCAACGAGGCATCGTAGAGTGTCGCAACCATCTCTGCGGCAACCCGTTTTGCATCTGCTCCGGTAACGATCGCGGTCCAAGTTTCCTTTTGTCCCGGGCCAAGCTTTGACACAAACCGTTCCCATTTAATCGATAGCTCTTTGTTAGTCCAAGGAACATCGATGAATTGGGAACGTGTAAAAGCACGGTTCTCGCGAACCATGGTCACTCGCACATGAAAGCCACCGCGCATGGCTTCCGTGACTTCTTGTTCGATTCGCTTTTGCGTTTGTTTCGAGTCAGTCCAGTAATTCTGCAACAGCTTTCCACGATGCTCAACTTCGATGTAAGCGCGAGCGGTTTCGTAGCCGCTTCCCCAAAGGGCTTCAAACGATTTGCCGGGTTCGATCGAGGTGGATTTCATCGCGAGGAACTCCGCCAATTTTACTTCTGGCTTGTTCGCTTCGAGATTCAAAACATGAAGCGGAAGAATCGCTTTGACTTCCTTACCAAACGTATCACGCGTCTCAAGTACCGCACGATAGAGCCCGGCTTTCAAAGCAAATTCCGCGATTGCTTTCCCCGCACCATTGGTAGTGAACGCTTGCTCGGCGACGACTTCACCGAGCGGCCACGAATTGGGATCAGAGGTAATGCTAGATTTGCTAACAGATTCATCATCACTTCCGAGCACGCCCGAAAAGCGATTCCAAGGTTGATTCTCGTTTGCCAAGC
>JAIYDQ010000365.1 GCA_027487375.1 Planctomycetaceae bacterium
TAGGTGTAGCTACCATCGGCGGCGATCGTGATGCTGCCGAAAGAACCGGTGACTGCTGAGCCGACGTTCGTGGCGGCTGAAGCCTGGACTCCAGCGAGAACACCGGTAACCGTTTTCGTGTCGCCAGTATCTTGGTCCGTGTCATTGGTCAGGACGTTTCCAGTCGGGTTGGTGCCTGCGGTGCCGTTGGCTGTTCCGCCTGCTTCGACTGCCGTGGCGGTATCAAGTACGGCAATGGGAGTGTCGTTGACATTGCTCAGGTTGATCGTGATGTTGCGATCGTTGGTCAAGCTGTTGTTGTCGGTGGCTCGGACCGTGATCACGTGGCTGGTGTTGGCTTCGAAGTTTAATAGAGCGCTATTGGCAACGGTGATGACTCCCGTAGAGCTGTCGATCGCAAAACGACCACCGGCGTTATCCGTCAACGAATAGGTTGCTGTAGCTCCAGCGTCGGGATCGCGAACCGTCACGGTTTCAACGACCGTTCCATTGGCGGAGTTTTCAGCGATCGTGATGGTGGCTTCGGTATCGGCGTGGATTGCGGCAATCTGACCGGCGGTGAGGGCTTTGTCGAAGAATCGGAAATCGTCGAGGTACTGAGCGAACGACTGAGCGTTGGCCCAATTTCCATAGCTCGAGAACGTTGTTGAATTTGTTGTGTCCGTTAAAGTCCCAACTGCAGTCCCATCGATGTAGTAGGTCAGTGTGCCACTGGACGCGCGAGTGACAGTTGCCGTGTGCCATTGATTGTCGTCGAGTCCCGTTGCGAAGTAGCCAGTACCTTTGAAGCCGGCACCTGTATCGTTGTCCCAATAGCCCACTTCGCGGGTTCCAGGATTGATCAGGAATTGATGGTCGGTAACCCCACGAAATAGAGAGTTCCATGTGCCCGTTTCGAATCTCAAGTCTTTGAAACGGGAAGACAATGTCCATTCAACGCCTAAGACTGGTCGATCTTCTGAATCTATGTTAATTTGACCGTTTGCACTCAATTCCACGACACCGCCGCGTGTGCCATCGGTCGCAAAGTTCACGGTGCCTGACGTCGTGAAGACCGATGCTCCGCTTGTGCTTTGAGCGAGGGTTCCCCCACTATCAAAAGAGATCGCCAGATTGCTTGCAGTCAACGGAACGACCGTTGGCGCATCATTGATAGCGGTAATGGTAAAGGTTTGCTCGCGAACGGCTGAAGAGTTTGTGGCAAGGGTCGCGAACTCGGTGGCTGATAAGACGCGGCTGTAGACACGCGCATCGTCCAAACTACCGTCAAAGTGACGTACTCCAGGCGAACCATCGTCCTGGCCGATGAACATTGGGCCGCTGTCGGCGAGTAGTGTTCCCGAGAATGCTGCCGTAGCGCGCTCGACGCCGTCGATGTAAAGACGAATCGTCGTGCCGTCGAAGCTACCGGCGTAGTGATGCCAATCTTGCAATGAGAAGTTGGGAATCGTCGAAAGATTGATGAAGGCATTAAACCAAGTATTGGAAGAGTTTCTGACGAAGAATTGAACTGTCGTCGTGCCAATGATTGGATGCATCACGAATGAATCTCGCTTCGATAACAACATTCCGTCGGTGTTCCAAGTCGCCGTATCGCTTTTGGCCCAAGTTCCGATCGAAAACGTCGAAGGCGTATTGAAGTTGGCCGTCGTGATGACATCATCCACACCATCGAACGAAGCGACGTTTCCGCGGAACGTGTCCGAAGCCGAGACAGCCCCCGATAGCGTTCCGTTGGCGGTGGTCGCCGTGTCGTCGTTGAGCTGGTTGGTGTTGTCAAAAGAATAGCGAATCAGCAGGCTTGCATCAGTATCCAAGGCGGACGACTGAGTCGCATCGCGCGACACAATTCGAATGGAGGTCGCTCCGTTGAAATCGATCGAGGGGGTAAACGTGAGTCCATTGAGTGCTGCGTTGATATTCGCGATGCTGCCACTAAATGTCATCGACTCGTCGCTGGTCCCGTCACCAGATGTAAACGTGAGGCCTGTGACTTGGGCCAATGTCAATCGACCGTTCGGGACTGACAAGGTGACTTGTTGGTTAACTCCATCCGGATCGCCAACAGTGATCGCATTCCCATTTCCTGTTGAAAAGACAACGTTGGTGTCTTCCGTCGCGGTGATGGTCGTAGGCATCGAAATGGTCGACGCGTCGTCGATCAAGGCCGCTTCCGTACGAGTTCCATCAGCGAACTGAAAATTCTCTACGGTCGTGACTACGTCGGTTCCGTCGGGCGAACCACTTCTCAAGTCAACGATCGTATAGCTTTGCAGCGTCGCGTTGTAGCTTACCGAGTAATCGCTTCGGTTGCCGCTGAAGACGACTGTGTCTGTCCCGAGACCACCGCTGATCGTGTCATTGCCGGCTCCGCCGGTGAGGATGTCGTCGTTAGCACCGCCGTTGATCGTGTCGTTGCCCAATCCGCCGTTGATTGTGTCGTTGTCGGCATCACCGTTGAGGATATCGTTGCCTGCGTGCCCGAGAATGGAGTCGGTTCCGTCTCCGCCGTTGATAGTGTCATCGCCATCGGCTACGGCGGAATCGGCAGCGTTGCTCCCATCAAGGCCGTAGAGGATATCATTACCGGCACCTCCGTTGAGTATGTCCGAACCCGCGTTGCCGTACAGCCAGTCTCGATTCGTGGTTCCAGTCAACGTATCGTTGTGAGTAGACCCATATACAAAGTTAATGTTAATCAGCGTATCACCCGTTGCAGTTCCACCCGAAGCGGTTCCCGCTGTGAGATCCACCGTAACGGCGGAGGTCGAGTCTTCGTAGGCAGCACCTTTCCATTCGGATGCATTGGTGTTTCCGACGATGGTATCTGCTCCAAGTCCACCGCGTGCTGTACCGTTACCGGCTCCTAAGTCGATGTAGTCGTCACCGTCATTTCCTGAGATGTGATCCGTACCGTCACTACCAAAAATCACATCGTTGCCAGCACCAGCAGTGATCACATCATCCCCTAAGCCACCGAAGATGAAATCGACACCGGTTGTACCGGTGATATTGTCGAGTCCATCAAGCCCCGCATAAACTGTCAACGCCGAAGCGATCGTTGCAGTATCGGCAGAGCTAGTTCCAACAACTAACCGACCACTCGCATAAGAACCGGAGGCGGTTGTCGAGGAACCGCCGATACCATCGAGCGTTAACACTTGGTCGGCAAAGACGAGGTGCTCGACGCTCGCAACGGTATCGCTACCATCGGTACCAACCACGTTATAACGGCTGTTGCCGCTGTCCCAAGTGATCGTATAGGCGGCTCGATTACCACTGAAGATCGCGATGTCGGTGCCGCTGCCACCGTTGATGGTGTCGTTGCCCCCGCGTGCATAGATGATGTCGTCGCCACCGAAACCGTCGATAACGTTCGCGCCGCTATCGCCAGCAAGTGTATCTCCGAAGTTGATGCTTCCAGCTATGTTCTCGATGTTGGTCAGCACGTCACCTTGGGCCTGACCGCCGGTTTGCGTTGTGCGCATGAGGTCGACATGAACGCCTGATGATGAACTCCAGTAGGCAACTGTGTCAGAGCCGCCTGCACCATTTAGCACATCCGCGCCATCGCCACCTTCTAGGAAGTTCCCATTGTTGTCACCGGTTAGAGTGTCTGCGAATGCGCTGCCAGAGACGGCTTCAAAGTTAGAAAGAATGTCGCCTGAAGCATCACCTGTCGAAACTTGGGCAGTCGATAGCTGTAGATTGACCGTGACACCCACACTGCTGCCACCGTAAATGACCCAATCCCATCCACTACCACCGTCGAGTGTGTCAGCTCCATCGCCACCAGTAATGGAATCGCCCCCCCCCTGGCCGTAGATCGTATCGTTGCCCAGTCCACCATTCAGAATGTCGTCGTCGGTGGTATCACCCCAATTGGAGCTGCCATAGATCAAGTCAGCCCCCGCTCCACCGTCGATCGTGTCGTTGCCACCTTTGCCGAAGAGCCAGTTGTCGTTCCCATCGCCGGTGATAGTATCATTACCCTCACTGCCGATGGCTCGCTCGATGTTTGTGTAGGTGTCCCCGGCAGCGTCACCGCCCGAACCCAAACCGGTTGCCAAATTGATCGTTACAGCAGTTCCAGGATTACCGACAAGATCGTAACGAACAAAGTCAAACCCACCTTGGCCGTCGAAACTATCAGCGCCAACACCACCGGCGAATTGGTTTGTGTTGGAATCGCCAATGAAGGTGTCGTTGAATGCTGAGCCAAGGACGATTTGGATGTTTCGAAACATGTCACCGGCGGCGTGTCCGCCGGTTCCCAGGCCGGTCGTCAAGTTCACCGTCACGCCCGACGAAGAACTGTCATAGGAAAGGTAGCTTGTTCCAGTACCACCGTCTATAAAATCAACTCCGGCGCCCGGAGCCAACATGTCGTCCCCACCCATA
>JAIYDQ010000164.1 GCA_027487375.1 Planctomycetaceae bacterium
CGAGTGTTTCTTGCTGTGTCACGTGCAGAAATCGCAGCGGTTCAATCCGGCTTCCCGTTGCACCGACTACCATAACATCCGCCGCGCCACGTCGAATCGCCGCGGTCGCCTCGGCAATCGTTAGCGAATTACTTGCCTCGCGAACGGTGAGCGAATTACTGGGGCCTCGAAGATCATTGAAAATTGCCACGTGACTGGCTGGCATATTTGGCAAATATTTCAAAAGCCAAAGTGGATTCACTTGAGGCATTCCGATCGTCGGCCAACGATCGATACAAAAAACACCATTCTCATCGAAGCAGGCTTTGATGCCGTCGGTATATTCCTCCGGGCGAGTCAAAATGTAGTCGCATCCGTAAGTTATACCGGTCCGCTCTGGATCGCGCTGGTCAGCCGAAAGATTCGCATGGTTGATCGCTCTCTGACAAGCCGCGACACCCATCTCGATTTCGCGACACATAACTTTCTGGTTTTTCTTGATGGACCGCTGAAGCACCTTGTCCATCGGCCCAAAGTCTTCGATCGCCCCAGTGAAGCACTTCGCCTGCCCGCCATTCTTCACGGGAATGGACTCTTGCGGAAGATTGTCAAAAGCGGAGATACCACTTTTGCCACTCTTCAAAGCGTCCCAAAAAACTTCTAATTCCAGCCCAAGTGGACAAACCACTCCGAGTCCCGTAATGACAACACGCGTTTTGGAGGCATTAGTTTCAGTTGGCGACATCTAGAATAAACCGGTGGTGAGTTCAATATTTTTACTGGATTTCAATTGTAACAACGATCGGCAATAAGATTAAGCGGCCTAAAGTTCGCAGAACAAATTGGGAGTAAGCGTCGTTTTGTCGAGCAATTCTAGGGATTTTCACGCTTCTATTGCGGTATTCGCTCGCTTGTTTTTCAATTGGATCGGCCAACCCTTTGATTCGGCAAACGGCCACGCCGGCGTTCGGTTTATTCGGCCAAGTAGCTCAGATCGCTGACAGAAGTTCATACGTCTTCAATGACTTGCTCGCAACCATTTTGGTCACGTCCGCGCTAAACTGAGCAAAGTGGGGAGTCGTTCGATGAAAGGCGAATGCTGCGGCATCGTCGTAAAGCTCGTACAGAAAAAACCTCGACGAGTTTTCGGCGTCTTGGGAAACATCAAATCTCTGACAAGCGGGCTCAAACTTTAACGAGTTGCTGGCTTGCTTCAAAACCGTAGTTCGAAAGCTTTCGACGAATTCTGGAACGATTTCAAATTCAACACAAACAACAAACATGCATAACTCCTATTCTTAGTTCTCAAACAGGCTCTTTCGACTCGAAAAAGCCCAAACGCGGATGACACGAATATTATCGGTACTCGCTATTCAATGCGACGCTGAGCATACCAAAATCGGGTTACCCAACCGAGAATTGCAGCTCAAAAGAGTTTAAACTGGAGCGGACGAAAACGCTTCACGCAGGTCTTGAACCAGCGAATCAATGTCCTCTTCTGTCGTATCCCAAGAGCACATGAATCGAGCACCATGCTCACCGATAAACGTATAGAATCGCCAATCACGACTCCGCAGTTGATGGATAACAGCCGTTGGTAGCTCCAAGAATACTGAGTTTACTTGTCGCTCCGACATAAACTTAACCCCAGGAATCGTTCGTAGTCGTTCCTCAAGTCGCGCTGCACAAGCGTTTGCGTGGCGGGCGTTATTCAGCCATACATCATTTTCGAGTAATCCAACCCAAGGCGCTGCGAGAAACCGCATCTTCGATGCAAGCTGGCCTGACTGCTTACATCGATAAGCGAAGTCTTTCGCTAGCTCCAAATCGAAGAACACAACCGCTTCACCAACTCCCATGCCATTCTTCGTTCCACCAAAGCACAGCACATCAACTCCCAATTTCCAAGTGATCTCCTTGGGGTGAACGCCTAACGAAGCAACCGCGTTTGCGAATCTTGCTCCGTCCATATGAATTCGTAGGCCGAGCCGCTTGGCTGTCTCGGTAAGCTCTTGCAACTGGGCGACCGAATACACGGTTCCTAGTTCGGTCGCTTGCGTAATACTCAAGATCTTCGGCTTGGGATAATGAAGATCCGATCTCTTCTCAACAGCCGTTTCCACAGAGTTAGGCTGAATCCGACCATGCTCACCGGGAAGCAATAAAATCTTAGATCCGTTCGAGAAAAATTCCGGAGCCCCGCACTCATCGGTTTCGACGTGTGCAAGATGGTGACACAAGATACTTTGATATGACTGACACATCGCTGATAAAGCAAGCGAGTTTGCTGCCGTCCCATTGAATACAAAAAAGACTTCGCACCCAACTTCGAACAGATCACGAATCAAGTCAGCAGCTTTCGCTGTCCAAACATCATCGCCATAGCCAGGAACATGATCCCGATTGGCAAGCTCCATAGCCGCCCACGCCTCCGGGCAGATCCCAGCGTAATTGTCACTTGCAAAGTGCTTTGTCCGACGGCGTGAATTCAATTCATTCAAGATGAAACCTTCAATTACAAAGCGATAGATGTGAGCACAGACACGCTTCAGCCCAGTCTTCTGCAACCCAGTCTGCTAATAGCACATGTAGGTAAATGCTTTGGCGGTCTTGCTCGGAATATCATCCGTCATTCTAACAGGACCGCCACCCTGCGCGACTAAGGTTCCCGGTCAGGAATCTTCCATTGCATTGCCACGTGCTGTCCAATGATTGGGATTTCAAAGAACGGACCGTACGCAGTCCACCCGTTCTTTTCGTAGAAAGAAACTGCCGATTGCCTGGCGTTGCACCACAGATTCTTCTGATGCGCCTTCGCAATCTCCTGAGCTTCACCCAGAAGTCTTGCTCCGATTCCCAACCCCTGATAATCGGACTTAACAGCCATCCCCCGAAGCTGGATCGATTGCTGCGCTGGATGTCGCAGCAGCGTCACACATCCAGTCGCAACATCTCCCGCGAACGCGACAAGGTGAACAGTCGTGTCCAGATCGTCTCCATCAAACGAGACCGTAGAAAAAGACATTCCGAGCGGCCTACGTAAGACTTCGTATCTGAGTTCCCAAACCAAAGGCAAGGCCCGAGGATTTAAAACCGATGACACCGATTCAATACGTATTTCAGGCGACACGACTACGCAGCAACTTTAACAGTTGTCGACTTGCTTCGGCTCGCCAACTCCATTTCGGCTCGCGCAAATCTCCATCGAACATCAGCAACGAGTGATCGGTCGGTACTACCCACGACCCAACCAAGTCGTTCCGCGACGCTCTTCGGGCTAACAAGTCCTCCGGCGAGATGACCGAGTCTTCCCGCGAGGCTTTCTGGCTGCGGAAACCCTTGCGACACTTCAGCATAGGCTACCGCTAATCGACCCGCGTCGTGGCCTAGAGCATACCCACCCATTTTGCCGTCAATTACCCGCTTCGGTGCTGCAACCATGCAATCCGGTTCGCATACTCCGTGCAAGCCGAGAACTCGAAACATCATCGCTAATTCCACTTCGGCTGTTTCGCGAGCTACTGATTCCTCGGCTGTCCCGATCCATCCACTCGTTGCTAGAAGTGAACTCCTTCGGTAGAACCCACCACACAACGATGCAACCCCTGCATCGCCCGACCGCGCGTGGTTCAACCAAGCTCTTCGTGGAATCCAATTCGGGTCCAAGGAATAGCAATTTCTTTCTTTACAATCGTTGGGAGCAAGTCTCGGAGAAACACTGGAGACATTTGAATCGCGAAAATGCTCCATGGCTGAATCAGTCCAACCAGATTCAACCACGCACCCAGGCAGAAGTGTATGAACTATTGTTCCTCGTGATTGGGATAGTGCCGAGTTGATCAACTCAGCAAGCCCAGCCCCCTCTCCAACGTTGACCATTTTCAATTCATTACCGTCCAGCTCATACGGGTCGGCATAGGACCCGCTATGCGCAACAACCACTTCCGAATCGGACGGCTGGCTTTCCAAGACTGCTAAAACCGTCGATTCAAACGACGAATCTTTATCAAAGCAACGTTTGCTCCGATTCGATTCGATGCGAGGAGAGTCGAGGTGCGGAATGAGAATCGAGAGACGAGGCACGGGTTTTACTCCCTCGGCTGGCGAGAATTGCTGGTTGTGAGATACAACTTCACAAGTATGTTTTCGGAGCTAAACAAGTTTCCCGTTCATCCAATCGCGCTTATGCCGGTTCGGTAAGCCTGGTAAACTTTAGCGAATCGCGAATTCTTACCGATTGGCCATTTCAATCAGCATATGCCCGATACCGATAGCCTTAAAAAAACAGACACCGTAGTAGTCCTGCACAACCCAAAGTCGGGAGCAAGGCATGCGGTGGAATTAATCGAAGAACTACTCGCCGAGCTTCGCTCGCGCCGATGGAATGTCGAATCCTTACATGACCTGAATGCTTTCGAGCATAGGGTGAATTACTTGTCTTCTGAAGGGAAACTCCGAGCGGTCGTTGCCGCAGGAGGTGACGGCACAGCAGCAGCCGTCGCCAGCAGAATCAACCACAACGTCCCCCTTCGAGTCTTCCCACTTGGTACGGAGAATTTGCTTGCGAAGAATTATCGATTCGATACAAATCCGATCGCAACCGCACATGCTATAGAGCAAATGAAGACACACAAAATCGATGCCGCGACCGCCAACGGAAAGCTCTTCCTGATCATGGCTGGTATTGGCTTCGATGCCGATGTTGTACGACGACTTCACACCAATCGCAAAGGCCATATACGGCGTTGGCACTACTGGTGGCACATCGTAGCTTCTGTTTTCAGCTACCGATTTCCAAAGCTGCGAGTCACCCCAATAACCGATGTCAATCTCGACGAAACACCAGTCAACACAAACATGTTGTCCGGTGCCGAGGTGGCTTGGCTTTTTGTGCAAAATCTACCTTGCTACGCCGACAATCTTGCGATTGCAAAGCATGCGATCGACGACGATGGATTGCTGAACGTCTCATCATTTCGGCTTGGTGGTCTGGTTTCCGGCTTGAAGTATTTTTACTCGCTTCGTCGCGAACAGCATCATCTGCTCGAAGACTTTCAATCGTCCTGTATCAGCAACTTTCGCATCGAAGAAGTCGATCACAAAAGTTCCGACGGAAAGACGGCCCCTGCGTCGTATCAAATCGATGGCGACTGGGGAGGAAACCTACCAGTAGAAATCCGCGTCCTACCAAAACGTGTAACGATCATCCTGTGAGATGAAGCAATGGTTTGAATCAAAAGAAGGAAAAATATGCAGACTCGCGATAGAGACTATCTAGTTTAGAGATCTAGTATTTTTGCATTTTCGTACTCGTACTCAGGCGTAAGCCGGTACTCGTACTCGATCGGATTGCAGTCGATTCGAGTACGAGTACGAAATAACTACTCGCTATCAACCCACGAAGCCATCATGACAAACGAACCGCCTCCAAGCACCAGCGCAGTCCCCTCAACAGCCGACCAATATGTTGGCATCCCCTCAGCCAAGTCGATCCAATACATCAGGAGCCCAAAGCAAATCGTAGCGACTCCGATCGGCTTCACCATAAACAGTGAACGCGGGAGATACCACGCGATGATTCCAAGCGTCGATCCGTGTAGGGCATAAAGGGCTGAGGCAAGCCGAGCTAAGTAGCCCGCTAGTGGCGTGTCACCCAAGGGGTCAACCCGCAGCAGACCCGAAGAGGCATCCATCCAGCTGCGAGGCATCACGGCCGCAAAAACTGCAAATCCCTGAACGAAAGCCACCAAAAACATCAACCTTTTCAACCAGACCCAATGCGGTCTCCAACGCGGCTTTTCTAGATTACGATCTTCCATGGTGTTGTCACTCGAAAGAAAATTCAGTCGGAAAATCACGAATCATCCGCAAGACAAAAATTAAGTTATAGGATAAAACCACAGCTTCGTGGCAGCAATGTCGCAGCGTCATTGCGAGAGCGATACAGCAAGACAGTTGTTCCGCTAGACCGCTTAATGCCCCCGCTATTTCCGCTGCGGCTCTTTTCAACAATACTACAATTCATTGCATCCTAGATTAGTTCCTCAAGCCAAACCAAGAATTTTCATATATGCCAGATGTACACCAACTCTATGACCAAGCGGACGCCCTGAAAGATGCGGGCAAACCAGACGAAGCCATCGAAGTTCTGCAGCAAGCACTAGCCGAAGACGAAACCCACGTCCTTTCGCACCTCCTGCTTTGCCGAATCTACACTCAAACGGGGCGACATGGCGAGGCGATTGTTCATGGCCTCCGAGCTTGCGAGATTGAGCCAACCGAAGCATTCAATTTCACAGCGCTGAGTGTTGCTTATCAGCGCGCTTGGGCAGGAACAGGCGATAAGCAGTTCATTACAATGGCCGAAGAAGCCATGGGACAAGCCCGAATGCTTGGCGGCTAATCACGCTCGCCAAGTACTTTTTCCAACTCAGAATTAACGTAGCTGAATTCGTAAGAATTCAGTAGTCGATCGAGATTCCTTCAGATGTCTTACGACATCTGCTACAAGTTAAGCACTTGTGGCCCGCTGAGTTGGGTAACCATTTCTCGAGATCAATACTCGTTGGACAATTCGCTTGCCTGATCCTCTACCGTTTCTGACTCTTTTTTCGCGATGTGACGAATCTTTCGCTCGGCAACTTCCTTGGTGAGCAACGCAATCACCTCGTCGATCGGCTTGGAGCCCAAGTCGCCATCTAGGCGATCGCGAAGGGCTAACGAATCGGACTCAGCCTCCTTCGGACCGATGATTGCCATGTACGGGATCAGCTCAAGCTGGGCGTCACGGATTTTCGCTTGAACTTTCGCTCCACGCAAATCAGTCGTCGCGCGGAAACCAGCATCTGTCAGACGTTTTTCAACTTGCAGCGCGAATTCGTTTGTCTTCTCACTTAGAGGACAAATTCGAATTTGTTCAGGAGCCAACCACAGCGGGAATGCACCCGCGAAGTGCTCGATCAACATCCCAACAAATCGTTCCATGGAACCAAATGGAGCCCGGTGAATCATCACGGGTCGATGAGCCTTGTTATCCGATCCCGTATATTCCAGCTGGAATCGTTCAGGCAGGTTGTAGTCCAGCTGCACTGTACCCAATTGCCACTGCCGACCGATACAGTCGCGAACCATAAAGTCGGCCTTGGGGCCATAGAATGCAGCTTCGCCTTCTGCCGCAGAGAAATTCATTCCTGATTCTACGAGCACTTTACGAAGCGATGCCTCTGCTCGCTGCCAATTCTCCTCGGAGCCAACATACTTATCACTCTTCGGATCTCGTAGCGATAGTTGGACTCGGTAATCATCCAAGCCCACGCACTTCAGAACAAAACGAGTGAGTTCCAGCGTGTTTCGGAACTCCTCTTCCACTTGGTCAGCTGTGCAGAACAGGTGGGCATCGTCTTGGGTTAGCCCACGCACTCGCAACATCCCGTTAAGTTCACCTGTTTGTTCAAACCGATATACGGAACCAAACTCGAATAGCCGCAAGGGCAGTTGCTTATATGAACGTGGTTGCGATTTGAATATCATCGCGTGATGTGGGCAATTCATAGGCTTCACAAGGTATCGCTCGCCTTGTTGTTGCCATTGCTGTAGCAACGCAATCTTGTCATCAACGTTGGTAAGCGATGAATAGTTCTTTACTTCACAACCCAATACTTCAGCTGCTTGCAACAATGCTTTTTCATGCACCGGTAGCAAGCCTTGCGGGTTCTTCAGTCGCTCGATCCAAGCATCGACCAAGGCACCCGCACTCTCAACGAATAGCGGTGGAAATTGGCTGTCGCGATAGTACGGGAAGTGACCGCTCGTTTCGTAGAGTTCGACTCGACCAAGGTGCGGGCTATAGACGGGTTCATAGCCACGTTTCAAGAGTTCGTTTCTCAGGAAGTCTTCGAGCACCATTCGCACTCGGGCCCCCTTGGGCAGCCATAAGCACAAGCCAGATCCGACTTCGGGCGAGATTTGGAACAACCCCAGCTTCTTTCCAATCACGCGATGATCTCGACGTTTAGCTTCTTCGATTTGATCTAAGTGCGCTTGCAGGTCTTTTGCACTAAACCATGCAGTCCCGTAGACTCGCTGCAATGCCTTACCTGAAACATCGCCTTTCCAGTGCGAGCCAGCAACACTCATGATCTTGAAAGCCTTGATCCTACCCGCATCAGGGACGTGAGGCCCGCGACACAGATCCACGAACTCGCCCTGTCGATAGAAACCAAGTTCGCTGTGACTTGCGAGCCCCGTCTCGATGTGCTCGACCTTTAATGATTGATTTAATCCGCGACAAAGCTCGACCGCTTCTTTTCGATTCAGCACAAAATTTTCAAATGGCTCTGCCTTTTCTACGATCTTCGCCATCTCCGCTTCAATCAACGCGAAATCAGAATCGTTCAGCTTATGATTCAAATCGAAGTCGTAGTAGTAACCACCGGAGATGGTCGGTCCAAAAGCCAAAGAGACGTCTGGAAAAATTCGCATGATTGCCCGTGCCATGACGTGCGCACAAGAATGGCGAAGAACGCCAAGCGATTCCGGATCACGATCCGTTAGCAGCTTCAGCGGAATTGGCCCGTCGCCCGCAAACTCCGAAAGTGGTTTCGAAGCGTCAATTATCTTATCGCCAACCTTTGCTGCGATAACCGCTTTTGCAAGCCTTGCACCGATCGCCTCAGCAACCGTCAGCGAAGTAGCCGTATCAGGATGGGAAACGATAGTTCCGTCGGGCAATTGAATTTCGAGCATCTTCTTCTCTCTTAAAGTCTTGTTATCTCACCGTCACAAATGGCGAGTTGCTTTCCAGCATCCTCGAACTAAATCGTCGCCCGAAACCAAGATATTGGCAAGTAGGGGCCAATCAACGAAGCTTTCATTTAAGCTCGCCAATCGATAGCGCAGCGAGGATTTCTACTCATAGCAGATATCATGAGAGACCTGAGCTCGGATGATTTTCCTGGTTTTCATCGACTTTTGAGTTTGAACGATTACAGCAGCCTAAAATTCAAGTTGAAATACGCAACAGGCTAGACGCAACTTTGCGTTGGTATTTCGATCTCGATCCAACCTTCATGATCTCGAATCGGATAAGTGTTCAGCATAGGCTTGCCTGTTGCTGCGTTGTTGCCTGAATTCAATTCGTACTGCCATCCATGCCAAGGACACGTCACACAACCCGATTCGACTTTTCCTCGCGCGATGGGCCCACCTTGATGCATGCACATCCCATCCATCGCAAAAAGCTTGCCTTCGTTGCGAAAAACGGCAATGACTAGTCCTTCAACAAAGATCTCTCGCGACTGATCATCGAGAAGGTCACTAGTAAGGCAAATACGATGTAATCGCGTGGTCATTTATGGATTCATTCAGAGACGACTAAACAGTTGATGGAGCGACCGTGGGCTCAGAACGTGGTCGAGTTCGCGGTTGCTGTTGTGTAACGCAGTGAAACGCTCCACGCCCCCAAATCAAATCGCTCGCATCGATGGGCACCATCCGGCGATCGGGCATCAACTCTCCAAGTGTGCGAATCGCAGCTTCATCGGTCTCTCGAAAGCCGAATGTAGGTACGATTACGATTTCGTTTGCGATATAAAAGTTGCAGTAGCTTTCTGGAACGCGCTGACCTTGAATGTAACGAGGCGGTGGCGTTCGAAGCGGAACAATTTCTAACAACCGATCCGAAGCGTCTCGAGCCGAACGTAAGTTTTGAAATTGCAATTCGAGTGGCGCGGCATTCGAATCATCTGACGAAAAAGACAACGCAGCGACTACTAATCCCGGCCGAATAAAACGTACCAGCTGATCGATGTGCCCGTCGGTATCATCTCCGGCAAGCAACCCTCCGTCGATCCACAACACACGTTCAACCGATAACTGTCGCATCAACTCTTCTTCGACTTGAATTCGCGAGTAATCGGCGTTTCGACTCAATGAGAGGAGGCAACTACTAGTTGTTAGCAAAGTTCCTTTTCCATCAGTCTCTAAACCGCCCCCCTCACACGTAAGAGGCGAAACAAATCTCTTGGCATCTAAAATACTGCAGATCCTTCTGGCGTTATCTGCATCGTCATCGAACGGCGGATACTTGCCACCCCAAGCGTTGAACGTCCAATCCACTGCGCCGAGTTGAGTCGCGTCGTTGCTCAGCAGGAAAGTAGGACCAAAATCTCGAATCCAACAATCATTCGTTTTCGTCGGGTGGATGGTTACATTCGGCATACCTGCAAGCAGGTCATTCGCGACAACCAACGACTCTGGTGGACCGCCAAGGACATGAACATGCTCGACCTCAGCCAGTGCACCAACCAGTCGCTCAAACGTTTGCGGAATCTTCTCAAATCGGTTCGGCCACGTTTTCAAGTTATGTGGCCACGAAATCCATGTCGCTTCGTGCGGCTCCCACTCAGCAACCCAACGAAAACCCGCTTGCGTCGCCGTCACTCGATCCTCTGGTAATGATAATGTCGCCGGTTCGCTCATGGTCCAATCCACCTTTTGGTTAGGTCTTGGTACGCATCAATTCGGCGATCACGTAGAAACGGCCAGTGCGTTCTCGCAGCATCAAGACTCGTCATGTCGCAGTCAACAACCACGATCTCCTCCTGAGTATGTGAAGCGCGATGCAGCAAGTTTCCGTATGGATCAAACGCGAAAGAGGCTCCCCAAAATTCTATTTCGGACTCAATCCCAACACGATTCGCCGCAGCAACAAAACATCCGTTGGCAATCGCATGGGAACGCATCATTGTTTCCCAGGCGACGTGTTGACTGATCCCGTACTTGGGCTTATCCACCGCATTCCAACCGATCGCTGTCGGGTAAAATATCATCTCGGCGCCAGCTAACGCAAAGAGCCTAGCCGCTTCTGGATACCATTGGTCCCAACAAACACCGACACCGATTGTCGCATAGCGAGTCTTGGCAACCGTGAATCCAGTATCGCCAGGGGTGAAATAGAACTTTTCGTAATACAAGGGATCATCCGGAATGTGCATCTTGCGATACATTCCGACTTGTGATCCGTCCGCATCAAACACCACTGCCGAGTTGTGGTAAAGACCATGACTACGCCGCTCAAAGATCGAACCGGTAATCACGACCTCGAGCTGGGCAGCCGCTTGACTAAGCCGCTCGGTTGTCGGACCTGGGATAGGCTCGGCCCATGTAAAGCGATCGTAATCTTCTGACTGGCAAGGATACTGCCCCGTAAAGAGCTCCTGCAAGCAGATAATCTGTGCCCCCAAGGAGGCGGCCTGGTGCACTTGCGCGATGGCTTTTTCAAGATTTGCAGGGCGTGATTCGGAACAAGTCGATTGGATAATTCCAATCCGAACATTCGTGCTATTGGTCTTCAACCTCGTCCTCTTTTTTTGCTGCGACCAGCCGTCGACTGTGGCACCAAGCATCATAGCCCCACAACAAGAAGACGGCATACGCACATATCATACCAGCCATCGCGACGTTCGGGGTGAGACCATTGATCACCCCAACAATCGTTCCGCCAACAAATCCGGATCCTGCAATCATTAACTTGGCATTAAAATCGCTTACCATCCGTTTATGGGTATTCAGCGTGATTGCTTTGCGAGCGGTATGATTGGCCAGTTCTCGAAGCGCAACGAGACTCTGCTGCTGCTCCTCGACACTTACACGTGGCACCGGACGAGACATGACTGGCTGGTCGTCTTGAGCACTCGGCGCAGGTCCGTAAAGCTTGTACTCCCCACCGGATTCGCTCTCGATCTCTTGAGCTTCAGGCCGAATTTGTTGAGGCTTCGGAGGCACAATCGGTTCTGGTGCAAGAGCAGCTGCTTTTTGTGAAGCGGGCTTTTCTTTGCTGGAAGAAGAACTTGATGCAATCGGAAACGAGCTTTCGGCACCTCCCTTGGCTCGTTGTAACAATCGCTGCATGTAAACTTCGATCGACTCTTCTTCATCCTCACCTGAAGCATCCGAAAAATCTTCATTTGAATCAGAACGGTTCGACTCGACAGGTTCTTCGGCATACGAATCTTCTAGATTATTTGTTTCGTATGAGTCTGTTTCGTACGGCCTTGGCAGAGCACTCGATGCGGCTGGCTCTTGAGAGTAATCTTCCAAGTCCTTTGCATCTTCGATCGGCTCGGAACCCGTATCGTATTCGCTCGAACGCGAATAGCTCAATTCCTCTAACACACTCGTCCCATAAGCCGCAATTGATTCTTCGCTCTTTTCCTCAAACTCTGCTTCAAATCTAGTCCCAGCGATACCTAGGACCGAATGATCATGAGACGACACTTCCGACTCAAGGTTTTCATCCGATGGAGCAGTGAACCATGCGGGCAGCTCGGATTCAGAATCTCGACTATGCTCACTGGAAGTATCAGAATAGTGACCTTCGCTGCTCTCATGCGATTCAACTTCAGACGAAGCGACCTCAGAGATAACATCCAAATCATCAGTCTTAAAACGAGAGTCGTGATAGGTTGAGTTGTCGTCGACAAACAATTGCTCTACTAGTTGCTCGGATTCAGGTGAAGGCTCAACCTCAGAAACAGATTCAGCACTATACGACGGATAGACCTCACCCTGCATGTTCGATTCAGCATCAACAGTCGCATAAAGATCGCCTACGTTTTCGTTCTGAAATCCGTACCGCTCTGGCGTCGTTGCAGGAAGGTACTGCTCAGGCTGCTGATCAAAGTATGAACTCGAGACCTGGTTGATTGCCTGCCCATCGTTACCGGACACGTCCAGATATTGTGTGCCGAAGTACTCATCACTTTGAATGGGCGCCGCAGTCTCAATCCCAAGCTGATTCTCTTCTAAAATCCGAGCATCTGACGATTCAGAATAGTCGACCGAATGACTCAGTGATGACTCATAAGGCTCGACCTCTGATGTGGCCTGTGGCCCTTGGTATGACTCCTCGTAAAGTAATTCAGCAGACTCGCCGTCCTTTGCGAAGATGGCTTGGTCATACAAATTCGTACCGTACTCACCTGTTTCGCTTTTTAGTTCAGCATGCAGTGGTTCGGCGTACTGTGGTTCTGTGTACTGGGGTTCGGCGTACCGGGGCTGAGTGTCTTGAGGTTCTGCATGTCGTAAGGTTGGTTGGCTTGAGACCAACAGGCTTTCAAGTCGTTCGAATCGGCTATCGATTACCGCCGAAGTATCTTGAAATCGCTGTTCATAGCGTTCAGCAAGAGTAGTTGACAAGTCGCGTAAACCTTCGATGACACTGCTTCGAATCGCATCTAACGAATCGCGAAGTGGTTCTATAACTGCCTTGATTTCGTTTGCGACTTCCTTGGAGTTTACGTTTTCAGCGGCTGGAAGATGCAGCTCCCCAACATCGTTAAGCGTGGGGGATGTCGCGATCGAATCAACATCAGAGACAGAATTTTCCTCCGAGTTATCCTGTCGACTGTCTAAGGGGTCAACAGAGTGAAGCTCCGATGACGCCGCGGCGGCAAGCGACTGTAGCCGTGAAGCCTGATCGATCACATCTCCAGGTGTAAGGCAATGTGAGGCGAATTGCGTCTTGAGGAAGGAAGCTGGAGTAATTTGGATCTTCGTCGCGCCGAGCAGAACTTCGGTTGGCTCGTCAATCAACCATTCGCGTATTTGCCGGCCCGAGATTTTGATCTCCCCTTCGATGGCCTGTACAAGAATGTGATTCCTTCCAAACGTGACAGCGCCGTGGACCGCCTCGAGAGCAACAACCGGTATGACTACGGAACAACTATCGCTAGACCCAATTGTGACACTTTCACATTCGACTTGCCACGACTTCTTGATGCCCCCATTCTCTCCAATCCAGTCGATCTGACCAAAAATCGCGTTGGCATTCGATTCGATTTGGCTATTGAGGCGAGTCGATTCGAAACGCTGATACGATTGCGGATCGGCTGTTGTGGTGAATTCTTTTTGCATACTGGCCGGCTCTTAAAAAGTCTGGCTGCGAATATCGTCGTATGTCCCCTGCATCCCGTTTTATCGGAACCTGTCACCACAGAAGTTTGCCTAGAGCCGGAAAAAATCGGATCGTAAGACGGAATTTTTTGCGATGAAGGCCGTTTTTACACAGATTCACCAAACCAGCAAAACTTCCTATAACGCCTATTCATCCGACACTTATCGAAACTTTTTGCCGCAAATTTAGGCAAATGTCCCATGACTTTTGGGATAAAGTCAATTTTCTAACCAGCCTTGAACCCAGTTGGCCGGCGTGACGTAAACATTGCTACCACAGTTAGTTGTGCACTTTTCGGGAGGCTACAGCAGCATTTCAAGTTGCACAATTCAAGGACTTCATCGCAAATTTTTTCGTGCCACGGGCTGTTTGCGGCCTATAGTACAGAAACCTCACAGACACCCCCACATGGAGGGTTTTTGGCGAGCTTGATTCACATTCAAAAGTTTGTCCTTCGGGGCAATCCATTTTAGTAGTACTGAGTAGTTAGTTCCCTACGGATCGGGCGTTGCCCGGAAAGACCATGACGCGAAAAGAGTCTCTAGCAAAACTTCGTGACGTCTTGTTACTTCGCCGAGAAGCTTTGAGAAAGGCGTTAGCAGGGGATTTGAGCCTTCTACAGCAGTTGTCAATGGACGGCGGTGACGTCGTAGACATTGCGATGGATACCGCTCAAGACGAAATCAGCAGCCAACTTGCCCAAGTTGAAAGCAGAGAGCTGGGGCACATCGAAGAAGCGCTCGAGAGGATGAAAGAAGGGCGCTACGGCGATTGCGATGTTTGCGACAAGCCAATACCGCTCGCTCGATTGCAAGCAGTCCCGTACGCGACAGCATGCATCGCTTGCGCACGCCAGAAAGAAAAAATCGTCCCGCGTTTCAACTCCTTTGTGGACGATTCGGCCGAGCATTCGACTTGGTAGTTTTGTGAACCACACGCCATTAGCATCTTCGTTGAATCTTTACCGAAGTTGACTGCGATGGAACTCAAAAACGATCGCTGTCCTCATCGCAACGGGCGATGAGTTGACAGCCTCGCGATGGGGCTGCCTCAACAGACAAAAGTTGAAACGACAGCTTGAACTTTGATCTTGGATCCTATCACGCTTCGTCAGATGACACCCGAGACCACAGGTCTGGAAAACGCCATTTTGTCAGGTTCGTGCTCAATCGAACGAACGTCACAAGGTAGTCAACTTCTGATGAGATCCGACGCAGACGGAAACAGCGCCGAAGGCGAACGCCTTACGACATCTGCAGCAAGCACGAACCGCCGCAGACTAACTGGACAGAGGGAAAACCTGCGTCCTGGTCTGTAATACATGCAGTATCACCTGCGAGAAGCCGGCTCCGCTACCATTTCCCCCAAGGCCGAAAATCAAATATCGGACGATGGGTTATTTGAACGATTGGGCGTCAGCGTTCCCTTCGGCTAAAACGAATGCCAGAAGATCAAGAATTTGCTCTTTATCCAACTCGTTCAATAACGAAATCGGCATGATTGATATTGGCGAAGGTCGTTGTGACACGATCATTTTCTTTGCAATCTTCTGTTCCTGCGTCGAAGTAAGTCCTGTTTGAATTGTCACTGAGGTTTCGTCTTCGGAGACAATGTTGCCGCTGACATAAACATCATCTTCAAGCTCAAACATGATCTTGCGATACTTGTCCTCAATAGTCCTCGAGGGCTCGAGTATCTCCTGAAGAATCGCCTTTGCGTCTCCCTTGTACTTCTTGACTGACTCACTGAGCTTCGGGCCTACGATGAGACTTGGAACAGCTGCGTGGTTCATACCGTGGGATGCAGACATACCGACCATTGGTATCGCGCCAGAGTTCGTTTCACTTAAACGATGGCAATTGATACATGCAAGTGTGCTAAACAGTTGTTGGCCGCGATAAAAATTCCGATGCAGTCCTACACGCTTCAGGTCCTCGTCGAAATCACTTATCTTCCATTCGGTTATTTTGGTAACTGGATCCGGATTCCTCGCTCGAAACTCCTTCAAATCATTGGTTACGTAGAGCATGCCTCGCATAACCATATGATGCCCGGGAAATGAGCAGATGTAAGGGTAAGCCCCTTCGGCCGTCGGTGCAGTAAACTCGATTACTTCTTCTTGGCCATTATCAACCAGCTTGCTAGCCCAAATAATCTCCGTGCTTTCGGGAATATAATTGACCGCGAAACCACTAGCTCCAAGTGCCATTGCTTTTAGTCCGACTTCATCCGCTTTCCCTGGATTTACCAACAAGATATTGTGGGGCATGAAGTCGACATTGGCGAAAGTAAGCTTCACTTTCTTCCCTGGTTTCACCGTAAGTTCCTTGACATCATAGGCCATTTTCTCACGAATCGTGGCGATACGAATGGTCGTCAACTCCGGAGTATCGCTGAGGATTCCAGACTTCTGCGCCGCAGCATCTTTCTCAGCGGCTATCACCCCACCTTTCATGCTGCTTTCCACGTTAAACCACACATGTTTCACCGTATTGGCAGCAATTCGAGCGTGTGGTTCCGGTGAATTGAGAAGCGAGTCTAAAAGTCCATAGTTTTTTACGTTATGTTGTTGATGTATCCACAGTGCTTCGAGCAAGTGGTGGGCATCTTCAGCCTTTTTTGGATCAAACTGCTTGGCCCATTTTTGCGTTGCGGCGATTACTTCCTTCGAATCGCGCTCACTTAATTCGACTCGCGTTCGATGGCGAACGCCGTCGTCAAGCGACTTCAAATTCTCAAGCAGATTAGTAATAGGCTGTCCATCAATCGCAATCGGTTTTTCAAGTGGACGACCGATCGCAGTCATACGATAAATTCGACCGTGAGAGTGGTCCCGATTGGGGTCACGCACGTTGTGTTGCATGTGTCCGATAATGGCATTATGCCAATCGGAAATATACAACGATCCATCCGGCGCAAAGACTACATCGGAAGGGCGAAAGTTTTTATCGCCGCTCATTATTAAGCCACGCGACTTTTCGACTGTCGTTGTACCGTCTGCGTTGAGCACATTGACGGTTAGCTCGTCGCCTGCGGGTTCTCCCCAAACCGCACCGGTATCAACATTACGTTCAAGATGATAATGCTTGATTCCAAGAAATCCGATGACATTACAGATGAGAAAATCCCCCTGCATCGACTCCGGGAAGTGCTTGCTACTGACAACTTCACTGGCGGTGACGGGACGCACTTCCTTCTTTAGAAGTTCGTGCATTTTAAAGCCGTTCTTATCCGGACGGACTTGATAAGCTCTGCCTCCGGTTCCGTCAGTTGCGTAATGATATCCCCAATAGTCGAACGAGGTTCCGTGCGGGTTTGGCGAATTGGTAGCATGCATCGAGATCGTGAAGCGGCGTGGGTCGAAGCGATACATGGCTGACGCTTCTGTTTGCAACGAAGGGCCCCACGGATGCTCGTGATTGTGCATCATGAAGACCCCGCTCTGCCAGTAAATAGCTCCGTCGGGTCCGTATATCAGATTGTTTGCAGCGTGGTGTGTGTCAGACGAATCAAGTCCTTGCAACATGATGGTACGAACATCGGCAACATCGTCTCCGTCGGTGTCTTTGAGAAACAAAAGCTCAGGAGTACACGTTACCAGGACCCCACCATTCCAAAATTCAAAACCGAGCGGATTCTGGACGCGAGCGAACTCGGTGACGCGATCCGCTTTGCCGTCTTGGTCATCATCGTGAACGATCAGCAATGCATCGTTCATTTCCTTGAGCGGCTCCCACTTTGGATATGTTGGCCAGACAGCAGCCCAAAGTCGACCTTTTGTGTCGAACTGCATCTGAACAGGATTTACCAGTTGTGGAAACTTAGCCTCATCGGCAAAGAGGCTTACTTCGAATCCCTTGGCGACTGCCATTTGCTTAATGCCTTCTTCGCCACTAATGTATTCGAGCCGGCCTTCCTTGACGGGATTTGAACTCTTGCTGCCACCACCAACGTTTGAAATAACTTCAATCGGCTTGGGAACATTGCTATCGTCAACCTTGAACTCCTTACCATTCGCCGCCGCCCAAACACGACTATCACGATTCATTGTCATGACATCAAGCATGGAAAGCTCGTGTTTTAACACTTCCGCGTTTGTCTGATCGTTGGTAAAAGCCAGCGTCGAGCGGCCCCCCCAAACGTCGTTACCGTCGCGAGCCCGATAACGGTTGTTCCAATGATTGTCTTTATCAAGCACAGCAGCTCGCAATGGCTCCATCGTAGCCGATGCGTTTACTTGATGCCCCAGAAGCGCTGTCGCGATGACTTCTCCGATTTGACGATTGCCCTCTTCGCTCAAGTGCACGCCATTAATTGTCAAAGGAGACGAAGCGTTCTTGAAAATTGCGAGAGACGGATGAAACAAATCAACGAAGGACACACCGGATTCATTTGCAGCAGCTCTAGTCGCTTCGGTGTAGGCCTCCAATAGCACGTTATGCTTCTTACCATCAGGCACATTGGGGTTATGTGTATCTTCATGAGCGATCGGGCTGAACAGCACAATGCGTGGAAAAGACTTGCCATTGGCTTTCGAACCACGTGTCTTTTTTACGAAAGCAATCAGTTTGTTTTTATACTCTTGAGCCTTCTCTAAACCACCAAATGATTCGTTGTAACCGAAGAAAGCGAACACCACGTCAGCTTCGATGTGACGGAGATATTCCGTCATGGAAGTAGCGCCTTTGCTACGTGGAAACGAATCAGGCCGATCTCCACTGGCACTCATGTTACGGAACCGGACTTGTTTGTTCTGGAGTCGGCTTTGCAACAGCGTTTCCATCCAACCGTCATGCTGCATTCGATCCGGGAGTGCATTCCCGAGAATGGCAACGACATCGTTATTCTGAAAAGCAAACGGCATTGGATCGCGATAGTCATCTGCTACGTCAAAGAGCATGGGTTCATTTGTCGCTTCAGATTCTTTCTTCTTGCCATCATTCTTTGCTATTTTCGCCCCATTCGATGATGGAGTTCCGGGCTTGCCGTTGTAGTTGCGATAGCTCAACTTACCCCGATTCTGGATATCAATCTCCATGATCTCGGGAGCGGCTACGCTATCCAAACGGAAGACTTCGTTACGTTCTTTGTCCAGGAGAATCAAAGAAAAACCATCAAGGCGACCTTCATATCCTTTACGATTCCAGACCCCGATTTTCTCGATTTCCACGGACTTCATGAGATCCAGCTCCCACCAAGGGTTCGTCGATCCGGAATTTGTGGTGTGAGTCTGTCCTCCCTTTGCCCAGTCTGATTCTTTATTTCCGTCAACAGCCTTAGCGGCAATTGCGTTTCCATTCGTACTCGACTGCGAGGCTTTACCAGCGGTCGCAATATTCTTTCCGCCGCTAATCACCTCAACTTCAGCGAGCGTCAGGATTCGCTTTTCCCCTGGAAGCTCAATTCGAATGAATTGCGCAGGCTTGCCACTGACAAGTGCCGGGATCTTGGACTCTGAAGCTTTGGGGGCAACCGCGTTTGCAGCCGGTTTCTTTTCAGCCTTGTCCTTCTTCGTGGAGTCCTTCTCGGTATCCTTTTTGGAAGATTTCGCAGCTGGATCTTTTGTGTGATTGTTGGCAGGAATTGGGCTCTCGAAGCCGGCATACATTTCCGGTTTTATGCCTCGGGCATGGCCCTGGTTGTTGAACGTGTTTGGATTGAATGGCCCAACAAATGCAACATTCAAGTCAGGCTTAATCGATCCATCCATACCCAATGCCCAAAGACATCCATTGACCATCATACGACGATAGCCCTCATTCAGAAGATCTTCGGGCGTTCCGTAGAGAGATGTGAAGACCCGACCTATCTTTCCCGTACTTGATTGGTAAGTTCGGGTCCATTCAGATGGCATGGGTGGCTTCGTTACATCGGCGGGTGACTCCGGTGTCATGCCGTCAAGAGGTTGGGCCATTGTCAGAATCTCGCCATCGACTGGCTTACCGACATACCCACCAGCTTGCACCCATACATCTTTCACACCGCGCAAAATTGGATGTGATTTCTTGTCCTCGATGATCGTAATGCGTGTACTTTGGACGTGATTCTTACCGTAGTGACCGACCCAGGTTTGTCCTAGAACTTGATGGCCAAACCCGAGTTCGTAATCATTACCTTTGTAATCGTAAGAGTACTTTGGAAACGGACTACCGGCAGTCAGCTTGAAGGCATGCGTCGAAGTGCGCATTCCAACTACTGGGCCACCACGTTGAAGGTAGGAATCAAAGAACTGCATTTGCTGGCGTGGAAAATCCTGAAAGCGTAAGAAGACTACAGCAAGATCTGCAGTATCCAACGCCTCCATACCAGGCATATTTGAGTTCCCCGCAACAATTTCGCCGCTCTGATGGTCAATATTGAATAGCACCGTACATTTGAAGCCGTGATGCTTAGCTAGTATGCGTGCGAGTGCAGGGAGCGATTCTTCCGATCGATACTCGTGATCGCCAGCCAAAAACACAATGTGCTTTCCTTGACCTAAGCCAGCACTACCTTCGTAGACTAGGGGATTGTCGGCGAAAACCGGTAGAGCCAGGGAAACGAAAACGAGAACAAAAGAAGCAGCGAATCGAGTATTCATTCGTCGAACTATGGGCAGGAGGTATACGGGAGGGGATACCCTATCATACACACTTTTTTTGCGGTTATGGCAGGATTACGGGAGCGTTTCACAATCCGTCCAACAAGGCGTTGATCGAACAGGACGCAAATTGAATTTGGTTCAAGACTGACTCAGGCATTCATAAAATCAGCCCAACGACAAGCGGAAGCATGGTCGCGTGAAACCACCCCGGAGGCGGAGATGGAAATCGCTGCCGGGCCGCGTGGGCTCGCTTTATCGACAAATCATTTAGTCGTTGCTAGTCGTAGCGGGCTTGATCTCCCAGGCTTCTCCGAAAAAATCTGCCGCGGCAATCTTTCCGGGCCAGCGAGCACTCGGAGGCTCCGACAGGTCGATCACAGCCCAATCGGGAAGCTTAGGTACTTGTCTAGCGTTATTGAGGTAATCGTACTCGCGATAAGTAAAACTACTATTGATTACAACATAGCGATCACGATTGAGTGGGTTCGGATAAATCATCA
>JAIYDQ010000377.1 GCA_027487375.1 Planctomycetaceae bacterium
AGTCGCCTCGGGAATGGTAACTTCCCAAAGACCGGCCGCGGTCCGAACAACATTTGATGCACTAACGCCAATTCCTAACCGCAATTGCCCAAGGTTATCGACGTGCCCGCTGGTCCATCCATCTGCAAACGGAAAGAACCCAGCCCCAATCGGTGTATCGCGTTCCCCGTCTCCAATGCCTCGGTCCGTTGCGATAACATAGCTTGTCGTACTGCCACCCAAGACGTTTCCATAACTATTCACCGTGCCCCAAGGAGTTGTATTCTCCGATGGCGTGCCCAAAAGAATCCCATTCGACTGCTGAATTCGCACCCCATTACGGTTGAGCGAAAGATCGCCCAAATTCAAAGGACTGACCACAGTGAGGTTGTTGGGAGCCGCGGTTGACTGAGCGATAGCCCACGTTGATGTTGCATCAGTAGTTGCAGCAACGTTTGCCGAGATGTTTGCGGCTGCAACTGAGAGCACAGAGTTTTCAGGATCGAAGTCGTTTGCCAAAACCGAGATCGTTACGGCGGAATCTTTCGCTGTAGAAGCCGAGTCAGGAACAGCCTTAGATCCCTCAGAAACACTGCTTACAACCCCGGTGATCAATGCAGACGTAATACTACCGGCATTGTTATCGGTCGCCGTTACTGTGAACGAATACGAACCAAATCGGTCTGCGACTGGTGTGATAGTTAATGTCGATCCAGTAACGACAGCTGTTACTGGAGCATCAGCAACCATCGCAACCGTATAAGTAATCGTGTTGGTTGTGTCGTAATCTGCGAAGAAAGTTGCAAGATCAAATACTTGAGCCGCCCCATCTTCTACAAAGCTTTGATTTGGAATTACTGAAGTGATATATGGTGCATCATTTACACCACGCAACGTGATAGTTACTGTAGCCGACGATGATGCAACCCCATCAGTCGCTTGGTAAACGAATGTATCGACGACGTTCTCTCCCTGAGCCAAGCTTCGCAATGTCGCGAAGTTGTAAGCATAGTTAACGGTCTTATCAGCGTTCACCGTCACAGCCACACCGTTAGTGCTGAGCCCACTATTGGGTGCTGCCGCCGTACCGAGTTGCGAAATGGTCAATGGCGAACTTGTCGCCAATTGATTTTCAAACGGGATAAAGAATACGACAAAGTCGTCATTCAATAGGTTCGTAGCTGTTGCTGACTCGAACTGGGTCTGACGAATTAGAAAATCCGTTCCGTTCGGGGCTGCTTGGTAGGAGAAGTATGCATTGGCGCCACGAGCTCGGTCGTAATCAGCCGACTCAATAATGAGCATTCCGCTCGTTGGTGAATGCCCCGGTACGCTCATGGTCCAGTTACCGTTGGACGTACGCTGAATCGCCACATCACCAAAAGACTGAATGAAAGGATTCGCTGATGCCACATCACCTCGAACATGCCCTCCGATCAACCCCTGAGCGCCCTTTGGAATATACAGAACGTTAAACCCCGCAAGCGCTGCCGTGTCGTCTTCGCCACTGGCGAAGTTACCCGCATTGTCTCGAACGACAACTCTCCAGGAATTTGTTCCCGCAATCGGTGTCGCACGAGAATAATTGTCGCTATTACCAGAGCCAATGGAAAACAAAAATCCATCTTGCCGGGAATCGGTAACACCAGCAACTGCGACGGTGTATTCGCCGGTTCCCGTTTTCGTCACGGTCAACGGCGAACCGGGAAATTCAACGAAAGCCGTGCCATCAGTCTTATAGGACCCCGCCACCCATCCTTGATAAGTCGCTGGTGTAACACCATCAACTTGTGTCGTAAAAGGGAAACGCGCAAGACCGACAGGCGAGATGATTTCTCCGTCGTTCGCAGGCCCAGCAACCATCGAGACGTAGGTGTTATTGTAATTCAACACCGTTAGATTATTCGCGGTATTCCCGGCACCGTTAGGTGCCACAATTTGCCGCGTAGAAGCGAGAATCATACCCTCTAAACGAGTATGCCCCAACAAAGATCCTACGCCGTTACTTATGTTGTCGGTGTCATAGGCGACATCCAAATCGCCATAGTTGGAAGACGGAAGAAAATCGACGCCACCGACAATCAAGCTTCGCTGCGGTGTTGTCGTGTTAGGACGGTCCGGGACAATGTAGGTCGCTGTGTTCCCTGGCGGTACGCCACCAGGTCCAGCCACTTTATTGGCAGCTGTGAAATCAATGTTTGCGCTGGACACTAACTGATTAACTGCGCCGTTATTGTCGTTTCCTAGAACGTTAAGTGTGATCGCAGGCGTGTAAGCTGAGTTAGCGTTGGTTCGGTCGAAGTTGTCATTGAAAACATTCGCTGCCATCAATTGCCGCAGTTCCAACGACTCGAGAAGGAGCTTTCGGTTCTTCGCAATAAGCGATTGATGCTGTCTTTTCATGAGCAAGGAATGCTTGCTGCTATGGTCGCAAATCGAACTAAAAGCCCCTTGGATCGCCTTGAAAACCATCTAAACTACTCCAGCATTTAAGGATAAAACATTCCGCTGAAACTAAGGCTAGAGATCAAGCCTCGCTTCGAAGATCACGATCGAATAACTAAGGCCGCTATTCAAACACGGTAAAGTTAACGATCCATGAAGCGAGTGCTAAGATAGAGCGAATATGCGACATATTCTGAATACGCATAGACCGTAGAAGCCTGAGCCGATGGCGCTAGCCAGGGGTGACGCGCGGCGATCGAATGGTTGAGTTGCTTGAATGTTACTGGGGGGACCCCGGAGCTAGAGCGTAATGCGTCAACTTTCTATCAAAACGGTTTGCTTATTCATCAGTCGCCTTGCGTTCGCTAAATGGAACTCACTTTCGGGGGCTAAAAATAATGAACACCGAACAAGGAATGTCGAATAACGAAGGATCATTTGATTCGTGGGGGATCGGCGGTCCTCGTTCCAGGCTCCGCCTGAAATGCCACACAAAGAGGCTCCGCCTCGTTTGCCTCAGTGTACGCTTACCACGTTCTCGCAATACGAATGCAAGCCAGAGCCTTCGGAGTCAAGATTCCAGGCAGAGCCAGGAACCAGGAAACTGAACGTTCGGTGCAAGAACGCAACCATCGTTACCGGCTCACGGTCGAGCAATCCGATTTAAAATCGATGTTGAAATCAGTCTGACTTTTCACGACTTCAACTTCGACTTTGCTGTCGGGACCGTAGCATTTAGGAATAGAACCGGACGCAACAACTAAATCTGGATCTGCACCTTCCTCGTCCCCGATATTTCCTTCGTTCGATCCAGATTCGCTTGGCTTACGCTGATAAAGCTGAACAATTTTCTTGCCTGGAATGATTCCGGATTTTGATGTGTCAAACATCAGCTGATAAAAGCCTTTACTATCGGTGCGTCCAATTGAATATGTTCTATCCTCAGCCGTAACAAACCGAACTTCTACGTCAGGGGCCGGATTTCCATCGAGCTTGATAACCCCTGATATATCTACGAGGCCCACCGCGCCATAATCGGGTTCTGAAGTTCCACCGCAACCGGAGACCGTCGCTGCGATAACAAAAATGGAAACGAACGAAAAAAGGAGGTGCGGACGATTTTGCATGTGTTGCCTAGCTTGTATTTTGGGTGCCGGAGGTCTCACGTGTCAATTAGGGCTTCGCTTTAACACTCAAACGAATCCAGGAAAAGCAGCAAATAATGTAAAGAGCAAGACTTAAACGAAACACGAGCAGAAAAACAACAAAGCAAGAAACCGAGACGCTCGGCAAGCTTAGTCAACGAAATCGACTTGCTCACGACCACTGCGAGACCCAACCCCACGTGAAACCTTGATGTCAACCGTTTCGCTGACGAACGTCGTCGAACCATCAGCTTTTCCCATCGTGACTCCACCAATATGGTGGCTACCAAAGGCGACCACCATATAATGCCCACTAACTGAAGGTCTTAGACGCTGAATGTTCACTTCGGGGTGAAAGCTTCCACCAGCTTCACTGAACTCAGCTCCGCTAGAACCACCTTTGCAATCGCAGGGATCCACCTGTGGTGCCCCGATCGCCCAAAAATCTGTCGCGTTGCCGTCTTTGCTGAAGGCTGGATTCGTTCGAGCTTCACCAATCAGCACTGTATGAGCCAAACCGTCGCTGATAGATGCCAGCTTTGTCTTGCTACATCCGTACATTACGCCGTTTAATTCGACGGTTTCAAAAGACTTCGTGCCGACAACAAAGCGGTCAATATGATTGTCGGCAGTAGCATCGTTACCCGTGTTGCACTTGTACGAGCAAGGAACCCTCCTCGCGATTCCGTTGTAGTCTCGCGGACTGAGTTCTATACCACTAGGACATCGGAATGTTGGGATCACTTGCTGGCACGCGCGGTAGTTTGGGCTTGTTGGAACATCCCAGTTTCCTCTGGTCTCGTCAAAGATAAGGGTATTGTAAAGGTCCCCTTGTTCGATTTGAGGGAGAATAGCCGCTGTCCAAAGCGTCCCGTGAGTATCCCATCCCGGCGGCAAAGCTCGGTAAGCGCTTTCGTAATTCAAGATCGCCAACGACATTTGCCTAACGTTATTCCCGCAAGTCATTCTTCTTGCTGCTTCGCGTGCTTGCTGCACGGCAGGCAACAGAAGCCCTGCGAGAATGCCGATAATGGCGATCACGACAAGCAATTCAACTAACGTAAATCCCTTGCGATGCATCGTATTGTTTACTTTCGAGTGTTGACAGACACGTCGAATACGACGACCGTCTGAATGAATGGGTGTGCCCTCGATTTCTTTCTCAATAGGTTAGCAATACAACCTAAGATTGAATAAAGGCTCGGTACAGATTGAATGAAGATTCAATGAAGTGTTGAGAAGGTCGATGCACAGAACATCGACATGGCAAGCGGTTAATTCAGCACCACTTACTTACGCGAATTAGTGAGGTCAGATTGACCGATGATTACTCGCGATTGAACCGGAGGTGCAACTTGTTGGGCTTCGTTTCTTGCACGGCGCAGTGCGGCTTCGATAGAGATGTTGACGAACTTCTGCTTGATGTCAGGAGCAACTTTCGTCATTCGTCGCGTGAGTTGGTCTACTCCTTGAGGATTACGTTCTGCTGCAATCGATAATTGCGAGATGAAACGCAATGTCTCCGAGTAGTTGTAATCCGCACTTCGAACAATCAGCGGGCTTAGTGTCTTTGCAACCAGATCAGCACCAATGTTGTCAAGCTTCAGAAAGATGTCCATGTGGGCTGTAACTTGAGGCTGCCCATCAGCAGTCGACGATGACTTGCTGTGAATGACAACTACCGTTCGACCTTCCAGCTTGCGACCGGTAAGGGTTCCTTCGTAGTCGCCTGTGCCGTAGTAGATGTGGAGATTATCGCTTCCGTAGACAAGCTCCGCTTTGCAATCCGTTCCCGCCGCATCGTTCCCCTTGAATACATAAGGCCCAAGTCGTTGCACTGTGACTTTGGTCATACCCATCAAGTCCCATATCTCGACTAGCACTTCGGGGTAGCGAACTAAGAACTGAAAAAGATCTTCATCACAAAGGATCGTCTGAGTCGGCATCCGACGAAATATGGTTGGCGAGTCGAGTACCGGTTTAAGCTTTTTCACAGCTTCCGGTGTCAGGGCTTGTAACGGGATCTCGCGAAGAGCAGTCTGCCGAGCCTCGCGAGTTGAAAGGCCTTCCGGCGTAATAAAGTCTTCGGCGTAGACACAAGTCGCGGTCGGCAGAATCGCATGTAGAAAAACAAGTAGTGTGATTGCAACAAAAACGGCCACTCGAGTCTTAGCGTGAACTGGTGGACATGCATTTTTCCCAGAGCCGAAGGCACTGGTCTCGGGTGCTAACGGTACTGACGTAGTTGCGCGGTTACTTGTGGCTGGCGCCATCGGCTTAGTATTCATCACGCGAGTCTGAACTTCTCCGGCTCGTCGTTTATTGCTACGACGATTTGTTAAGAGAATTTCAGGCATAGATGGCTCTGCTTTATGCGACAAGTTGAGCGTTCGATTGATAGCAGCGATTGCTAGCAATCCTTACTCGAATTCTTCGAATCAAATCTCTTGGAAATTATCGCGAGACTACGACCTTACGATCGCCAATCTAACGAAAAGATCGATCACGAAGAATATTTCGGCAGTTGTTGATTGGTTGGCTGAGGAGAATTTGAAGGAAGTGGGAAGAACATGGTCAAAATGACCTTGAGAAAAAATCGAAATTTCTCCATCCTCCGCGATGAGTCGCAATGTTTAGATCTGATGGGAAGAGATGCGATACTGGGAGATCCATGAATATCACGTCGCAAGGAGACTTGGTTGATTGGTTCGCTTGAGAGATTCAAGCCTCGGAGAGACTTGACTACTTGGTTTGGATTGGAGATTCAAGTCTCGGAGAGACTTGGCTACTTGGTTACAAAGTTTGCTTTTGGTTTACTGAATGCCTGATTGATGCAACAAAAGAAGAAACCATTGATTGATGCGGATTGGTTGTTAGGACCAATGCCACCCAGTAGAAGCTCGCATCTACTTCGGTTGCGGCAGCGCGTTGTTCCATTGATCACGGTGTGTTCGGTTTGCGTGTTTTTGATTCTGATCATTCCCTTGGCGAGTCGCTGGTGGGTTCGTGACCAACTTCTTCAACAATTTCTTTCGGCAACGACTTCATCCGAGCAAGAAGAAGCCGTTCTATCGCTTGCAGAGATGCTTCCAGAAAGCTCACATCAACTGATTGAAGCGTTGGCATGTACTAACCCCAACGCATCGGAAGTCGCATATCAAGCCTTAGAAAAATACGCACGGATTTTGCTGACTGAGAAAGGCGATGATCGAAGATGCAGCGGGCTTGCGCACCTTCTCGACACCGTTGGACAATCGATTGCGAAGCTATCCCAAGAACACAAAAAACCGGCCATCGCGTTGGTCAAGCAATTAGAAGCAGACTTCCAGCGGATGCCTTTCAATGGAAGTCGCGTCCTTACGACCACCTGCCAACAGATACTCCAAAGCGAACCTGCGTTTGGTCCGTTGCCGTCTAGCCAAGCTGGTTCTCAATTAGTCGACACGACGAACTCAGGTTCTCCAGTTGCTATCGATCGCCCAGCGAGAGCTTCGCTGTCTGATTCTGCGGTTATCCATCCCAGCCTCCTTCCAAGCCAAAGCCAGACTGTCGTTTCAGAACCGAGCGTTAACGCGGTTGAAAACACTTTGAGGCCAGATAGTTCGCCAGCTAGCGTGACCGCGTCCAATGAATCGCTCAGCCCGCATGAAGCCGCTAAGCTAACGACTCCAGCGCCCGCGCCTGCGGCTCCAGTATTCAAGAGCCCTCGATCGTATTCCAATGGAAACGTTCGAATCGAAACTGCGAGTCTGGTTACCACTCCCAACATAGAGCCTAACGAACTGTTCTCGGAGGAGCCTTCAAACGCTGCCACGCAAACGACGGTCTCAGAATCGCAGATACAGCAAACGCAAATTTCAGTCGAATCGAATGAATCAACTTCTGAAGAGGTCATCGGCATAGACCGTCAAAAGACCGAAGACTTGATCGCTTTACTCGGTAGTGTTCGCGCAAAGGTCGCCTCCGCCGCGCTTTATGAACTAGAGCGACGAGGGATGACGGCGACTCAGCTAGAGATAGCAGTCGATCTCGCACGCGGCACCTCGGAGGCGAGGCTTGGAGCACTTGAGCGATTGATACACCAAGAAGAGTTTGATCCTACACCATGGCTCGGATGGATTGCAGCCGATCGAGATCGTGCTGTTCGATATCGCGCCGTCAGTATGCTAGGCAGCCTTAACAGCAATTCGTCTCGAACCAAGCTTCGATTGCTTCTTGCGAGAGAACGTGACGAAGAGATCTCTCGCCATATTCAACAGATTCTTCTAAGTGGTTCCAAAACAAGCACCGCAAGATCTACCTCTCAACGGCCAATACGACCGTAGGCAAGACAAGCAAAAAGTATTGATCAGGGTCAAAGCCATGAAAAATAGAAATCAACGTCAATTAGGAATTCCATCGAGAGCCGGATCCATCTTGAATGCGGTACTACTCTTCGGTGCAACGCTTTGTTTTTTTAGCGACGCTATCCAGGCTGCTGACAACACTCGATACGTGATCGAGGACAACTGCTCGGTACATAGTGGTCCCAATGAATCTTTTTACGCCACGCAAAAGCTTGCCAAAGGAGCATCGGTCGAGGTTTATCACGAAACCGCGGATGGATGGTCGGGTATTCGACCGCCTTCCGGAAGCTTTGACTGGGTCGCTGCGGAGGCAGGGCACCTCTTGCCAGGCGGAAAGACGATGCAAATCGTTGGGAAATCAACCCCCGCCTGGATTGGAACCTACGAAGATATCGAACGAGATTCACTCAAATGGCAGATCGAATTGAAACCAACGCAAAAGGTGATGGTTATCGGCGAAGCGATTCAGCCTCAGAAGAATGCTGCCGATCGGACATGGTTTAAAATTCAACCGCCACAAGGTGAGTTTCGCTGGATACAAACAGACAAGCTCGCTTCGAAGCCACTTCCAGTTGATCAGCTTGCCAATAACAAGTCTTCCAACGTAGTATCGGCGACTGGACGATCAGACAGCTTTGCGTCACAGGAAAGCGACGACATGCCTGACGAGAAGGGTAGGGTAGTGCAAGCCGGCGCAATTCAACGAACCAATAGCTCATCTAAGAGCTACCCTTCGGTCGCGCGTAAGACGGTCTCGCAGAACATTACTCCGATCCCCGATGCGAACGCAATGCGATCAGACCTTCCGGATACGGCTGAGTTGCCTGCACCAACAACCAAGTCACCCGCAGGCAACATGCCATTGAGCAAATCGCAACCTCAAGGTTCGTCACAACGCTCGTTACTCAGTGATTCTGGACAAGCGAGCGAAGAAATCCACGTCGAAAGCTTTAGTCCGGACGCCCCCTCATCGATGATCATTACCGACGAACAATACTTTGATGGCCAAATCGTTGATGGCCAGATAATCGACGGCGAAATGATCGAAGGCCAGGTCATCGACGGTCAGGTATTTGAAGGAGAAGTTGTCTTCGAGGATGGAGCACAATGCTGTGAATCATGCGGCGTTGCGAACGGTTGCGGATGCGGCACCGGACATGACATAGATTCGATGCAAGGATTTGCAAATCCCAAACTACGAGTTCATCCAATCGGAAAGATCTTGGGACTTGTCGGCCTATCGATTGCCGAAGCAGAGATTGTGAAACCGGAACCAGGTTGCACAACGTGCGGACCGGGTACACCGACGATGTCTTTCGGTGCGAACCCACCAAGCCCATCGCCAAGATTTAGCGAAAGATTCCAGCATCTACCTCGACCAGGTAGACGCATGCGAGCGACCTTTGAACCTGGCTGGATCGGAGATTCAGGATACAACAATACCGGTTCCGGATTTTCTTCTGATGCAAGCTTTGGAAATTCCAATCTTATCGGCAGCCGTCCATGGCATTCCCCTGCAATATCGGGAGCGGGATTGTCTGGAGTAGCCCCGCCGCGACTCGGTGTAAACCCGGTCTCAAGTACTTCAAATATTCAGAGCCAACCCAACGCCAGCAGTCGAACACCATTCGGCTCCGCAGATGTCTCTTTGGTCAGTAATGAAGACCTCGATTCGCTTCAGTTCTCGACACCAGAGATTCAACAAGCGATGCTGAATCTTTCTTCGATCGTTGCGAAACCGATGGACCAGTGGTCTCTCATGGGACCAATGAACCAAGCAAGAAACTGGATTGAAAATGCGAACGACACGATTGCACGTGGCGAAGCAAGACTGCTTCTGGATCGCATCGAACGATTCGAAGGACTTCGCCAACGATCGATGAACATAGCGGGAGTTATGAACTCGGGAAGTGTATCGCCAGGTCTTTCTGCGAGCGCCCCCATTTCATACGCAGGGTTTCAACGACCAGTGAATACTGTTGATTCCGCACCAGCGACTCCGCTACCAAGCTCTCCGCCATTGGACCAGGCTCGCAATCCGGACGGGACACCGGCAAGCGATGCTTCTGGCTGGCTAGTGGAAGTCTTCTCTCAGCAACCTGGCCAGCCGGAGTTTGCTCTCACGGACGATGCTGGCGGTTTGATCGCCTATGTTGTCGCATCGCCTGGAATGAATCTTCGTCGGTATCTCAAGCAACCAGTTGGGATCTATGGCGTAAAGGGCTACTTGCCAAATCTTTCAGCAAGACAAATCACGGCCGAGCGGATCGTTCGCGTGCGGTAGTTACTAGAGCAATTCTTGGGTCGCTGTAGCTAGCCAGATTGCGGTAGGATAGGCTTCCAGCTTGTCGGTTTCGCAATCGACAGGCTGGAAGCCTATCCTACGATCGGTCATTGTGCTCAATCCTTAGCTACACCAACCCAAGAATCGATCTAGACCCGTTCCTCTAGGACGACGTCTAAATTGTTGCTAAGCCCACCCCAGCGGCTCAGTCATCAGCGGGGCAGGGCAGGGGACTCTTCCTTGAAAGCTCTTTGTACCAGTCGGAAAACAGGAGTCGCCGCGAGCGTAGTCACGATTGCCATGACCACGAGAATCGAGAACAGCTCAGGACCGATCAGACCTTTCTCCTTGGCAATGTTCAGCAGGATCAACTCCATCAATCCACGCGCATTCATCAATGCCCCGATTGCTATCGAGGTACTGCTGCTCTCACCGCAAATTCGTGCAGCAGCCCAGCACGCTACCCCTTTACCGAGACTGGCAACTGCCAATACGACGATCGCAATACCGATCAATCGCGGGGACGACACAAGATCAAGTCTCGTATTGAGTCCCGAGTAAGTAAAAAACAATGGAAGCAGCAAACCAAGCGTCAACGGTTCGAACTGCAACCGAATTTGGTTGCTGATGTTTCCACGAGGCATCGCGCATCCCATAAGGAACGCGCCAAAAACTGCATAAACTCCGATTCGATCTGTCGTGAATGCTCCGAGCATGACAAGCAAAAGAATCACACTTACTAAGTTCGCACTCAATGCGCCCTGGTCCGCCGACGATTTGGTAAAAAATCGGAGTATCGGTCGAAGAACCCCTAAAACAAATGACGCATAAACAATGCCGCCTCCGATGGCAGTAATCGCGCTGAGCCAATTACCGTCTTTGCTCGAAACAACAATCGCGAGTACACACCATGCCGCAACATCATCGATCGCGGCTGCTGCAATCGCGAGCGTGCCTAAGGCTGTTCCAGAAAGCCCATTCTCGACGATGATTCGCGCGAGCATTGGAAACGCCGTGATACACATCGATGCTCCCATGAACAGCATCGCCTGAAAAAGAGATACTTCGCTCGGAAAAAGTGTTCCATCGGAGTGTAGCCATATTGCCAGTAATCCGCCGAGAACAAAGGGCGTAAGCATCCCAGAGACCGAAACCGCGATCGCTGCTTTTCCTTTGTTAATAAAATGGTCGGCGCGGAATTCCACACCCACAATAAACATGTACAGAGCGAGCCCGACTTGGCTGACTGAAAAGAGAATTCTTCGTGAGCCTTCCGGAAAAAGCATCTGATAGGTGTCAGGAGCCACAATGCCCAGAAGCGATGGCCCAAGCAGTACGCCTGCAATCATCTCTGCGACAACCTGCGGTTGCCCAAAATATTTCGCAATCCAACCAACTGCCTTGCATGCAGACAGAATGACAGTCAACTGAAGAAAGAAAAGAACAGAGTATTCAAACGGAGTGTTCGGCACAATAAACATTCACAAATTCTGACGACAGAGTTATATGCTATCAACATGAACAGTGTAATCTGAATCGATCTCGAATGAGAGGGAGCATGATACTCACGTAGTCTCGTCTCTCCGAGACGAGAACTCACTGCGTCTCGGACAGACGCAGCTATCTGAAAGCCCGAAAAGAATAGAACTCAGTGCTTGAGCATAACTTGTTTTAGAGGTATTGAAATTCGCAAGAATTCCGAAACCTTAGGAAACAACACCGTAATTGGAGGCATTCAGATGTCGTACGACATCTACTACGAGTCCGATCGCCAGCTTCAAGTTATGTTGCCGCAATTGGTGTAAAGTGTGTCGGTACGCGGGGCCATCTAATTCCAGAATAACGCTTATCAAATTGGCCACGAATCAACCAAGCACCAAATGAACTATCTTCCCTTAGAGATAATTGAATATGCTCTGTTGGTTCGCCTGAGCCAGTAGCCGAAGATTGGCTTCGTAGGCAGCTTGTCTAGCGTTCAACTCGGTAACGAGACTTGCAAAGTCCACGTCACGATTATCCGACTCCTGACTCTTAAGCTGCAACATGTTATCTTCCGTGAGCGTCCGAACGGATTCGATTCGCTGTAAACGAATCCCTAATGACCCTCGAGTGTAAGAAAGACGGTCTATGTCTCGACCGATCATTTCACTAGCACGGCCGATCTCAGCAGTATTACCCTCTGCAATGGCTTGTCGAAGTCGGAGAATGCTGTTGAAGGCACCTTTGACTTCCTGAGGGTTTGTATCACGCCCGGTGATAACGTATTCATCTAAAAAGACGGAACCAGTTGCTTGCGTTGCGTCCTTTGCTGTCAGCCCGAGGAGCGTTGCAGCGTTGCTTCCGTTTGCAGTTGCAACCGAAACGGGAACACTAATTGGCGGAGGGTCAGGCAGTGGATCTGGAGGAATGGGTACTGGGGCCTTCAACACCAGCCCATTGCCTGTGGGATTCAAAGACGCAGCTATCTTGAGAAGCGGATCGGCATTATCAGGACTGTTGTTGATTAAGTCGATCGCATCTTGAATGGTAACAGCACTTTGAAGGTCGATACCGAACTGAGTCCCGTCACTGCGGGTGAATGTCAAGTCGTTCCCTTCTGCGAGCCCGATCCCTTGACCGTGATTGAGATCCGCCAGCCTTATTGCTCCGGTAAAAGTCTTCAGGCCAAGCTGCGCTGCCAAGGTACCTGTCGACTCAGAAATCGAAAAGTCTGTACCGCTCTCGATTGAGCGGATGCGAATCGACCGACTTCCTGGGGCAATATCGGCAAGCACTCCCGCGCCTGACGAATTAATCCTACTCAGCAGGTCCTCTACATTTGCGGTCCCAGCAAAATCAATCACATAGGACTTATCACCTTGGCGAATGGTTAGGCCGCCACTCACGTCCAAACCAAGTCCACCATTTAAGTCGGCCAAGCGAGTGGTACCACGGATGACAGGATCTAGATCGCCTCCGGCAATAGGCAGCACAGGCAGAGCATCTGTTGTAGCGATTCCAAGATCCGAAGCTGTTTTTCCTGCGCCGACATTCAACACCCGAAGTGTACCCGGAAGCCCATCCGCGTAGTCGATTTGCAATCCATTCGCGGTAAGGGTCGCGAGAATCGGTCGCCCATCAATGGATACCGAATTGATCCGATCAATAACGTCACCAAGAACTGTTGCGGATTCAAGATCGATTGTCTCTCGATTCACTCCGTCGGATAACTGAATCGCAACAGGACCGATGCCACGACCGCTCAGAAGATCAGACAAACGCGTTGATGATGTAACTGCAGGATTGAGGTCGACGACTCCAGTAACCGCTTCACTTATCAAGCCAAGTGCATCCTGCCCAGTGACATTATGTGCAAGGTAGCTGTTGCTATCGGCGATAGAAAGCAAGTCAGTATCGTTACCGTGAAACCGAACCGATTTCCCATCTAAGCTTATAGGCTGCTGGCTTACCTCGCCTCCGGTGAATAGAAACCGGTCCTGAGTTTTCTGGTTGCTGATACTTGCCAGGGTTGAAAGATAACCATCGATTTGAGCGAGCAATCCGTTGCGATCGGTATCGCTTAGCAGGTTCGTAGCACCCTCGAGCCCAATGGACTTAATCGCATTCAGGATGTCCTGGCCACTCGCAAGAGCAGACTCGGTAGTATTCAGATAACCTTCTGCACTTTTCAAGTTTACCAACTGCTGTTGTTTTGCACGTTGGCTTTCTTGAAGTCCAAGCACCTTGATTGCCGCGGTCGGGTCTTCGCTAATTTTCTGAAATCGAAGCCCCGTAGAAAGTTGAGTTTGTAACTTTTGCAACGAAGACTGGTCGGACTGAATTTGATACGCTGCCCTACCGCGAACAAGTTGATCGCTGACACGGCCTGCGAAAACTGGGAAGTAGGAGCTTAACATAGTCTAAACGATCTGCATGAGCGTATTGAGCATTTCGTTCGCTGTCGCGATCACTCGACTGCTTGCTTGAAATGCACGTTGATATAGCAGCATCTTTATTCCTTCTTCGTCCAAACTTACACCGGTCAACCCCAAGTGCTTCGCGTTGAGTGTCTGATAAAAATTATTGAGGCCATCGCTGATGCTTTGTTGTGAATTAATCGATTGACTTGTTTCCGTAACGAGTGTTTTGTAGCTATCTGCAACAGAGACTCCGTTGAGCTTGCTACTAGGCTTTGACAAAGACTCTGCAAGCCTGATCGCATTCGCGTTACCTTGTCCAGGCCCGTCGAGACTGATCGCTAGTAGAGTTGGATCCTTGATAATGTCACTGCGAACGGCAATATTTTGAGCAGAGTCGCCCGTGAAAAAAGTATTGATTCCCAAGCTGGATAAAACGCCGGAAGTGTCATTGCTAAAGGAGAACTTGATACCTTCCGAGGAAGATCGAATCTGCAGTCGACCATCATTAGATACGGATGCTTGTATGCCACCGACCGCATTCAGTTGACTTACTAAATCAACGACAGTCGTGTCGCTGTTTTGTCCATTCTGACGAATCTGAATGTCATAAGACTTTGATTCGCCGCTTTGCGCGTCACTAACCCTGATGGTGAATATGCCGTTTTCGATATCCAGGTTGTTACCAGATAGCTCAAGCGACTTTGTTGCATCCGAAATTACTGCGTCACCGATGACCTCACGAAAGCCGGAGGCACCCTGTCCTTGCGAATGAACGCGATTGACTTCTGAAATCACATTTCTTGCAACTGCGTTAAGCCCGTTCAAGAATTTGCCCGAAGCTCCATCGCGGGCATCGTAAAGCCCCTTGAGTTTACCTCCGATGACGCCCAGCGGCGCGTCTGTATCAGCCAGTCGGACCTCCTGGGCACCAAGGAGCGCTCCCTCGACATTGACTGTTTTCACTTCGCGATGAAGACCGTCGGCTACCAAATAATCACCGCCAACGAGAACCGTAACCGCTCCACTTTGCTGCTCGAAAGCTTCGATGCTTACGAGGCTCGATAAAGCGTCGAGAGCCTTGTTGCGTTCGTCACGCAGAGCCCCCGCATCGGAGTTCGTTGATTTCCCACCTTCAAGTTCCACGATGCGTTTGTTCAAAGCAGCAATCGAAGATGTTAAGCGATTTATGTCTTTCGTTACGTCCGTGATCTGGCTATTGGCAGTGCCGGCGACTTCTTGAACCTGAGCAGCAAGTCCGTTGAGTCCTGTCGCTAGTTGGACGCCCCGCTGGATGGCAAGTGAACGCAGGGCTGCATCGCCTGGTTGATTCGCGACGTCCTGAAGAGCATTTGAAAAGGTGCTTAAGGCATTCGCAAAATCCGTGTCACTAAAAGCCGAAAGTGCGGTTTCTAGCTGACCATTTGCCTCTTGGAGAGTCTGGCTTTGAGCCCGCTTTCCCTGGACGTCGCGTAGTTGCTGAAGAACAAAGTTGTCGACCTTTTGTTGTACACCGACGACCTCGACGCCTTGTCCAAGGATGGACCCACCAACTCGGACACCACCGGAAGGAGCTTGGATTAACTCTTGCCGAATATATCCCGGTGTTGCCGCGTTGGCGATGTTGTTGCTTACAACTTGAAGCCCAAGCTGATTCACGCTAAGCGCGTTTGCAGATCCCTGTATGGCACCGAAGAGAGACATAATCCGTTTGTCCGTCGATTAAAAATGGTGCCGAAGAAACTGTGCCAGCGACCATCGCTGGAAAGTCACAGACCCCCGCATAAATGCTTTGTTTGAGATGGCTATGAAATAAACACGATATTTATTTTCGGTCATTGGGCTAAGCAGCGGCATCCATCAATCGTCCCCCCGCAAGCTCGCTGTGATTATCAGAACCGCCATATGTTGCTCGTTCAGGACTTCCGGTCGAGATCAATTCAAGGATCGACGTTGTATAGGCTTTCGCTTGGAAACCCGTGAGCCAAAGTGATGTGCTGAACTGATTCGTCCGCTTCAATTGAAGTCCAAGGTCTTCGAGCTGACGAAGCCAACTTGGAGACGCTTCTGCTCCCATCCATCGCACCAGCGCCGTCATACTGATCCCTGAGAACCCAAGCTGATACGCCTTGCCGATAATTTCATCGCGCTGTTGATGCGCTTCGACCATGCGAAGTCGAATGGAATCCCCGGCGGGCTCGATCTCCAAAAGTATGGCGAATTGACCTGTTACGTATGCTTCCTCGGCCCGGGCCAGCCATGCTTCCCAAGCGTCCAAAGTCGATCGAAATTCGTTCATCCACGCGTCAATAGAATTCTTTAACTCTAACATCGACGACATTTCGAATGCTCCTAATAACGAGTACGACCGCAATATGTCGTTAGAAGTAGCTCCTAGCGACTCATCGGGTAGTATCGTTAAGTGGAAGCAGAGAACTTGAGCCGGTCTTCCCGAAATGAAGGATTCGGTAAGCTGGGCAGTTTACCCTTTAACTCGAAACATTTCTTGATACGGAAGCAAGATTCCTCCGTCGATCGTGATCGTTGAACCGGTCATATAGTCGCTGCGTGGATCGCATAGAAAGACGACTCCATTGGCGATGTCTTCTGGTTTCGCTAATCTTCCCCAAGGTAGCTCGCTCGCCTTGGCCTCGAGAACTTGGTCGCTGAAGAACTTTCGTTCGCCAGGCGTATCGGTCCAACCAGGATGGACAATGTTGACGCGAATTCGATACTCGGCCAGTTCGACGGCCGCTGTACGAGCCATCTGGTCCAGCGCCGCTTTGCCCATGTTATAAGCCATCGCTCCAGGATACGCTTTATAGGCATGAGGCGAACCGATAAAGACCATGCTCCCCTTGGTTCCGTCTGCGATCATTTTATTTGCGACCGCTCGCGCCAAATAGAAGGGTCCCCACATGCAGACTTGGATCGTCTTTTCAAAGCCAGGCATATTGGCTTTGTAGAATAGCTCACGATCACTGTAGGCTGCGTTGCTGACAAGAATATCGATTCCACCCCAAGCGGAGTGAACTTGGTCGACCATCGCTTGCACCGCTTCACCATCGCCGACATCACAAATAGCGGGCATCGATCTGACTCCAGCAGCGCGACATGCTTCGACCGTTTCGTCTGGTGAGCGGAGATCATTCACCGCGACATCGGCCCCGCAATTCGCAAGAGCTGTCGCGATGGCTGCTCC
>JAIYDQ010000526.1 GCA_027487375.1 Planctomycetaceae bacterium
AAGTTGATCGACCAGCGTCGCCCATCGCTCTCCACTCATTGCCCCTAAGTTTGTCGGATCAAATCCTTCGGGAATGCAAAGCGGCTTCAAATTCGAAACACCGTAAGCCAATGCTTCTGCCGTCATTCCTTGTTGATTCTGAGTCAGGATGTATTTGTTCGTCTCTTCTGGGGCCTCCAAATACTTCTGCCACCCCTGAACAGAGGCCGCAACCATTCTTTTGGTAATGTCTTCGTTTTTCGTGACAAAGTCCTCACTCGCTATCAACAGGCTTGCATAAGGATTGTAGCCAATGTCGGACATCATTAACGTTTTGACCTTTACCCCTGCTTGCTCAGCCATCAGTGGTTCGCTGAAGCTATATGCTTGCTGAGCGGTCCGCTTATCTGCTACGAGCTGTGCGACAGATCCAAAGTAGGGGACAGTCTTTACATCCTTCCCGAGCAAACCCTTACTCTTCATGAACGGAACATAAGGGCGGCTTGGATCAATCTGAAGCGTGATATCTTCCAGTTGTTCAAACGACGAGATTCCCGAATCTTCGCGAACCATGATGCAACGGGGGCCAATCTGAAGAGGTGCCATAAGAGCCACTAATGGGGCTGACTGCTCTCGAGCGAGCACGACATCATCCGCATTGGCCACTCCAAACTGAATCCTTCCAAGTGTCAACTCTTGTGGAACGACCGTTGTCTTCCCACCCGCGCGAATTTCAACGTCCAAGTTTTGGGCTTCATACAATCCATGTACTTTTGCTGCATAAAAGCCACCGTGCTCTGCCTCTGGATACCAGTTCAGCAGCAACACCACTTTGTCACGAGTTGGGGAATCCGATTTTCGCGCATCTGACTCGATCGCCGATTTATTTGCATCGCTGCAACCCGTAATGGAGATCGCACTCAGCGCGAAAAAGAGAATCCATCGCGGAAAAACTCGAAAAATGCTAAGCATATTGCCACTTTTTGAAACGAAGGAATGTACACGAATCACCCGATTGATCGCCCCAAAAGTATATCCACATGTCGAGTCCCTTGATTTCGACAATGATTCGCACCGACTTCTGAATTCTTACGAATTCAGTTACAGCAAGTCTTAAGCTGAACAACGTGTTAGAAACTTAAACATCTGACACTTCCGGATGCTTCCAAGGTGCTCGGTATGGTCGACGCAACAGTGCGTTAGCCTCGGGATCGTTTAGCACAGTCTGTGTAACAGGGTCCCACTCGAGCGATCTTCCTAGTTGAAGGGAAAGGTTTGCAAGGATGCATGCAGTCGTCGATATGTAGCCTTGCTCGATATCGGCCACTGGACGACTTCGGTCTGCGATCGCTTTCAAAAAGTCGAGCATGTGAACGCGAATGGCTGGCGCGACGTGCTTTTCAAGATCCTTCTCAGTCTTGTCCTCAGGATATTCCTCCAGTTCCATTTTGCAGTCTCTATGGATCGCTTCACCTTTTGGAAGAGGATGAAAATCAAAGCTATTCACGCTTAACTTAAGTGTCCCTTTGTCACCATAAAGAGTCGCCCCCCAGGGGTATTTGGGATCTGGAGCTTCGCCCCAAGTGCGATGTTGCCACACAACATTCACTCCAGGAAAATCAAATGTTGCCGTTTGGGTGTCAGGGATATTGGCTTTGGAGTTAGGGTCCATCAATATTCCGCCAGTACTACTGATGTTAGTTGGCCACCCTAGGTCTAGCATCCAACGGACAGTGTCGAGCATATGAATACACATATCGCCGACGATACCGTTCCCGTATTCGGTAAAGGACCGCCACTTTCTTGGGTGCACCAATTTGTTATACGGTCGCATTGGAGCCGGTCCCGTCCATGCCTCATAATCCAAAGTTGCTGGTGGTGCTGAATCAGGAGGATTCTCTCGGCTTCTCATATGGTAGTAGCAATAGACTTCTGCATAAGCCACTTTCCCGAGCTTGCCGGTATCGACTATCTCTTTCTTTGCATCGATCAAATGCGGAGTGCTGCGTCGTTGCGTTCCCACTTGAACGACACGATTGTACTTCCTTGCGGCAGCCAACATTGCTTGGCCTTCGACAACGTCAACGCTTATCGGCTTTTGCACATAAACATCCGCCCCAGCGCGAACGGCTTCAATCATCGGCAGCGCATGCCAGTGATCTGGTGTCGCAATAAGCACAATATCAAGATTCTTTTCTGACAACATTTTGCGATAGTCGCTAAACGTTTGCGGCTTCTTCTTCGACGCTTGGCGCTCCGCCACTTTGTTGGCTGCGTCCTCCAGCATCTCCGAGTCGACATCGCACAACGAGACGACCTCAACCGGTGCAACTTGGATAAGCCGAAACAAATCACATTTACCGTACCAACCACACCCGATGAGCCCAACGCGTTTTGTTGGCCCCTGCGCCAGATTCGCCAGTGTTTCCTCGTAAGTGTTTAAAACGCTTGTCGCTGCTACACTCGCAACCGCACCGGCGCGGAGAGTTTGATCGAAAAAATGACGACGATCCATGATTGAACGCACTTTTGAAGGTTGGAAGGAATCAGCACTTGAATCGCGTGGAGACAAGTCGCACGCCAGCAAGCATGATGTTTAATGAGTTTGAGGGGGTCGCTAAGCTTCAAAGTATAGGGCATCCTTCGCCGCCAAACAACGCGATCCTCGTCTTCCACAGGGCAAGTCACAATTTCAAACTGGGTAATGAGCCGTAAGCGCTAGCTCCGGATTTTCCCATAACAACCCGGAGCTAGCGCTCACGGCTCAGTCAGTATTTTGAATAATTGACTAGCCCTATAGTCTTCTGCAAGTCGGTGAAATTTTTGTGAGAATCTCACGATATTGAGCACTACACAAAAGTCCTCCTCCTGTTTTAATACTTTCCCGAGGTAAACTACGGGACCGGCCTGGCCGCCCATTACCCCCCACAGCTTGTTTATAAGCTCTAACCATCCTGATTCATCGCACGCAATTCACATGTCCAGTACAACTCAAGAATCGACTTCTCCGCCTGCTCCGACTAAAGGAACCCCTTACGATTCGATCCTGCTAGTTTCCTTTGGAGGCCCTGAAGGACCAGACGATGTGATGCCGTTTCTTGAGAACGTGCTTCGTGGGAAGAATGTACCCCGAGAGCGAATGCTGGAAGTCGCAGAACACTATCAGCATTTTGACGGAATCAGCCCGATCAACGGTCAGTGCCGATTACTTATCGATGCCCTAGAGAAAGAGCTTGCCAAGCATTCGATTGATTTGCCAATCTATTGGGGAAATCGAAACTGGAATCCGATGTTGGAAGACACGTTACGGCAAATGGCCGAAGATGGAAAAAAGAAAGCACTCGCGTTTTTTACCTCCATGTTCAGTTGCTACAGCGGATGTAGACAATACCGCGAGAACATCGCTGTTGCTCGAGAGAAAGTTGGCCCCAATGCACCAGTCGTTGATAAGGTGCGAATGGCTTACAACCATCCCGGATTTATTCACCCTCAGGCCGAGCTTCTCCAAGAAACTTTGGCAAAGATCCCAGAGGAACTAAGGGCGTCTACGCCTGTGCTGTTTTGTGCTCACAGTATCCCGATGAGTATGGCAGACAATTCCAAATATGAAACGCAACTTCGAGAGGCGTCCCGATTGGTAGCTGAAGCGGCCAAACATGAGCGATGGGAATTAGTTTTTCAAAGCAGATCCGGTCCGCCTCAGCAACCCTGGCTCGAGCCGGACGTTTGTGATCGGATCGAAATGCTTCATACCGAGCAAAACATCAAATCAGTCGTTTTGCAACCAATTGGTTTCGTGTCGGATCACATGGAAGTCATGTACGATCTGGACTCGGAGGCTGCGGATTTATGCAAAGAAAAGTCGATCGCTTTTTACCGTGTACCGACCATTGGTGTGCACGAGCGATTTATCTCGATGATTCGCGAGCTTATCGTCGAAAGAATGACTCCTGGCGCGGAACGACCTGCCATTGGAAACTATGGTCCGAATCATGACGTTTGTCCAATGGACTGTTGCCTCTATCCGCAACCTGCGAGAAGGCCCGCTCCAAGTACATAGAGATTCAGTATAGAACTTGGGTCGAACGGGGAGTGGCCCCCGCTACCTACGATGTGGTTGGCGACCCGATGAACTTAATGCTGTTGATAGCAGATTGATTGCCTTGGATTTTTCCGATTGCTTCTTCCATTCCGTAGAACTGTCGTAACAATCGATTTCGTTCATTCTCGAGCCTGAAATTCATTGTTTCAACTCGCTTTTGACTCGCATCTATTTGAACTTGAATCGTTTGAGTTTTGACGACGAGCGTGCCTGATTTCAATCCGACCAGACGCTCCAATGTTGCTTTCGCTCGAACTCCGAAGCCTTTCGTCTTATCAGATAGAAACGACTTCACGCCGTCGGGGTCTTTCGCTAAGCGAGCGTTAAACTTCGATTTATCAAATTGCAGCTTGCCGTCTTGATCCGGGCTTACTCCGAGTTGCTCAAGCGTCTGAGTTCCACCCAAGCCGAATGTTCGACCTGTGAGTAAACTAGTCAAACCTTGCTGAACTCGTAACACTTCCCCAGAGCCGAAAAGGGGTCCCGTTGCACCTGTTTCAGAATTAAACGAGCTTTCTTTTTTAATCTTGTCGTAGACTTTGTTTATCTGATCTACGAATAACTGTACGTTTCGCTCTAAAGAATTGTTATCGTTTGATACTGTGATTTGGATTGGATCGGGACTAACCCCTGTCGCTTTGATGGTAAGCCCGTTGAAGGCATTTGAAAAAGTGTCATTCGATGACTTGAGAAGCGTTCCGGCTCCTTCAGCGTTTCCGCCAACAGTAATAACTGCATCTCTTGCAGCAGCAGTTGAAGTAACACTCACACCTACCGCATCACCATCAGCTTGGAACCGGCCAATCTCTCCGTTGCTTCGAGATGAAAAGAGAACTCGTACCGTGGAGGTTCCGGTTGTTAAGAGCGAAGCGGTCAGTGGGCCATTTCCATCGTTAATCTTTTCGACAAACTGCGTGAGAGTCTCGGTACCGGCCAACGTTAGCTTGAAGTTTTGGCCACCATTGATTTGTTGCTGAGGGCCACCGGGAGTAGTCACAGTCGAAGCTGACTTTCGGATTCCTAGATCCAGGGCCGCATTCCCGGTGCCAGTGTCCGCAACAGCCAGCGTACCAGTACCTCCCGCATTGTCGATCAACACAATGCCATCGCCATCATCATTCAAGCGAGCGGTAACGCCGGTACCAGTGGCTGCATTGATTGCACTGATTGCATCACCTACCGTTCTTGCATTGGCCGACGAAAGGTTTACGTTCGATTGAACTCCCTTCGAATTTGTAATGGTGAATGTCCCCAGCCGGACTCCTCGGCCTTGATTTAAGCTTGCCAAAGTCGTTCGTTCCGCGACAAACTGAAGGCCAAGAGCACCGCTGTCAACAGAGTTGCTCGCCGCGTTGGTTGCGATCTTTAAGCTCGTCGCGGTGTTGTTCGCGTCTCCATCGGCGATGATTAGATTACTGGTTGTCGCTCCGGTGGTGTCTTGAATAAGTATCCCCGTTCTGGCACGATTCAGAGAAGCTGTTACGCCAGCGTTGGCCCCATTAATTCGATCGATAACCTCGCGCAAACTCGTTGCACCGGAGAGATTTACCTGAGTCGCTGCTCCACCATTTCGGTTGGTGATCGAAATGATTCCAGGTTGTCCAAGTCCTTTGCCACCGTTGAGCGAGCTTAAAAGTGGTCCCGAGAGAGAGCTTTGAATACGAGCACTTTTCAGTGTCCCAGAACCACCGTCTGCACCGGTAAGTCCCAACTGATCGGAAACTCGCCCCGAAGCTGCGAATGTTCCACTGCCTGTGGTCTTGTCGATAAACTCGATCCCGTTTCCATCGCTTGAGATCCGAGCTTCAAGACGACTTGAATCCACTGCGTTAACTGCGCTGACTAATTGCCCGAGTGTGCTGGGCTCGCGTGGTGTATTGAAATCCACACTAATGGTCGAACCATTCTTGAGAGTTAAACTGAGATCACTTCCAACTCCAAACGCAATGCCGCGACCATCACGAAGTGTGTTGATTCGTGTGCTGGACGACAAGAAAACCAAATCTTCACCTGTCGCAGTCGACGAACCGACGTTGATACCACCCAAACCGAGATCGGCTGCAGTGCGTCCTGAGCCAACTTCTTCCACGATGAGGTTGGAAGCATTCAATGCTGTGGTATCGCTCAAGACAATACGATCGCCTTCGGTCTTGGCTGTGACTCGCAGACCCGAGGTGGTGTTGATCTGCTTAACGACATCATCGATCGTTATCGCCCCACTTAGATCGACTTCGCGAGCAGAACCGCTTCGATCAGTGATGCGAATCTTCCCACGCGACACGCCCAAACCACCACGCAAGTCCTCCAAAGCACTTGCTCCATCTACGAAACCGCCTGTCCTAACAACAAAGTCGCCCGCTTGCACAGTGTCGCTCGCTTGCACAAATGCATTCGACGAAGCCGTAGCAGTTTGAGAGGTTTGAATTGTCCTTACCGAGTAGGTGCCTGGGGCTGGATTCCCCGAGGCATTCACGCTGAGAACGTCCGGCTTGGACGATGAAGCGGTTGTCGTTTTGAAAAGTGTTTCGTTTCCGATACGATCCGACTGCAATTGAACGCCGATAACCGTCGCCGTAAGTTCATTTAAGATAACTTGCTGTGACTGTAGCCCTGCGATTCGACTTTGCAGGCGATCCCGCGGTTGAGCGGAAATCTTGATGAGTTGATCGACCGTACTTGTGATATTCGTACCAGTGATCAGACCGATATTGGATTGTATTCGACCCATTTTGCTGTCTGCAAACAAAGATGATGGTTAGGCAGCCCGACAAATTTGCCATCTAACTTGTAACTCGCTCGATATATATGTTTAGTTTTCGGTAGCTAAGCCCGCCCAGGTTCAGACTATACCGTCCATTCCTACGAGTATTCCGTTTATGACGATTAAACGAATACTACAATCGTCACCTAACGCACATCAATTCTTCATGATCTGCGAACCTTCATGCCCATATAACTGCTACAATTTGACTATTGTTATCTGGCTTGTGGGCCATCCATGGCCAGTTTGGATGAGAGAGTTTTCTCCGTACGTCGCGGCGTACTTTTTTAGCGGTATTCGAAGGAGTTTGGGTTTATGAATCGTAGAATCTCTTTGTATGTGTGCGGTTTTCTGTTGGCTTTCACCTCTCAAATCAATGCAGCGGAAACACTCAAGGTGGACTCGGCAGCATCGAAAGTCGACTTTGTTGGCAAGAAAGATGACGGTAAGCACGTCGGTGGTTTCAAAAAAGTCGAAGGGACAGCTCTCGTAGATCACGAGACGCCATCCGCGAGTTCTCTTAAGCTAGCAATCGACACAAAGAGCCTTTGGTCGGACGACGACAAACTGACTGCCCACCTTTCGAATGCTGACTTTTTTAACGTCCGAGAATTTCCAACCATCACCTTTGAGTCGACCAAGGTTGTGATGAAGGATGACAACAAAGGCGAAATCGTAGGTAAGCTCACGATGCTCGGCAAAACGGTTGAAACGACAGTACCTGTGACCGCCGAATCCAAAGATGCAGAGTTGCATCTTCATGCCAAATTCAAAATCGATCGGACCCAATGGGGAATGAAGTACGGTGTCGGAAAGATCAAAAACGAAGTTGATCTAGACGCTCATTTGATCCTCAAGAAGTAATCTTCTAGAAACAATCATCTGTCAGTGATCCAGTTCATGATTCCAATGCTAGCCGCTACCGTGGCTAGCTTTTTCGGTGTATTCGCCCGAAGCGGGCTCGTTCCTGACATTGTCTCCAAGCTAGCGATAGCTATTCTTTGTTGGCTGGGACTGGCTGGTAGCCAGTGGAGTATCACGCAAGTTCCTGATTTTACAGGACTAGGAGTTTTCTTTCCCAATCAGGTGTGGCAACGAATCTTGTGGCCCTTGGGTCTCGTTTTTCTGTGGTGTGCTGTACTCGAATCCGTAGGTCGCAAGCTTCCCGAAACAACACGACAGTTGCTAATCAATACCTCCTTCGGTTTAGCGATTTATGCATCACTTCCTTTTGCTCCAATCTGGGAAGATCTGATTCCAGAGAACGCGCTTTGGCTACTCGCTTCGCTGCTGGCATCTTCCTGTAATCTCCATGCACTTTCCAGGATGGTGGATGACGATCGGCCGGACTCCGGAAAGCGTTGGGCGACTTGGATCTTGGTAGCCAACTTTGGAGCGATTGCGGGCGTTATGTTTTCACAAATTGGAAGCCTGGGAGAATGGTGCCTTGCGGCAATGGTTATGTCAGGTGTCATTGCAATTGCGGTTTCTGTTAGTGGAAATTTGACTTGGGCAAAAGCGATCCTGCCGCCGATATGCTTACTTTCTGCATGTCTTGTCGCCAACTTGCGATTCAATGCAATTGAAGTCAAACCGTGGTGGATTTTCGCTATCCTGTTTTTCATGCCGACATTGATTTCTGTCACAGATTTGATTCTTGAGAATCGACTCAAAAAGCCAGCTAGGCTTGCGATTTCTGGAACGCTCGCAATCGTCTTGAGCGTTGCTGTAATCGCCTTTGTTTGGAGTGGCACAAGTCCGACCGAGAACTGGTGAGATAAGACACTTTATAGGCCGAAACCCTCTAAGTAGCTCGCGATACACATAAGCCAAGATCTACCCGGCCCAAGCCTCTTGTGCATTGAAATCTGCAAACGCAACAGGCTAAGTTGATCACTCTGCAAGACGCATTACCGTTGATTTGAAAGGCATGAAAGTGCTTTGCTCTTAGGTATTTCGGCTGGTTCAGGGTATACTTGGACGCGGTTACGACCAGGACTTGATGAATTAATACGGAATGGAAAGATGACTGAGAAATCTTTGCCTGATCGACGGTTAGCGCCCGAGCTGCTAGCCCCGGCAGGAAATTGGGAATGTGTTCGAGCAGCTATTGAGAATGGTGCAGATGCAGTTTACTTCGGACTGCAAGCGGGCTTCAATGCACGCGCTCGGGCTGCAAATTTTGGAACCGAAGAGCTCCCTCGATTGATGGAGACTCTCCACGCTCGCGGTGTTCTCGGTTATGTGACTCTCAATACTCTGATATTCACTGACGAGCTTGCCGCATTTGAGGAAACAATTCGTTCGATAGCAGCCGCTGGCGTAGACGCCGTTCTGGTACAAGACATCGGTGCCGTTCGATTGATCCGCGAAATCTGCCCACAGCTTTCGATTCACGCAAGCACTCAGATGACGATGGTTTCAGCCGAAACAATCGCGGCAATCGAATCCCTTGGGATTGAACGTGTTGTTTTGGCTCGAGAGTTGTCGATTGCAGAAATTACGAAGATTACTTCTGCAACCGCGATGCCGGTGGAGTGCTTTGTCCACGGAGCGCTCTGTGTCGCATATAGTGGTCAATGCTTAACGAGCGAATCGCTTGGCGGACGTTCCGCAAATCGGGGCCAATGCGCTCAAGCTTGTCGGTTGAATTACACGCTCTACTCTGACAACGTCAAACAAGATCTCGGGACTAATCAATACCTACTGTCACCGCAAGATCTGGCCGGTATCAATCACATACCTCAACTCATTGAAGCAGGTGTTTGTTCAATGAAAATCGAGGGCCGACTTAAAACTCCGGAATACGTTGCCAACATCGTACGCAGCTATCGCCGTGCAATTGATGACGCGATGGTCGGGCAACACCGCGCGATTACCGCCGAGGAGCAAAGGCAGATGGAGATGAGCTTTTCGCGTGGCTTCACACCGGGTTGGCTCGAAGGCTGTAATCATAAGCGACTAGTGCCTGGACAAAGCAGCGCCAAGCGAGGCGTGATGGTTGGAACGGTAGTCGCATTGCGAGGCGAACGCCTTACCGTCGACTTGACGCATCCCATAATGAAAGGTGACGGAGTCGTGCTGGAGGGCGATCGAGCAGCGGGCAAAGAAATTGGTGGTCGCATTTACGAAGTTTTCTCCCATAATCGCCCGGTGGATGAAGCGATCGCTGGACGCGTCGATTGGTTTTTTCAGCGTGGTCTTCTTCGGGACGCTCACTGTTATCCAGGCCAACAAATCTGGCAAACCGACGATCCACGGCTGAGCAAACAGCTCCGAGCAACCTACACGAGTGAAACCCCTAATCACCGTCGAAACATTGATATCCATGCTCACGCAGCCGTTGGGCAACCATTACGAATTCATGTACAGTGTGACAACATTGCGTTCACATTAGAAACGGAATCACCATTAGCGGAAGCCAATAAACACGCCGTTACACCGGAGTCTTTGCAACAGCAACTCGGAAGGCTTGGTGAGTCGGCCTATGTGCTCCGTAACTTAGAAGTGACGATTGAAGGCAAACCAATGGTTCCCTTTAGCGTTCTCGGAAAGCTACGCTTGGAAATGGTCACCCGACTCCAGAGCGAATCACTGAAACCAATCGCGAGATCGCTCGCAGAGCCCGGAGTCGCATCGAGGATGATCGCGGAGAGTAATATGGAAATCCGCAAAAGCGCTCGGAACTCATCAGAGATCGTTAACTCTGAAGCAATCAATACTGGTGCAAAGCCTGCGAACCTCGTCGTCTTAGCCCGATCGCTTTCGCAACTGGAGTCGGTGATTGCAGCGGGTGCCCGGCGCATCTACACAGACTTTCACGATATTCGACAATATCGCGAAGCAGTAACTATTGCGAAGTCGCATGGCGTTGAAATCTACCTTGCGACGCTTCGGATTCAGAAGCCCGGCGAAGTTGGACTTTTCAAAGCACTTGCGAAACACGAAGCGAATGGCTGGCTGGTTCGGAACCTCGCTGCGCTGCGTTTCGCGCAAGAATTAAAAATCCCCTGTGTTGGCGATTTTTCATTGAACGTAACAAACCCACTTACGGCGGCCTGGTTGATTGAACAAGGTGCTACGCGAATTACCGCGTCCTATGACCTGAATCGCGATCAGTTGATTGAACTTGTTGACAGCATGCCTAGCAGCGAAATGGAAGTCGTAATTCATCAACATATGCCGATGTTTCATATGGAGCACTGCGTCTTTTGCACCGTGCTCTCGCCCGGAACAAACAAAAGTAATTGCGGTCGACCATGTGATCGCCATTCAGTCGAGATGGAAGATCGCATCGGCGTTAAGCATGTTCTGCATGCCGATATCGGATGTCGAAACACTCTCTACAACGGCATCGCACAAAGTGGTGCGGAAGCGGTGGAAGACCTCATGAAGCGGGGTGTCCAGCACTTCAGAATTGAGCTTTTGAACGATGCACCGGCCGACGAAATCAAGCGAATTGTGGCACTCTATCAGCGATTGATTGCAGGTCAGACATCTGGTGCAGATGTTTGGCGAGCCCTACGCGCAGAGAATCGCCTTGGAGTCACCCGCGGAACCCTCGAGCATTCTCGCAACCCGCTCGCAATCGCGTAAACGAACCTATTGAAAAGATTACAAGGATATTTGGCATCTAAATACCGATGGTTGCATCATTCTCGCACACTTCTGTCTTGTGATAGGAAGCAATTTCCGTCGGCATGGCGGTTTTGATTGCCCAACACCACGCTTCTTTTGATATGGAAGTGATCACCAATCAAATGCCTGACGTCCCGGGACAATCGGTTTGATTTCATCGGATTTTTCAACGGAATCGACCTTCTTTTCTTTTTGTGCTTTCTGCTATCCTTCCCTAGATATAGTCATGATTTCGCGAATTGCGTGCAGATGATTTATCGGCGTGTACCTTGCTAGGTCACACGAGAAAACGGATTGAGGGCTAGTAAAAGTTGATCTGCATTTAATGAGTCCAATATGGAAACGATAGTTTCGATTCTTCGCGCGGCGCATTGCAAAAGCACTCATCATTTCTTTGCGATCGACTCACTTTGGGAAGTTGCTACACCTCGCGGAATGCAGCTTGCCGATATGCTGCTTGCCAATTACAGCGACTACCTCAAGGGAGCCAAGGATCCTGATACCGTCTTCAAGGACTTTGAGAATCATGTTGTCCATGTTGCCGATGGATATTGGGGAGGAGCGGCAAAGGCTGCACAAAAATGGCTCGGCAATGTTTATGCTCTGCTCAAAAAGGGCGATTGGAAGGAATCAGCCTACGCGATCGGTGTCCTAAGCCATTACTTTACCGACCCTTTCATGCCTCTTCACACGGCACAATCGCCACGCGAGACCATTATCCACCGACCGCTAGAATGGAGCGTTTGCTGTGCTTATCAAGAAATCCATAGCGCATCTTTATCGGATCCGGATCTCGAACCATTCGAACTGCCAGACAATCCCGAATGGTTAACTGACGCAATTCACTCTGGAGCAGCTTTTGCACATCAGTTTTACGAGTTGCTTCTAAATGATTACGACATGAATGAAGCAAGACGGTTCCCAAAAGTTGCACTTGGAATCGACTCGCGGAAAGCCCTAGCGCAGATATTCGTCAAAGTCCAAACCGCATGGGGAGGTGTCCTAGATCGCATCGCATCCGACTCGCCAGTAACACTACCCAGACAATCACTAACTTTGCCCACACTTCTCGCTGGAATTCAAACGCCGGCGAAAAAGATTGTTCAGTCAATTGAACGTTCCGAGAATCGCAAAGAAGTCGAAAAAATTCTCGAAGAGTATCAACGGACAGGAACCGTCGTCCGAAATGTATCACTCGAACAACGCAAAGTGCATACAGTAAGGAAGCTTAAACCCGACCTTCGTCCGGCTCCAACCGATATCGAACGAGCACTTATTGCCGCATCAGACGCAAGTAAGCTTACGAGAGATAATGCATCTGCAAATTCAACAGAAGAACTTGTTTCAGATGTACCTTTACCGCCAATTGTTCCGCAACCAATCCTTGCAGCAACCACCAAAGCCGCCGCGACAGATACGAAAAGCCCCACAATCGAGCCGGTTGTCTTAACGCAACAAAAACCTCCGCAAGCCGACACAGATTCAGACAGTTCGAAGAAACCTACTCCAACGCAGATCGTAGAAAAGAATTCGAATTTACGGATAGACAGGCCTTCAAAAGCGCCCGAGCCATGCTCGACTCGCTCTCGGCTAACTGTCGATAGTCCCATCGTCGAAGCCCCCGCAATCGGGCCTAAGACTGCTGCTAGGTTTAATGCGATTGGCTGCCATTCTGTTGGCCAGTTTCTGGAAAGGGATGCAATCGAGATAGTTGAAGAACTGAAGGTAAAATGGATCACGGTCTCGCTTGTACAACAATGGCAAGACCAGTCGAGGCTTTCCATTCAAATCGATCGCTTAACAGCAGCCGGTGCAGGGCTGTTGGTCAACTTGGGGTTATACAGCGCCGAGAAACTCGCAAAGCAAAGCCCTGCGCATCTACATCAACAAATAGAATCCTTCGCATTGACAAACGAAGGTAAGCGGCTCTTGCGGGACAAAGCACCGCCCCCGTTAAAGACGGTAGAGCGGTGGATCGCATCTGCCAAGTCAAACCAACAGCAGCCGGTTTGACAGAATCTAATTCAACTAAAGCCACTACTCTACATGTTAACTTCGAATCCTTTGCGATTCTCTCTAGCAAGGAAAGAGTTGGCTTGTGCATCGCCGATAATCTCTCGCTTAACAGGGTCCCACTTAAGTTCTCTGTTTAATCGCATCGCGATATTTGAGAGGTGGCAAATCTCCAGCATTCGATTGTGAGACCACACGTCGGAAATTGGCTGCTTACGAGACTTCATGGCTTCGATGAAATTGGCGGTATGGTTTTCGCTTACTTTTCCACCGTAGATCGATTCGATTGCTCCTTCAGGGAGTGGGTTCTCCTTGAGTGCTTCCACTGGCTTACCCGTTATCTTCCCGCGATTTACAAAAAATCTACCTTCAGTACCCTCAAATAGAATGCCATTGTCACCTTCGCTTGTGATGATCATTTCAACATTGTTGGGCATATCCACTTTGATTCGGAATTTTGTCGCGGCATTGTATTGGTCTTGAACAACAGGATTTCCATCCTTGTATTCAACCGGCAACTTGAATTCGACTGGTGTAACTTTGCTTGGGCCGGTATCGGACGCCCCCAAAGCCCAGCAAGCAATATCGACGTGGTGAGCGCCCCAATCGGTTAGTTTACCGCCGGAATACTCATGCCAATTTCGGAACGAGTAATGGCAATTGCTAAACAGTGGTACTCCACCGCCATAGCCTTCACGCAACTTTTCAGGGATCGCTCGGTAATCTACCTTTGGTGCCGGTCCAAGCCAGAGATCCCAATCGAGTTCTTCTGGAACGGGTGATACTGGAATAACCGGCGAAGCTTCCATGCCGTCAATTCCACAGGTAACTTTTTGAATGGTTCCTAAACGTCCGCTTTTCACTAAAGCTACGGCTTGGAGGAAGCGTTGGTCGCACTCGGTACGCTGCATCGTGCCAACTTGAAAGACACGGCCTGTCTCTTTGACTACCTTTTCAATTAGCTTCCCTTCGGCAATCGTCAAAGTGAGCGGCTTCTCACAGTAGACATCTTTGCCCGCGTACATCGCCTCGACAGCAATCTTCGTGTGCCAATGATCAGGCGTAGCGATCATCACCGCGTCAATGTCCTTGCGGTCGAGGATGCTTCGGTAGTCTTTGTATCCGTCGGGCTTTTTCTTCTGAGCCTTTTCTGTCTTCTCGATGTTCACCCCAAGCACCTTGGAATCGACATCCGCGAGAGCAGCAAAGTCTGCAAATTTAAAAGACTTGCTTGTGATGGTCCAACCTTGGTTTCGCATTCCAATTGTCGCAAAGACAGGGCGCTCATTAGGGGACTGGAAACCGAATGCTCGATTCACAGAAGTGCTTAAAGAGACTGCGGTTCCAGCTGCAGCGACTCCTTGAAGAAAACCACGTCTGGATGTTGTTCTTTGTACGGACATCAATTAATCCCTTTGCCGGTGTTGAGGCTGAATGTTCTAAAAATCGAATTTCTGTTTGGACTTTGCGGAAAACGCCGATGCGAATCCTTCACAGGTGATCGGGTGACCATACGAACCAAAGTCAAAATCTTTTCCAATGTCAATCATAGCCGAAATCCATGACGTTTCTACCGCCGTTTTCAACGCCACCAAGACCACAATAACGGAAAAACCGCATCCTCTGAGGGGCTAATTTTGTAGCAAAATTGGCTTTTCAGAATGACTCTTATCTCGGGACTTGGGCTGGATTATTTTACAATTCCGGGAAACTGATGGCCCGCGATTGGCACGCGAATCGTGTAGAGACTCGTACGACACGTTGCGAAGAGAGTTTTCCCATCGGGCCCCCCAAAACCGCAGTTTGCAGGTATTC
>JAIYDQ010000349.1 GCA_027487375.1 Planctomycetaceae bacterium
CAGCGTTTTTTGTTTTCGCGGATCGCAAGAAATCGCCAATCCTCTCCGCAGACTCGAAACCAAGTTGTCGAGTCTCTCCGCAGACTCGCATCACCCATCATTCTTTCCCGCAAACTCGAATTATCTACACGAACACTCACGTCGTTTCACTCATCACGCCAAAACTCGATTCCGCCTCACGTTCCGCTTATCAGCCTCAGACAGCAAGTTCCATTTCTGGCAGATTTCGCCTCGGCTGGGGCTTTCGATAAACTAGCCCTCGTATATCAATTACGATGTGTTCGAAAACGATATACTTATCCGTCGAGTGCTCCAAGTGTTTCGTCCAGTGACCTCTGAATTCTCACGAATCCAGCAGTGCGAACCCAAGTTGGATCAATCACTTTTCGAGAACTATCAAGTCCGTTGCAAAACCAGTTGGCATCCCCCCCTCTACGTTTAGATAAATCTTAAGAATATGAATCAACCGTCCTATGAGATCTTGGGAAAGTTTTATCTTGGTCGCGAATACGACTTGGACGAGAAGCAGTTGCGCGACATCGATATTCTTTACGATTCGAAAGATTTGGTAACGCACGCGTTGTGCGTTGGCATGACGGGCAGCGGGAAGACCGGATTATGTTTGTCACTTTTGGAAGAGGCAGTGATAGACGGAATCCCCGCTATCTGTATTGATCCCAAGGGAGACCTAGGGAATCTTTTGCTTAGTTTTCCTGAGCTCAAGGGATCGGACTTTCAACCTTGGATCGAGCCTAGTGAGGCAACGCGAAAGGGTCTTTCCATGGAAGACCTTGCTGAGAAAACGGCAACCATGTGGAAAGATGGTCTAGAAAAATGGGGGCAAAGCGGCGAGCGCGTTCGTATGTTTCGCGAAAAAGCGGACATCAGTATCTATACCCCCGGAAGTAACATTGGAATACCTCTTACAGTATTGAAAAGCTTTGATGCGCCTTCGGATACAGTCCTCGGAGACATTGAAACGCTTCGTGAACGTGTTTCGAGCGCTGCTTCTGGGTTGTTGACGCTTCTTGGGATGGATGCCGATCCGTTAACTAGTCGACCTCATATCTTGCTTTCCAAGATTTTCGATACTGCTTGGAATAAACATCAAAATCTGGACCTTGGTGAGCTGATCCGCCAGATTCAATCACCTCCAATCGAAAAGATCGGTGTGATTGATCTAGAGACATTCATGCCGACTACCGAAAGAGTGAAGCTAGCGATGACGCTCAACAATTTATTAGCTTCTCCGGCCTTTGCAGGATGGTTGGAGGGCGAACCGTTGGATATCAAGCGATTGCTATACACTGCAAGCGGCAACCCACGTTTAAGCATCATCTCTATCGCGCACCTTAACGATGCGGAGCGGATGTTTTTCATTACCATTCTTTTAGGCGAGTTGCTTTCGTGGATGCGATCACAACCGGGTACTAGTTCGCTTCGAGCACTCTTTTATATGGATGAAGTTTACGGATACTTCCCGCCGTCGGCTAAGCCACCATCCAAACCGCCGATGCTGACTCTTTTAAAGCAAGCGCGAGCCTTCGGGTTGGGCATCATGCTAGCGACACAAAACCCCATGGACTTGGACTACAAAGGTTTGGCTAATATGGGGACATGGTTCCTCGGTCGCCTGCAAACACAGCGCGACAAGGACCGCGTATTGGATGGCTTGGAAGGAGCTTCGGCGCAAGCGGGACAGGCCTTTGACCGAGCAAAAATGGATCGCAGCTTATCCGCTTTAGGAGCAAGAGTTTTCCTACTCAATAATGTTCACTCAAGTAAGCCGGAGATTTTTCAGTCACGTTGGGCACTGTCGTTTTTGAAAGGTCCACTTTCGCGCGACGAGATTCAAAAGCTCATGAAAGAGAAGCGAGCTGCATCGGCTGCGTCTATTGCCAAATTCTCCACTGCTGTCAGCGGCGACTCGCAATCCAAGGGACCAACCGATGCTCGTCCGATTGTCCCAGCAAACGTCGAAGAGCGATTTCTGCTCGCCACTAAACGACTACGCGATGGAGCCAAACAAGTCTATCGTCCGGCGGTGCTTGGACAGTCCAGTCTTCATTATGTGCAAGCTTCCTTAAAGATCGATCATTGGATGGACTCGACAATCCTTCTACCGGTAATCGATGAGGTCCCTGATCCGTTTTGGGAAGCAGCAGTCGAAATTCCTGCGGATACTATCCAGCTATCGAACACGCCCGAGTCGAATGTCGCTTTTTCACCAATGCCGGTTGCGTTCTCATCGGCTAAGAACTTCGCCAGCTGGGAAAAGGATCTCAAGGACCATTTGTTTCGGAATGCTTCGCTCAAAATCTTTCAGTCAAAGGCTCTCAAGAGAACGAGCAAGCCAGGTCAAAGCGAAGAGGAGGCTCGAATCGAATTGTCATTCGCTGCGAAAGAAGCTCGTGATCAAGCGACCGCCGCACTGACGACAAAATACGAAGAGAAGCTACGTGCTCTGAGAACGAAGATAACTGCTGCGCAGCAAAAACTAGAGAAGGAAAAAAGCGAAGCGAATTCGCAATGGCTTCAGACTTCTGTTTCCGTAGCAACCTCGGTTCTCGGAGCTCTCTTGGGCAACAAAGTCGCATCCAAATCTAACATGACCAAGATTGGCACAGCAGCCAAAGGTTTCGGAAAGGCTTCTACGGCGGGTGGTGAAGTCGCAAGAGCGGCAGGAACGCTGCAAGAACTTCAGGAAACCTATGAACGACTCGAGACGGAGTGCGAAACGGACGTGCTACGCATTGCGAACGATTTTAGCGCTGCCAACATGGCGCTTGAAGAAGTCGATATAAACCCGAGAAAATCTGATACGCGCATTAAGTTAGTTGCGTTGGCTTGGGTCCCTTGGCAGATTGATCCAAACGGGATCGCAACACCTTTGGTGGACTTACCTGATGCTTACGTTCGGTTGGTTTAGGTTGGCCCGAGCAAACGGAATCCATGGTGGGTAGCTGCGTCTCTTAGAGGCGCGAAACTACTGCGTCTCGGAGATACGCAGCTACGTGTTGCTGCCCTAAGTTTGCATGTCAACTTGTGGTGGCTTGACCCACTTGATAAACGCATCGACCCAGCGATTGATCGCATTGGCAAGTGTGATTTGTGAGTCAATCAACTCCACGCGGCAAAGTTGCCCAGCAACAAGAGGCTGCGTGGTAGCTGCTGACAAACTGATTGGATCAATCACAACTTTTGCGATGAATCGAGGCTTATTGGTTCTCATCGGATCTTTGTTGTCGGTCTCTTTCGAAATGTAATGAACAGCGATGGGGCCGCCATGTTTTGCGGCAAGGACCGGAGACTCCAGTGTGTCCAATCCACGTGGTTCTACTTCTCGAATTTCGCCTCGAACTCTGCCAATACCTTCAAGATGAATGAACACAGGATCGCCAATACTTGACCGATACTGCTCGATGTCTTCTTGAGAAACAGTACACGATACCTCGACTTCCTTAGACGGCACGATCATTCCGAGTGCTTGACCGGCTTTCATGAATTGCCCCACCTGACGGGAAAGTTGCCGAGAGATAAAGCGGCCTTGAATCGGAGCTTTGATAATCATCTGCGCGGATTGAATCTCAAGCTGAGCAAATTGTTCTTGCAAGGAATCTACCTTGGCTTGCTCGGCTTGCATTTCGGCAATCTTGTTTTGAGCACGCAGCACACGGCATCGCTCGCGGGAGGACTCCAATTGCAACGCTACTGTCGCGAGGTTCAACTCGAGATTGGGATTTTCAATCTCGACCAAGGGTGTGCCTTCGTCGATGTATTGATTGTCTTCGATTAATACGCGAGCTATCACCCCATCGCCCGCCGGTCGAACTACTGTCGGATCTCCATAACTTAGGATTCCTGGAACCAGCGGTTGCCATGGAGACGGGACAAAGTAGGAGACAATCGCAATCGCCAACAGGCAAGTCGCCGCGGTGACAAGCTTCCTAAACGATGGAATTTGAAACGCCGGTTGGCCGACTGCTGCTAGTTGATACTGCTTCTTGATGTAAGGACTAATGAACCAAAGGTAGCTGGCAAAGGCAATCATCACCAATCCAATACCGTGCCAAGCATGCCACGTTCCCCAAGCTAACCCGATCATCATGAATAAGCGACTGAAGAAACATCCGCCTCCATAAAGAACGAGTGGAAGCCCGTGAAGTGAAAGCGCAGTCGATATAAACATCATTCGTCCGCTAAAAATACTCTTCCAAGCATTCTGACCTTCGACCCACAACGTAGGGCGATTCATCATGTCGCTTAATATGAAATATCCATCAAATCGAACAAATGGATTCGCGTTGAAAGCAACTGTCGTAAAAGTACCTAGCGTTGCAAGCGCAATACAAAAGTACTGCCAAGTTGGATTTTCAAACGAGTTGCATACGATTAATGCACCGCAAGACAAAATCAGTTCAAACCACATCCCACCTGCCGCGCACAACGCCCGCGACTTGGAGGTTGGTAACCGCCACATGTCAGTCGTATCCACGTATGGCATCGGAGCAAGATAGAAAAACGCAAGTCCTGCGCCACGAATTCTTGCTCCCTCAGCCACGCAAAACGTCGCATGCCCTAGTTCATGTGCGAACTTAAGCAAGAACCATGCACCAGCCCACCAAAGGGCCGCTTCAGGAACAAAAAGTTGGGAGCCAAGCTCTGTAAAAACAGTCGGATTCGAGAAAAAAGTAATGACCGCAGTCAGGATCACAACGACACCAGCGATTAAAGCTGGAACGGAACACAACCAATGAAGCTTTCGAGCAATCGCCTCGATTTTCTCCCCACCCATCAAATGAAATTTGAAAGAAAACGGATCGACGGGAATGTTGAAGCTATCTCTCTTTGGTGGCTGTGCCGCGGGGTTCGGTGAATTCGGATTCGCTGGCTCGATTGCATCTTCTTCATCTGCGCCGGCTAAATGCTTAGGCTTCACGATGCTCGCCAAACCTGTACTCATGAACCACTTTATCGAACGTTCCGTGGCCTCTGAATCAACGCTCCCTCCAGGATTATGCGCTGTGAGGACTTCAACTATCTTGGCAATGTCGTGCTTACCATCCAAGGTCGAAGCGATAAGGTAATCTTGGCGTCCAATTCGGTAGAACTGCTTAGCAACGGGATCTTCAATAACGCATTCCCATTTCTCTGCAGAATGCTGCGGTACGAATCGAAGATCAGTGCGTAGTTTCAAAACACCTTGTGGAGGTGCGGGAGCAGGCGCTGGTGATTGCTCGGGAGAAGGCTCTGTTTGTTGATTGGTTGCTGCTTCCATAACTTACCAAACCCACATATTCACGAGCCAGCGGTAGGGTTTGCTTAGCAGTAACCATCCGATCGTATGACTGCCCGTATCGACAACCGTCTTTCCCTTCATCCCAGGTCGAAAGAGCTTGCTGGTGTTCTCAACATCCATCTCAGCAATGTAAACGGCTTTGTCGTCAATGATCTCTGCGTGAGGTTCAATGCGTGCAAGTGTGCTTGGCCAAGACATGGTACCGGTTGCATCGGTTCGCAAGACAGCTTGACTGCCTGACTTAACCCATGGCAAGTCCTCAGCGGTCAATTGGACCTCTGCAGTCATTCGGTCGAGAGGAGCAATTTCAAAAAGGGACTGGCCAAGCGTGACAGGCATACCTTCATTGCCAAACCAATCGCCTTGAACAATCACTCCAGAAGAAGGACTTCGAATTTCAAGTCGGCCAAGTTGCTCACGGATGGAGTCCATTTTCAATTGGATCTGTTGGCATTCAAGTTGTGCCAGACGGAGATCCCCAGAAGCTTTCGTCGCAAGCGCAACATCGCGTCTCTTGTTTGCCGACTGTAGTTCGGCCTCCGCGATCAATAGCTCGCGACGAATCGGTTGGTCATCAATGGAAGCAAGTAGTTGCCCTTCGGTTACTTCCTCGCCCGGGCGAACAGAGATAGCGGTCAGTCGACCTTCGATCGGGCTGGCAACAAATCGACGTGAACTTGGCTCCAAAATGCAGTCGCGGCTGGCTCGGTACGGAACGGGTATACAAAGAAAAACGAAGATCGCCGCGAGGGTAGCGAATACCCAGTACCTGTTCAGAGATCGGAAGAAAGTGACCTTATCAACGATGCTGAAACACTTATGCCCCATCTTGCTCACGGTATAGGCCTCGAGGACTTTTCCAAGCGTCGGGCCATCTAAATCCATCGCAGCAGCATATGACAAAGACTCTTGGCGGTCTTCAGAGTAACGCCAAGCAAGCACTACAACCCATCCCCCTGGAACAGTTGTCATTTCAAAGTGGGATGAGAGCGCGGCATAATCCGGATGAGCTAATGCGATCCGGTTCAAAATGGCACTAGGAGACAGCGGAAGTTGCGGGTCGCAGTTTAACCCGATCGGTATGTTGCTTTGCGACGAGTCGCTGGCGATGGCCGATATCGCTTCAGGAGTCAAAGTCAGCTCGCGGGCTGTGCGACTGGCGATCGATTCGGCAATCTTTCCGCGACAGGTTCGCCTGACGAACCAGACGGCGCACCCAAGTCTTTCTTCCCATTTTTCGGCAAGTTTTGAGGCAAACGCCGCGTCCAATAACTCAATCGACGAAGGAGCTCGCCAGCTAGGATTCTTCGGTTGACTCGCTCCCCCGACTGCCTCAGCTGCAAGCGTGGTTTCAGCTAACCCATCCAAGCTCTGCAAATTGCTACCGTTCGCATTCGCTTCGACACTCTCAAGCGTATGCTCCGAACCAATCGAAGCACCGGAGTTTGGTAAAGTGGTTTGTGTCATAGCAGAATACGTGTTGGACTTGGTAAAGAGTAGCTATTCTGCGGATTGCAGGATGCCTGCCATAGAAGTTACGGCAAACGCTGGCATCTTGATCCGACGATCTTAGTGTCGGAATTTTCGATGACCACACTGATCATGAACCATCCAGTTTCTGGATCTGCGACTGGCGGAACATATTCAACCGTACCTTCGACGCTTTGGCCGTTTGAAAGTTGAACTCGCATAGCCCCACCTCGGGTGATATTTGGAAGTTCACTCTCTTGAACCGAAAACGTCGCTCGCAATTTCGAAACATCGACAAGTCGAAGAAGGACCGGCGCACTTGCCGCAACAAACTCGCCAATCTGCTTTTGAACGTCTGTAACGATTCCATCGATTGGTGCGACAATTGTTCGATCAGCAAGCATCTTGCGGTATCGATCCAAATCAGCCTCCAGCACGACCGCGATATCCTCTTCAGACTCCAGTCGGCCTTGACTGATAATCATTTCAGCCTGTGTACGTTCTAATTCCGCGTTACTGATTTTTCCTTCAGCAAAGAGCTTCGTGATTTTCTCAAACTTGGTTTTTTGAAGTGCAAACTCCGCGCGAGCTTGCTTGATTTTCCCAGTACGCGCGGCCTCGGTTTCTTTCATCCGAAGTTGTGCTTCGACAGTCTCGGAATGCAATACAGCAAGCGGCTGGCCGGCGGTCACAAAGTCGCCTGGTCGAACCAGTATTTTTTCGATGATACCGGTCTCCACCGTCGCAACTTCGATGTCGTGGTACGGTTGAAGCACTCCGTCAAGTGCTCGATCGCTCCATGGTGAGGATGTCGCTCCCGGGCTCCCATTTTGAGCAATTGCCAACGACGAATCGACGGAAAGCAACCAGAAACTAAAGACCATAGCCGATAGTTTTCGAGTCATTCTCAGGCTAGTTCGAATTGTGGTAATCATCGCAGTTCTCAATACAAAAAGGCAAAAGGAATAGGCCTATTTAGCCGTCTTACTCTGAAAGCTTCGTCGCCCAAGAACGGGTTCCCGAGCGAGCTTTCCTCATTCGTTTCCGTCGAACCCTATGTCACGGAAATGAGCTGCAAGCTGGTGAAGCCAGAGTTGTTTACCGAAAGTTCCCTAGATGTATCGATTGTTCGGGCTGATCCGGCTTTGACGCCATTACGATTGACATCATTAAGGAACTCCCCTGGACCGCCAATCGGGATGATGCCGAATTAAAACAACGCCACTTGTCAAAAATACGCTCAGGCGCTATGATCCGTTAGTAATGAAAGACTTTAGCGAGCAACGCAACTTCCGTTGACTTGCGGCCCCTTTTTTTGGCTTCACCAAATGACAACCACTCAACAGGAAACAGTCGAAGACACAGTCGCATCCGACTCCGTTGGTGCACAGATGTCAAGTGGCGATGCTCTTCGCCCTGTAGATCAGGTCGTTTTAGACCTGCTCCGGCGAAGGCCCGGTCTGACTGTCACGGAGTTTCTGGAACTGCTCGAAGTTACGCAAACGGCAGTAAGAATTCGACTTGACCGGCTAGAATCCCTGCAATTGATTGAAAGAAAAAAAGTTTCTGTGGGTCGAGGTCGTCCTGTTTACCAATACCATTTAACGGATGCAGGCTGGCGGCATGTTGGAGTGACCTACGCGGACCTTGCGAGTGCGATTTGGTCGGAGATTGAGTCGCTTCCGAATGCGGAGTTTCGAAAGCAACTTTTGGGTGGAATAGCAAAACGAATGGGCCAAGCCTACTCGCAGTTGCTACCAATGACTTCTACGTCAGAGCGCATGGACGCCATGGCGAAATTGCTGACCCAGAGAAAAGTTCCGACTCAGTTCGACAATCGTTCCCCCGGGTCTGCGACGCAATTGCCTGTTATCACCGTCCACGCTTGCCCGTTTCCAGACTTGGCAGCGGTCAATCGCAGAAGTGCGTGCGAGCTGGAGCAAGCTGTCTTTAGCGAAGCAGTCGGAGCACCGATGGAGTTGTCCTGCTGCCGTTTAGACGGTCATGACTCATGCCAATTCCGGCCGGCAACCGTCGCTCTTGCGACCCACTAAGCATTTAAACCAATCACTATCCCGTTTTTTCAAGTTTCACCCGTAACGTTCTACTATCAAGATTCTCATGTCCCACATCCTAAAAATCGAAAACCTACACGTCGCAATCGAAGGCAAAGTCATCCTCCGAGGCGTCAACCTTGAGATGCATCATGGCCAGACGCACGCCTTAATGGGACCGAACGGGTCGGGTAAAAGCACGCTTGGATTGGCGATTATGGGACATCCAAGCTACACGGTAACCGAAGGCTCGATCACCCTTGATGGCCAAGACATCACCGAGATGGAAGCCGAC
>JAIYDQ010000266.1 GCA_027487375.1 Planctomycetaceae bacterium
CTTTCTTTTAGAAGCCGCTGAATCTCGCGAGCCCGCTTCTGCTTGGCTTTCAGTTCTTCTTGTATCAAGTTGATTTCCAATCGAGCGAGTCGATAGAGCTTCAATTCAAGAATGGCGTCCGTTTGCTCGGCATCCAAACCACCTTTGGCTGCAGGAAATCGTGCCATGATTTTTTCTGCTGCGTCTGCTTTCCCTTCGGACTTTCGGATGATGCGAATGATCTCATCGAGAGCATCAAAGATCAGCATGAAGCCTTCAAGAATATGAATCCGTTTCAGCAAAGCTGCTAACTCATGTTCGAGACGTTTCGTGACAACTTCCAAGCGAAACTGCAAGAAGAACCAAAGGATTTCTTTTAGCCCCAAACGACACGGTGCACCTACTTCGGGATTCTCCGTCGGTACCAAGCATGTCATGTTCACTGCGAAGTTGGTCTGAAGCGGCGTATGCTTGTAGAGATAAGCAAGTACCTTCGCTTCGTCTGCATCTTTGCGAAGCTGCAAGTCGATGCGGATGTCTTCGGTTGAAACATCGCGAACATCTTCTAGCAATGGCATTTTGCCACCGACCACTATCTCAGCAATGCGTTCGACGAGAACCGATTTATTGACTCCATAGGGAATCGCCGTAATTTGCAGGATTTTTCCAAGCTTCGGATCATTCGTGACAACGGTCGTGCCACGTATCTTGAGCGAGCCTTGTCCGGTCCGATACAGTTCGCGCAGCTCGTCCTTGGTGTTTACAAGAACGCCACCGGTCGGAAAATCAGGACCGTTGACGGCGTCGTTGGCGACCAGTTGATAGTCTTTGATATCTGGGTCGGCGAGCAACTTAAGAAGCGCTCGACACACTTCGCCCAAATTGTGTGGAGGAATATTGGTCGCCATCCCAACCGCAATGCCTGTCGCTCCGTTGACTAGCATGTTGGGAACGCGACTTGGCAACACAACCGGTTCCTGCCGACTTCCGTCGTAGTTCGCCTTGAAGTGAACCGTGCTGCTGCTGAGGTCTGTAAGAATGTCGTTGGCGATCGCTGACATCCGACACTCGGTGTATCGCATCGCGGCTGCGTTGTCGCCATCGATCGAACCGAAGTTTCCGCTTCCATCGACCAGAGGCATGCGAAGCGAAAACGACTGAGCCATCCGGACCAAGGCATCATAAATGGCTCCGTCACCGTGCGGGTGATAGTTACCCATGACGTCGCCGACGACCTTGGCGCACTTGCGATGCTTGGAGTTAAAGTCCAAGCCCTGCTGGTCCATCGTGTAGAGAATTCGGCGTTGGACTGGCTTGAGGCCGTCGCGAACATCTGGCAGAGCACGACTCGTGATAACCGACAGCGAGTAGTTCAAATAGCGATCTTGAGCCGCATCCCGAAGCGAAATCGCTGAAATAGTGTCTTCCAGGTTTTCCAGCAGAGGCTCTTTCTCTGCCGACCGCCGTCGCTTGGGTTTCCCGCTGCCTCCTGCCGAGTCCTTGCCTGAATCTTCGTTGCCTTCTGACGATCGTCGCGTAGCCATCCGTGAATATCTTCTCCAGAACTCCCAAACGTTGTAGGTCCATGAGCCGAAAAAGTTAAACGATCTAGCGATTCAGGTCTATCCGAAAATCTAGAATCCTGGCCCCATATGTTGTATCGGCTGGGTTTTGTAGCTAATGTTTTTGCGGGCTCGGCGTAAACGCCTCGGGGAACTGCTGGGGACAGCAGTTCTACAATGTAGATCAGCTGTCCCCAGCTGATCAGCGCAACAGGTGAGTTTCCATCAAACTTGACGTCATGGCCTAACGAAGCCTCTATGCTCCATCTATTAAACCTAGATTTCCTCAACAAACCGGATCGATCGGATTTACTCGCTAAAAGTCTGCGGAATTCAGCCTAATTACTGACGCCACAACCAAACCGTAGGTAACTCGTAACCAGCAAAGTTGCTTCCGACTTTTTGCCCGCGAATTACGCTAATTGAACGCGGATGAATACTGGCAAGAACTGATTCGGGACTTGTTCTCAATCCCCAATTCATTCGCGTAAATCCGCGCTATTCGCGGGAAAGCGAAGCAAGTGAGACCACAGACAATCGCATTAAAATCCGTGTCGTCCGTGCATTCCGTGTCCCAAAAACGACTTACATTACCGGTCATCGGAACGCCCGCTAGTAACGAGGATCTACGCGACTGTGGACCCTTAATGTTTCATCAGCTTTATTGAGCCACGCTGGGACTGGTGACGGGAAAGGTCGGAAGCGAGTAGCAAGCGGCTTCTTCGCCGTTACGCATATAGACGCGATCGCCAATCATCATGGAATGATTCCAGGTCTTACCGGAAATTGCCGGCAATTTGGCGAGCTCGACCAATTTTGTCATGTCCGTTTTAAGAAGCACCAGTTCGCCCTGTTCGGAAGTGATCAGCATTTGATCCGCGTCGGGTAGTAGAAGGACTTGTCCGTTTCCGTATCGTCCTTTTTTCCATCTCCGTTTTCCATCGGCAAGGTTAATGCATCCAAAAATGTTTCCATCAAAGCCATAAAGGCTTCCTTCGTGATCCACGAAGTCATTGAAGTCTGGTTTCATATCGCGCGAGGCCCACTCCTCCTTGAGATTCCATTTGTCGCCTTCGCGACTGACCAAAATACTTTGTGTCCCGCTTCCTAAAGCGGTCGCTAGTAAGACCGAATTGCCAATCACTAAAGGTTGTAACGTTCTGTAGTTCGGAGTGA
>JAIYDQ010000419.1 GCA_027487375.1 Planctomycetaceae bacterium
AAAAAAGCTGCGGCCGCGTACTCATCTGTGAGGTCAAGCTCGCTTCGAGACCTTGTCAAGACTTCGACATTACTGGAGGACTCAAGCAGCCTACAAACGGCCGCGCCGACCATTCCGTTGTGCCCAGCGACAAAGACTCGCCGAAAAGGAAAAATGTTAGTGTTCATTACGGAAGTTCAATCTTGATGGAGAAACCCACTACGACAACCTTGTCAATCGATCACGTCAACTTGGCAATCGTCCAACGCTACGCTGGCACCTTGCCCCATGTAACGGACATGTATTAATAGTCGAATCTCGTTTTCGCGCCGAATGACGATTCCTTCGAATCCTTTAAAAGCTCCGTTACGAACGCGAATTTTTTGTCCCGCTTCGACGCGGCGCTCAGGTGCTAGTGGAGCGTTCGTTGCGATGAGGTCGCGAATTTGCTTCAAGTCGGCGACGAAGGCCAGGGGCTCTGGTACGCTCATCCAGCGACTTACGATCCCAGTACATACTGCGGTATAGCGTGCCAGCTCTTCACCGCACACAAAGACGTAGTTGGGAAACAACGGTTCGACGCTGGTTCTCAAGCGACCATTGGGAGCTCGATATCGCCTTCCAATCGTCGGTCCGAAAAAAGGAATTTCTTTGGAAACAAGCTCACGCATCAGCTTCTTCTCATGACGAGCCAGCGTATACATAGCCCACCACGGTAACGCGCTGGCTTCGGTTGATTCGAAGAGATTCGCGGGGAATACATCAATCTCTTGTTTAAGAAGCGGCATAGGTAATGTTATTGCTGAAGTTTTGAGAAAGATTCAAAAAGATTTTGTATTCCAGGCCTTGCGTTCGGATAAATCCGCACTTCGTGCCTGTGGGTGACATCTATCCCTGCTTAAGTCGTTTTTTCAAAACCATATTTTTCTCCCCTGTAACGCTTGGATTCTCTCGCCTCATACCCTGCCCTTCAGCGCGAGAACTCCAGCCGGTTCTCTTCGAGTTCCAGTGTCGTGTCCCATAGCTTACTACGAACATAGATGCATCTTCGCGCATTTTATAGAACCAGCCCTATTTTATTCTTAAGCACCAATGATTGTAAGGGTTTTAGGACTCGCGATTTCATCATCAGGCACCCTTTAACCGTTACAATCGATACGATCGAATTGAATAGAATTTCAGCCAAAACACGAAGAAACCGGCAACGCGGTAGCTCGCGGAGTCGCTCAAGGGGTTCATCAAAATTTAACTGTGGGGGGCTGAATTCGTAACGATTCAGACGGCGATGAGTGCGACAGTAAAAGCTGGCGCTTTCAGATTTCTTCCAAAACCTGCTACGAGTGAGTTTCCTCGCTTTACAACCGTATAAAGCAATAATGCGAGGCGCTCGATGGGCCTCCCAATTCAGGACACTTGGAATAGGTAGCTCCGTCTTCCAAAAGCCGCTTAGAAAAAACTAGGCTTTGTTTTTCATCTTGTTTTCAGGTCGCTGCGTCCATCGAAGACGAAGAAATCTCGCGTCTCGGAGAGACGCGACTACTTGTTTGAAAACGGAGCCTTGACTTACGAGTTTTTTGGGAACCCGAGATCAATACGACTTGTTGCTGGATCTGGCCAACGTGAAGTTACTACTTTGGTTTTGGTATAGAACTGAATTCCGTCTGGTCCATACATATGCAAGTCACCGAAGAGACTCGCCTTCCAACCGCCGAAGCTGTAATAGGAGACTGGTACTGGGATCGGGACATTGATTCCTACCATCCCGACGTTCACATCAAACTGGAACTGCCTCGCCACTCCGCCATCTCGAGTGAAAATAGCAGTCCCATTTCCGTACGGATGATCGTTGATGAGTTTCAATCCCTCGTCGTAGGTCTTTACTCGAACCACTCCGAGAACCGGTCCAAAAATCTCGTCATCGTAGACCTTCATCCCGGGCTTCAGATTATCAATCAACGATGTACCAAGAAAGTATCCACTACTCGACTGGCAGACAGGCTCGCTTCGACCGTCAACTAGAACGCGAGCACCTTCGTCGTTAGCACCGCCGATGTAGGACGCAACACGGTCTCGATGTTCTTTCGAGATTAACGGGCCCATTTCGTTACCTTCTTCGAGCCCAGGACCTACCTTGATTTTAGGCATTCGAATTCGGATTGCTTCGATTAGCGGATCAGCGATATCGCCAACTGCGACAATGACACTTATTGCCATGCATCGCTCGCCAGCAGAACCAAACGCAGCCGAAATCGCTGCGTCAGCAGCCATTCCCACGTCAGCATCTGGAAGAACAAGCATATGGTTCTTCGCGCCGCCTAAAGCCTGCACTCGTTTGCCGTTCTTGGTGCCAGTTTCGTAAATGTACTTGGCGATTGGAGTCGACCCGACGAAGCTAATCGCACGTATGTCAGGATGCTCAAGTAATCGATCGACAGCCACTCGGTCACCCTGGACAACATTGAAAACCCCAGGAGGTAATCCCGCTTCGGCCCAAAGCTCCGCGAGTAGGATGCTTACTGACGGATCTTTCTCACTTGGCTTAAGAACAAAAGTGTTTCCACAAGCGATCGCATTTGCGAACATCCACATTGGGACCATGCCTGGGAAGTTGAATGGTGTGATTCCAGCAACAGGACCTAACGGTTGCCGGATTTGGTAGACGTCAATCCCGCGACTTACTTGCTCACTAAAGCCCCCCTTTAACAACTGAGCAACTCCGCAAGCGAATTCAATATTCTCAAGCCCTCGCGCTACCTCACCCGTTGCATCTGCAACGGTCTTTCCGTGTTCACCGCTGATTGTTTTTGCGATTTCAAGTTGGTTCCTGTGAACTAGCTCGCGCATCTTGAACAAGATCTCGGTGCGTCTAGCGATAGGTGTTGACCGCCATTGAACAAAGGCTGCTTTCGATGAAGCGACCGCTGCATCCACTTCAGAAACGTTCGCGAAGTCGACTGTAGCTTGCTGGACGCCGTAAGCAGGATCCCAAACTTTACCCGAGTGACCGCTTATCCCTAAAGTTGTCTTTCCATCTATCCAGTGTGAGATCTTACGAAGGGAGTTCAGTGCTTCGGTCATCGGCATGGATTTATTCTTCTTTTAGACAACTTTAAATTAGGAGTTCATAAATCTTAACATTATTGCGTTTGCTGATGGGGTTAATCCAAAACATTTGTTGAAAGCCATCGGAAGCAATTTGAAAACGACCACAAATCAATAGTCATTCAATGTTCCGATAGACAATAATCATATTGGTAGCTTCCCTTGAGCGATCTCCTCTTCCCACTGTTCCATCAACGGCCAGTCTGTTGCGCAGGTACCAAAATCTGAGAGGTGAAGATATCCTTTTAGTCTATCGATGGATTTATTGATCATCGCTGCGTCTTTACGGAAGTATGGCCCATGACTTGGAAGGAGCCATTCGACATCACTGTCGCGAATTCTTTCGAGCGATTGAATGAAATGCTCGATATTGCTTCCGTGATGCGCGTCGATCGCACCAACTCCGCCGTCGCGGTAAATGTTATCGCCGCTAAATAGAAGGTTACCTAGTCGAAACGCAAGCTGGCTATCAGCGTGGCCAGGTGTTGACCAGACTTCCAGTTTCAGTCCACCGATTTCAACAATGTCGCCATCATTGACGAGGTGCTCGCAAGATACTGGCGGCATATCTTCAGAAATGCCTTGTGCGACGATCTCAGCAAATGTTTGCAGGCGGTCACCCTTCTCCAGCAGTTCGGCTGCTTTAGGATGTGCAGTGACTGTCGTCTTTAACATTTGTTTGACTGCTGCTAAGCCTTGACCGTGATCCACGTCGGCGTGAGTAGCAATCAATGTTTTGCACTTGGAAAGTGGAAAGTCCAATTCGCGTATCAGGTCCACTAACTCCTCGACGTGATCTTGATATCCGACATCAATCAGCACCCATTCATCTGAGTCGTAAACCAAGTAGACATTGCACCCGATTAGATGTCCCGCTTGAATGTTCAGTTCGATTACGTTTGGGAAAATTGGTTTTCGTGCGAGCATATGTTGAAATTGAAATCAGAACGAGAAGAGAACGATTCCATTGGAATTCATTCATGCATGACATCAGAGTAGTTCCGTTGTCCGGTGTGCAAGAATTGTAGCTTAAAGGGAATACCGCGAGAATGCGAACCGGACCACACGACTAGTCTTTGTTTCTAAACTGTGTGTCATGTAGCTGCGTCTCGGAGAGACGCGGCTACGTGTATAGAAACCGCGACAAATCTTACACCACAGACTGCTCATCCGAGGCTTTATCATGCTGAGGCAGTTACACTGACTACCTCAGGGCTTTCATTGGACAGCGGCAGCCTTACAGGCAACCCTAAAGAGGCAAAGTTACTCGTTTACCGCTCTTTGCGGCTTTGTAGATCGCCAAGATCAATTCTACGCTCCGCCGACCTTCGGCCCCTTCGACCATGGATGGCTCGCCAGATGCGATCGCTTTCAAGAAATCTTTGAATAATTCTCGATGCGCAGCGTGACCTATTGCCGCTGGATCTGCCGCTCCGCCTCCTGTTTTAGTGTTGCTTTGCATGGCTTCGATCAGTTTTTTATCCCGAGCGGTTTCTTTCGCAAATGTCCATCGAATCAGGCTTTCCTCTTCCAAGGTAGCCATCCCTGTGGTGCCTGCGATTTCAATCTTCTTTAGTGAACCCGGGAAAGCGGCGGTCGTCGCTTCGATCACTCCCAACGCTCCGTTAGCAAAACGAACTGTCGCTGTCGCAACATCTTCAACTTCGATTCTTTCATGTGCGAGCGTGGCAACCGTGGCGGAAACGTCGGCAACATCACCCATAAGCCAAAGAAGCAGGTCGACGCTATGAATCGCTTGATTCATCAACGCTCCTCCACCATCCAGCTTCCAAGTTCCTCGCCAAGCACCACTGTCGTAGTACTGCTGAGTTCGAAACCACTTCACGTAGGCGTCACCTAGAGTAATGCGTCCGAAGCGGCCTTGATCCACAGCCTGCTTAAGCAAGCGTGAAGATTCATGGAATCGCGAGGGGAATATGGTTCCGACTCGAACGCCAGCTTTTGCGCAAGCGCTGAGCAGCGCGTCACATCTTTTTAGCGTCACCTCCAACGGTTTTTCGACCAAGATGTGCTTACCTGCTTTCGCAGCTAGAACGCCTGGCTCCAAGTGAGCCCCACTGGGAGTGCAGATGGTGACTACATGAATGTCGTCGCGGGCAAGCATCGCTTCGAGATCATCATAGGCGGTGCAGCCAAATTCGTTAGCAAACGAGGACGCCTTGTCGAGCGTTCGATTGTAGCAAGCGACAAGTTTCGCTCCACGAATCTCAGCAATCGCTCGAGCGTGAAACTTTGCAATCATGCCGCAACCAATGATACCAAAGCCAGTTGTCATGTTGTATTTCAATCCAGAGGTGCAATAAACAGTTAGCATTTCCAAAGACGTCGCAGCCATCAAACTGCAAGCGTCAATGCGCATTCAATCCACAAAGTTTAGACTAAGGACGGATCGGTTCCAAGCGTGCCATGGAGTTGCTCAATGTATTCTGGCCTTGCTGAAAGATCCCGTTTTTCGGTTGCTTCTCGTAATCGATCAGCGAGTCCGAGTCTTGTAATCACGGACGCATGTGATGTTTGCTTGCAGTAGTTTTCCAAATAAGTAACGTGACGCGACCAGAGTTTGAAGTCAACTTTTTGTTTGGCTTCCAATCGCTCCTGGTACCACTGGCTCTTCATGAGATGCTCTCGCGTAAACATGGAGCGGACCTCTGGATCAGCGAGTGTCTTGCCATTCCACGTTCCCTCGGCCATCACCTTGAGAATGACTTGCAATGGTGGGCACGCGATCTCGTAGCTTCCATCCTCAAGGTACACTAGCGCAACTTTCTGATGCGCTTCTGCAATGTTTAGAATTCCGTCGGCATAGGAATCTAAATCCTGAGTCTCGGGGCAAAGTATTCGTTCATCAAAGACCTTGCTTGGGTTGTCGAACACTCGTCCAAAATATCGGCGTACAAATCGGCTTGTAATCCGATAACCTAGTCGACTCGCAGGTATATGAACTCCGTTGTGTTCGAAGTCGTCAATCTTTTGAAGGAGTCCCTCGCGAATCAGAAACTCTGGCTCTCGTTCTTCCGGTCTCAGCCGACACCAGATTTCCGGAACGAACATACTTATGTCGTGACCGACTTCGATGTTTGGACCGATATGCCCGGCGGCTGTACTGAATCCGCCGAGTCCAGTCAGGATCATGCTCACGATGGTTGCGTTGAGATCGTAGCAAAGGTTCAGTGCGTTGAACGGGCCTTTCGTGAGAGCTCCCTCGCTACCCGCACCTGTTGTTGATGGGCTTTTGCCAGTCAACGAGCAGACATAATCCATCAACAGTTCAGGAAGCTCTTGATAATGAATTGGATTGAAAACTGCCAGAGAACGGATACCAGCCTTCATATCGGGCGGGTTGTTGCGTCTTCCGGATAGGATCGCATCGACAGGTGTTGGGACACTTTGCCCGGCGGGAGTTCCTCGGAAGAGCTGAATTCCGCGATAGGCTACATATCGATCAAACGGATTGAGCAAGTCTGGTCGATCTTGAAGATATCTCGGGTTCTTGGTTGGAGAGCCGTTCACGAGACGTGGGTGCGCAGACGAGACCACGTAACCGCAATCTTGCTGACCAAAGGCATTCAGCCTCTCTTGCATCGCATCGGTGTACTGTTCGAAGTCGATCACATTTGCGATATCTTCCCTGATTGCGTCTACGGTCAATGGTTCGTAATTGCAGAAGAAGTTTCCAACGTCGGCCATGTCCTTTTCGGTTTGCTTGTCCAAGCCGCGATGAACGGCGTCGTCCGGACGTTGAAAGAGGCGGTATTCGCAATTGGCCACAAACTTGTAGCTATGACCTTCCACTTTTCGAGTGAGTGTCGGGAGCATTCTTCCGGGCACGACGATACTTGATGTGATGTCGTCTTCAAGTTGAATCTTTGCGGCAGCCGCGAAGTCTTGTCGAAGTTTGTACATTCTCCATCGTCCTAGTTCATCTAAGCCGACTCGTAGGTACATTCCCACCAACTTTCGTTTACCGAATTTGAGTTCATGACCATTGTCACCGTTGACGACATCAACGCCGAAGTTCTCACGCCAATTGCCATTCCATTCAGGTTTGCAGAACCGCTTGATAATGAAAGCCATTGCATAGAGGTGGGTTGGCAGGCTGTTTAGCCAATCGTTGTACTCTTTGGTGTACTCTCGCGATGGAGTGAACAGCTTAATCACACTACCGAGCGTGCGTGAAGAATCGAGAACTTTACGACTGTCGCGCTTGCTGTAGTCTGGTTTTTCAGTCGAAGTCTCAAGCCATCGACCGGAGTAATCTTTATCGAAAATCTCTTGAAGCAAATCAAAGTCGCGATCGATATCGGAAACGAAGATAGGACCACCCTGCATATAGTCTTTAAGCGATTTACTGATTTCGCTTTTTCCCCCACCGCTTACGGTACATGGTTTGTGACAAACTGTTCCTTCGCCCCCGGTTCCGATGAGCCGCCAAGATGGAGCGCATGGATGCTTTTCCATTTGCACTTTGTATCCACTGGGAGCCATATAGGTTTTCCCGCGTTCCAGCGGCAGCGATTGTTCAACGCCATTAAATGTCCATCGAATCGTTCGATCGAAAAGAGATGCAAAAGCATTCTCATGAACATAGATCAGATTGGGATAGGTCCGGTCAACTCCGTAGCCTTCCGGTCGAATGTCGATAAAGCTCTGGTATTCTTTCGCGACATCTTCAAAGGATCGCCCGTTGTATCGACGTGAGTTCCACTGAAACTCTTCTCCCAGGTTATGCGATACGAAGGCGAGTGTCCCACCCGCGTGTTCTTCCTCTACGTTACCAAGAAGATTGGCGGCGTAGCTGATCTGTGTTTTGACTTCTTTTTTGCAATAGCCAAAATAGTTATCCGCGATCAAGGTAACGATAACGCCGCTGGAATTTCGACAGGTTATCTTGAATGCGATTCCATCGTTGTACTTTTCATCTTCGGACTTCCAGCACATGGAGTCGCGACGTTGTCGTGGAGTTGCTTCTTCGTATCGCGGCAGACCGAGTTCGCGTTTGGTAAGCTGGATCAAGTGGGGTGCAAGTATCACGCAGCCCGTGTGGCCAGTCCAATGTACACAGTCTAGTGCCGCATCATTCTCAGGAACCAATGGGTCACCTGCATTCCCGAAAATTGATTCCACGAAATCAAGATTGCTCACTAAACCGCCGGGAGCAAAGAAACGAATTTCCATCGTCTTGTGTTCGCTATACCCTGCCACTCGAGGTGAAACGATCGGGCGAACCAAGAGCGAAACAAACGTTCGAGCTGGGGTGATAGTCGATGGTGTGAATGGCAACTCCAAGAGTGACTCTGGCGGCTTCAATGCAGCTGCAAAAAGTTTTGCGAATACAGCTTTGGGCACCGCACGTTTATCGCCTGCGATGGGCAAACCACCTTCTGCAACATGGAACGTTCCATGAGTAGTTCGCTTATCCGCCGATGGGTTGTGAAGAACACCGTTAGCCAAACGATAAGAGCTTACCAATTCATTTTGGAAAATGTCTTGCCCATCCGGAAGACTAAGTTGCCTTGCAAGGCCGTGACTGCCGAGGACTAACGTCGGTGTAGGAAGTTGCAGCGGTGCATCAAGTGTTTCGTCAGCAAAGTACTCTGCCAGAAATGCTTCGATGCGTTGATCGATCGGAGCTTTCAATTGTGCGAGCAGCCGATTCTTTTCCTCAAGCGTTTCCAATAAGCCATTCGGAAGCTCTGCTTGTTCTTTCGCATGATCGTCTAAAACGAGATCAGATGCAGCCATTTGCAGATAAAGATACTGTCGAAGCTGAGCAGCCGAATCGGGACTTCGATCCGCTTTTCGCGACCAAGATAGCTTCCGTTCTTCGGATTCAATTAGCCAACCGGTATCAATAGACTCATCCGAAATTGGTTTTGCGGAGAAAGTTGACGTAGGCTTCGAAGATTCTTTCATCGGCATTCGGGATCCACTCTTTAAGAAACGCAAGAAACGACATTTGCAGAGACATAAAGAGGATACCAGATTGTATCCGTCTTTTGTGCCGCACGCCGCTTTCCCAAACTGAGACACGCATGTTGAGGGGCTCATCTAGGCGGCAATAAGCAGATCGCAGAAGAAGGAACGTCTTCACAGATACTTAACCGAATAAATCAGTAATGAATAAATCAATAGATTGATTTTTCCATACGAGTCAGCAAGTCACTCCATTGCTGTCTCGAAAAACGCGTGACCGATACAAACTTTGCATCTTGATTCGCGGGTATTTGAGCGAGTATTTCACGGGCCTGTGCGATGACTCGAATACCTTCTTCATTTCGTCCAAGTTTTTTCAAACATTCGGCAGCTTGAGTCAACGCCTCGAGTGATTCAGGTTCGCCAAGGAATCGATTGGCCACACTACGATAGAGAGGCAACGCGTTTTCGTAATCTTGAAGTTGAAAGGTGAGATCCGCTTCGGCGAAATAGCTATTCCTTAGCAGGCTTCGCAATGAAGAGCTCGGTATCAATCCGATCTCGATGTCATTCATCCCCATCCGAATTTGTTCGAAAGTGGAACGAGCATTTTTTACAAGGTTGCGATACTGAAGAACTCGTTGACGCTGTGCCTCGGTTGAAGTCGGTCGGCCGTCTTTCAGTAAGTACTCCGGATATTGCGCAGCCATTTGGTAGGCTTTACCGATGCTATAGAGAGTCTCAAAGCGTCGTTTGTCTTCTGGGTAGCGCTGCAACCATTCGCCGAGCCGATCTATGCTCTTGGTGAAAAGTGTATTGGCTTGTTCAAGAGTCTCACGAACGCTTTCTTCTGCGTCCGGCCCAGATTTCTGTTTAAGTATTTCAGCCGATGAGAATTGCAGCTCGCCTTGCTGATAATAGTTTCTACCTAGTTCAAAGAGCGACTCTTTCCAAATTGCACTTTGCGGAGTGAGCGCACTATCGTAGAGATTTTGTTCGAGATAGTCCTGAGACTTTTGGAATTCGGATCGTTCCACTAGCATGCGTGCTGCATTCAAACGCGATTGATACGAGAGTGGGTGAGTACCGTGATCGCGAATGCATTTTTCTAACTCGATCAGTGATCCATCTGGCTTGTTGAGGGCGAATAGATTTTCGGCCTTCATCAAGTAGGCTCTTGGCCGCTGTTCGACTGATTCGAATGGAAGCGTGTTGTCGATTACCAGATTGCACTGCTTGAGATCGCCTGCGGATTGGTAGTTTTTGATCGCTTGCCAGATTAAATCAAAATACTCGGGTGATCGCATTTGGATGAGGGCTAACTCTTCGTAACTCTTCGCGGACTCGTAAAAGAGTTTCTGCCAGAACCTTTTTCCTTCGTCAGGAGTCGTTGCAGTATTCAACGAAGAAGGGTCCGAACGAAGGACATCTTGTAAGCTAGTTCGAATATCTAGAACCTCGGTTTCCTCAGCGACGGGTTTTCCTTTGAGAGAGTTCGCCCAACGCCCGTAACCGACGGACAAGAGCCTAAGTCGATCCTGGCGTTCGCAAAACGGTGGTAACTTGACAGCGTACTCCACCACTTGCGGGTAGGCTCGACCGACAAGCATTTCTTGCCCGACTTCGTTAACGCCGCTTCTCAGCACGGAAATGGGTTGCCAAGCGTTGTTATACCATTCCAGCTTTCCGAACTGCTCGAACAATTGACGCATTGTGCTGACAACTTCATCGTATCGTTGAAGCTTATTGAGAGCTTTCATTTCGGCAATGGACCCGGCAAGCCCCTCGACCGTGTGCGGAGAGCTTTGCCGAAGCACGTTGAGACCACTGATCGATTCCTCCCATTTGCCTAGTCTCTGAAGAACAATTCCTGCGTAGTACTGATTACGACGCTCCGATACCGGGTCGAGAGTCAAGTCCTTTGCGACGGACCTCATTTGCTGATAGACCTCCTTCAGCATTGCCTCGCGGGCGGGATCTGCGGTTTCGTTCTCTGCCATCGAAAGATTCAGGAACTTTGCCAACGCTTGCTGAGACATCGCGTTTGGATAATGGACTGATTCTTTAGGGAACTCATTTGCCAGTTCGATCGCTTTGTCGTATTCCCCGAAAGCAATTTTGGCGACGATTCGTTTGAGTCGAGCGCGATCGCGTTCTTCGGGAGTAAGACCGATCAATCCATCCCAATAGTCAAGGCGATCTGTGACCACCTCGGGGGAGACATCTTCGGTTGCCAAGTCGATGTCGACCAAAAGCGCAAGGGCGTCGGCTCGACCGGCTGGCCATTGAGTTGCCGCAATCTCCAGTGGTTCAATTGCCTCAGGCCAGCGAAATAGCTGATATAGGACCTTGCCGAGCAAGAAATTCCCCAAGCCATCGAAACCACGAGGGAAACCGATTTTTTGGGATTGCTGCAAATGGTTATATGCGTCTTCGGCCAAGGCAATCGCTCGCTCGCGAACGGCGGATTTCTCGGAATCCTCTAGTGCAACGGCTCCAACAATTAATTCCCACTTGGCTTCCGCTGACTTCGATTTCAAGTCCTTCAGTTCGATGCTCAAGGCCAACCGTCGTACTTCGGGAGTTAGTTCTCGCTTCAGCTTTTGAAGTCCTACGGCGAGCTCACGTTCAAAATCGGGAGCTTTTCCACCAAAAAAGAAGGCAAAAGCAGCGGCTGCAACCCCGAGCGCGAGAATCGTGCCACCGATTGCAAGATAAACCGGCATGGCACTACCCGATTTGGGGGCCGGATTTTCTGCGGTTGCTTTATCTTTCGGTGCAGACATGGTTTACGAAGCGTTTTCCGTGGATCGGGAGCCCAAAACAGCATGCTTACAATAAATCTGTCGCCAGCGGGCTCCAATTGTCAGATTTCGGCGACTAGGAAAACTAGGTCGCACTGGTTTGACGACTTTTCGCAGAATTTTAAAAAAGGGCTCCCGATGTTTCCGATCGATCGCTATAAATAGGGCTCCGTAAGAAGTCCTAGGAGAATTGAAGAGTGGCTGTTCGTATCCGAATGAAGCGTCTTGGACGCAAAAACCGTCCGTTTTACCGAGTTTGCGTTGTCGATGGGCGTCGCCCAAGAGACGGCCGAGTCCTTGAAGAACTCGGGCATTACGACCC
>JAIYDQ010000076.1 GCA_027487375.1 Planctomycetaceae bacterium
AAAGCACGACACATATTCCGCTCGCTTGTTCACCAGCCCTAGTACGGGCGATACAACGTGAGTCGCGTAATGCATTGGAATCATCCGTTCCCAATACTCTGGCCATCCTTCCATATCTTGCGGGTGGCTTGCTGCCATGTATTGGATCTCACCAAGATCTCCGCGACTGTAAAGTTCTTTCAAGAACAGGAATTCGCGACTGTAGACAACCGTCTCAGCCATCATGTACTTTTTCCCGGTGTCCGCGACCGCTTGGCAAATCTGGTCGCACTCGTCAATCGTTGTCGCCATGGGGACTGTACACATCACATGCTTACCAGCCTTCAGAGCGCGAAGACTCATCCAGCCGTGATCGGGAATCGGCGAGTTGATGTGGACAAAATCGACTTCAGGGTCTGACAGCACGTCATCGAACTCTCGATAGCGCTTAGCGATTTGAAATCGATCCGCGACTTCATTCATCTGCTGCTCATTACGCCGGCAAACAGCGATCACATTCGCTTCGGGGTGTCTTTGATAGATAGGAATAAACTCAGAACCGAAGCCCAAGCCGACCATCGCGACATTTAAAGGTTTTTTGCTCATTTTCGCTTTTGAAAAACTGTTTTCTAGGGACACAAGGAGTCTCGCAGGCGACTTGAGCCGACCGTTTTGACTCCTAGAGGCAAAATCTACCTCCTAAGAATGAACGATCACCTCAGGATTTGCTATGAGAAATTGCGCAAGAGAGTTATAATATTTTACCATGAAGCAACGGAAATCAGTCGCCCTGTTAATTGAAACTTCGAACGCCTACGCGCGAGGATTGCTTGAAGGGATCGTCGAATACCAAAAGCGACACGACGCCTGGAGCATCTCCCTCCCAGAGCAAGAGCGCGGCGCGGAGCCTCCTAGCTGGATCAAAAAATGGCGTGGTGATGGAATCATTGCACGGATTGAGAATGACGCGATTGCATGTGTCTTGGCGAAGCTGAAGATCCCAGTGGTCGATCTGAGTTCGGCAAGAAGAATTGAATCGATTCCATTGGTCGAGACCGATGATGATGCGATCGCGAAACTTGCTTTGGACCATCTACGTGAGCGAGGTTATCGCCAGTTTGCGTTTTGCGGCTTGGAGGAATTTGCTTGGTCTCGTTTTCGTGAAAAGCACTTTGTAGATGCATGTCGCAACCAGGAAATGCCCTGTCATGTTTATCGAAGCCGCTCCAACATTCAAGGAAGTCGATCGCTTGTACCGTTAGAAAAAAAACGGCTTGCGAAGTGGCTACTGAAGCTCCCTAAACCGATCGGGCTATTCGCGGCCTATGACATTCAAGCACAAATTGTCCTAGACGTGTGTCGAAGCCATTCAATCCCCGTTCCAGAGCAAATCGCAGTGCTTGGGGTCGATAATGACCCGCTGCTATGCAACCTCTCAACGCCTTCGCTATCAAGTGTTATCCCGAACGCGATAGGCGCCGGGATGTTGGCTGCCGAGTTGTTGGAGCAGCTGATGTCAAACGACAAAACAGTCAGTCCAGGAAAGCTGCTTGCACCGCTTGGAATCGCTCAACGCCAGTCAACCGATGTCACTGCAGTAGATGATCCATTGATCGCACAGGCAATGCAATTCATTCGCGAGAATGCATGCAACGGAATCAATGTGGAGGACGTACTGAGGACCGTTCCGTTGTCGAGAAGGCTTTTCGAAAGTCGATTTCGAAAAGCCACCGGGAAGACGCCTCATGAGATGATTACTCAGAGGCGCCTAAGTCGAGTTGAGCTACTCTTACGTGATACCGATCTGTCGCAGGAGGAAATTGCTCGCCGCTGCGGATTTGAATACGCCGAGTACATGAACACGCTGTTTCGAAAACAGCATGGTATCTCGCCCGGAGTATATCGGAAAAACTCTTACTTCAATGATTGAAGAAATGCTAAGACATCCAAGAATTCGGAAGGAGCAATCGTTCCAGCAAGTCCCTCTGGCATACTGCTTTGACGTTGCTTCTTGCGTTCTTCGATGCTTTCCTTGAGGACGGTTTTCTTTTCCTTGCCATCGAAGATAACTACCTTTTCATCGTCTTCGCTAACAAGCAGTCCTGAAACCACCGTTCCTTCGTCCGTCAGGATCATCGTCGACTCGTATTTCGCATCGATTTCAGCATTGGGGTCGATTATGGATTCAACTAGTTTGTACTTGCTCAGACGTGTCCCAACCTTTTCCATGTCTGGCCCGAACGCAGCACCTTCGCCATAAACACGATGGCATGCGGTACAAGTTCGTCGGAAAACAAACTTGCCGTTCTCGATGTTTCCGCCTTTGATGTCCGCGATGGCCTGCATGGCTTTGTTGCGAGCTTCTTCTGGCTGTTGATCTTTGCCGAGAAGGATCTGCAAGTAAGGAACTGCTTCTGCACCTTTCTTATCGAGAGCAATGACGCCGTCGAGAAGGTCTTTAGCCGCCTTGGTTGTAGCGATCTCGCCTTTCAGATGCCCTCCACGCCAGGATTGAATGTTGGCTCCTAAAGCAGCGCTCACCGTGTACTCGACAAAGTAGTCATTCTCTTGGCCGTTCAGAGCAGTTAGCACAGCTTTGGTAGCGCTGTCATTGGAAAAGAAACTTAGCCCACGCACGGCTTCAACACGAACCCGCGGATGTGCGTCCGAGGTTAACGTCTCAAGCAGTTCTTGTACGCCTGAGAGGTAAGCTCTTTCATCGCTCAGTGTTCTTGCTGCGGCAGCGCGTGAGTCTGCTGACTTGCTAGCGAGTGCTTCCTTCAGCAATGCAAGGTCTACAGCATGAAAGTGTTGTTGCAGCCAGAGTACTTCGTTTCGAAAACGTTCAAAATCCGCACCGGCTTTGTCTTGGCTGTTCAACCAAGCTTTGGCAGCCGCCAAAACTTCGGTTTGTGGTCGACTTTGAAGTTCGCGTCGTGCTCGAATACGAGTTCGCAGCTCATACTCCTTGAGTTGATCAAGTAGCTCGGAGTTCGATTTGCCAAACTGCGTTACTGGAGTGAGCAACGGCTTTTCCTTATAGAACATTCGGTAAACGCGGCCATGGATATGGTCGCGATTAGGATCGCGTTGGCTGTATTGCATGTGACCAATCAGTGGATTCGCCCAATCACCAAACCATAGTGCGCCATCTGGGCCGATCAGCGGATCCACAGGGCGGAAGTGTTTGTCAGTCGATTTCAGAAAATCGAACGCGGTCTTGGGGTCTTTGTCGTCGCGTCGGATTCGTGAGCCTCGATATCCGCCTCCTTCGTCGGAGAACTTCCAGCGAGGCATTCCATTTGTATTGATAACGCACGCGTATAAAAACTGACCTTGTACGTCATCGGGGAACTGTCGAGAAAACAAGAATTCGCTTCCGACAACTGGTCGCATGGTTTCGGTGTTGAAGACCGGGTTGAGTCCCTTACGCCCCTGATACTGTGCCCCCGATAGCGGAGTATCCCAGTGCTGGTTTGCTCCGGTTCCATCGCCGCAAAAGCCTTGCCCCCACTCATTAAAGACATAACACCATGGGTTCCCGTAACCAGGGGTGTTGTAGTGGGTAATCTTCCAAGTCTTTGGGTCTAGGACATAACATCCAGATGCACCGAAGTTACGAAACGGCCCCCAAGGAGTTTCGACTGCCGTACTCATGGAAACGCCCTCGAGCATGTGCAAAAGACCGGCATGATTCGACTCGAAAGCACCAATAGTGTGGTGAGTGTCTTCCGTTGCAAAGCCATCCATCACATGAACAACTTCATCAGCTTTGTCATCGCCGTCGTTGTCTTTCAACCAAATCAACCGTGGTTGATCAACAACCAAGACACCGCCATTGAAAAACTCGAAACCCGTAGGGCAGTGCAGCTTGTCATAGAATACAGTGCTCTTATCTGCTGTTCCGTCCTTATCCGTGTCTTCCAAAATGACCAACTTGTCGTTGGGCTTTGCATCACCCGGCTTCCATTGTGGGTAGCTGGGCATGGTGGACAACCAGAGTCGGCCTTTACCATCAAACGTCAATTGGACTGGCTTTGCGATTTCAGGAAACTTCGCCTCGTCGGCGAAGAGCTTCATCTCGAAGCCTTCCGGCATGGTACATGTCTTGATTAGTTTTTCAGGCGGCAAAATGACCGGTCCGCCTTCTTGGTTCTCGCTGTACTTCTGACGCGACTCACCGAAACGCGTTGGTGGTGTAATCAGCTCTCCAGTTCCGGAATCATCAGGCTTTTCCGCAACTGGCTTGCCTGAAGCAATATCCCATACGTATCGATCGCGAACAGCAACCATCTTACGGATCTTGACGTACTCGCGTGGGAAAGTCTCTGTATCCCAAGTTCTTCGTCCGCCATAAACGTACCAACCATTCAGCATTCGATAATCTTGCAGATGGACCCACGACTTATCGACAACGGCGTTGCGTAGTTTTTCATAAACGTCTTCAGATGCGTAAACCGATGGCTTGCCAAAGAGAGCTTGCTCTAGAATCTCAGCGACTGCTTTGTCACCCGCTTCGTTCAAATGACATCCGTTGATCGTGAACTGGGCACCCTCTTTCTCTGCGAACTTTTGTGCGGTTGGTTGCATCAAGTCGATGAACGCAAGTCCCTTATCACTCGCAAGTTGTTTTGTGGCATCTGCATACAGTTGCAAGTTCTTGTTTTCTTCAACTCCTTGGGGAGCTAGTGGGTCGCCAGTAGATTCAAACGCGATAGGTGATACGAGGACAAAACGCGGCGATGCACCAGCGTCGTCTCTCGGATACTTTTGGGCCATTTCGTCAAGGTACTTCGCGTAGTCGGCTTTGAATTTTTCGACCCCAGCTTGGCCAGCAAACGACTCGTTGAATCCAAAGAAGCAGAAATACGTATCAGCACCAAAAGCAGCCACCGGGTCGTCTAGCTTTGTGTAGTCGCTTGCTCGCTGACGAACACCTACTTCATCAGCTGGTCTCGCGAAGTTTCGAATGACGAGTTCTTCCTTAGGGAACCGTAACAGCAAATGCGTTTCGAAGTTTCCAAAGAGATTCATTCGCTCAGCAGTCGAATTTCCGACAAACGCAATTCGTTCATGGGGAATAAACGAGAGCGGTAACTTGCTTGGCCCCAGGGCAGGGCGGGGCGGTCTTGGCGGGAGCTTAAGCACTTCCATAGCGGTTTTCACTGCGTCATCGGCTCGAAGCTCCGTAGCTGCCGCAGAGAACAGAATCGCCGACACACATCCGAAACAAACCGCACCAAACAAATTATTGCTGACGAACTT
>JAIYDQ010000527.1 GCA_027487375.1 Planctomycetaceae bacterium
CTGCAAGGGTCATGTCTACGCAGTAGCCTGGCGGAATTCGTTTGGTCGAAATTTCATAGTTCGCAATCGCAACGCCGATCTGCCTCATGTTCGAAACATTTTGCACTTTTCGTGCTGCCTCACGTGCCTGCTGTATCGCTGGCAACAATAACCCCGCCAAAATCCCGATGATCGAAATCACCGTTAACAGTTCAACTAACGTGAAGGCACTTACATTTGCAGGCGGACAAACAGGAGACTTTTGATGAAACATCGACACTCGCACCCCGATTTCGCTTTGTTTCTTTTTGTAGCCAAGGCTAAACTTTCTGGGATTGTAGCCAAGGCTACATTGCGTGTCAACAAAGAAGCGGACCAATTAACACCTACTGCATAAGTCTTCTCCGTGTCCTCCGTGTCCTCCGTGTCCTCCGTGTCCCATACTGAACACACAAATCCATAACGAGGCAATGAACACCAGTCATTCGTTCATGGGACACGGAAAGCACGGACCACACGGAATAGCAGAAGACATCGGAGTCCTTCTAACGATTTAAACTCCTCCCGCACGATTCCTCTCCGTGTCCTAATAACCCTCCAAGGCTCGTACTGATTTGCGGTCTGGACACGTAAAAGAACTACGAACGTCCTCACAATCTGGTTGGACCGTTCAAGCTCTTCATGTTCGCAAAACAGAAATCGTTGATCTGGCTTCTAAGCCCCGATGCTGCCTTCACCAGTTACGCGATCTTTGAACATCGACAGCCGTATCAGCGCTTGATCCAAATCGCGCGCATCGGCCCCGCGTGCTTCCATGGCATCGATAAAGTGGCTGCAGAAACGAGCAAAATGATTCCCCGTGATTCCTCGGCCGCGATGGACCGAGGCGAGCTCTGCTCCAGAATAAGCGATCGGGCCACCGAACGCCGAAACGAGAAACTCGTACTGCATCTGACGGAGACGTTCCATCGAAGTAGACGCGAAGAAGGGAGCAAGCTCGTTATCTTTCAAGACTCGACCGTACATGTCGTCTACGATCGCCAAAATTCCTTGCGGACCGCCAAGTCGTTCTAGCAACCCATCATCGTCATCATTCGGTGTCATTTCAGTCGGCTCCGTGTTAACCCAAGGACTCTCGGTATGGTATTCGCACTATTAGAGGATACTTGCTTAAGCAAGGGTTTTGAAGGTGACACAAGCATCAAAGGCGTATGTATGATTCATGAAGTAACTGGTGACATTCTTTTATCGTCAGCCCAAGCAATCGCGCATGGGGTGGCTCCGAACGATCACTTTGACTCGGGACTGGCCTTGGCCTTACGCGAAAAATGGCCTGCAATGGCGAAGGATTTTCGCCACTATGCGCACCAATCGCATCCGAAAGCTGGAGAGATTTGGATGTGGGGTGGTACGGGTGGAGCAAGGATATTCAACCTCATGACCCAAGATGGCGAGCATACGCATGGATCAAGACCTGGAAAGGCGACCCTGGCAAACGTGAACCACGCGTTGCGAAGGCTTCATCATGATATTGAGAAATCTGGCGTTACAAGCTTAGCGCTTCCCGCACTAGCAACTGGTGTCGGCGGTCTGGCGTGGAGCGATGTTAAACCATTGATCGAACAAAATCTCGGTAGCCTGACAATCCCCGTTTTCATTTATGCGACATATCGCCCGGGTGTTAAAGCCGATGAGATTGGGTTAGATAAATGATTTTGGTGTCCGTCGGCACAACTTAGCACCGGGGAGCCGTAGCCGTAGCAGATGTCGTGACGAATCTGCTCGACGCTGGAGTACAGCCTTTAGGCGCTGAGCACCTTGGATGCTCCAAAAGCGGCTAAAGCCTGGAATCCAGCGGAAAGTGGCGCTGTCCAACTAGCGTCGCATGGTTGGCATCGACGACCAATCTGCTTCTTCCTGGCTAGTCGGAATTGAAATCACTCGATTTGCAGGGCTGGGAAAGTTTGCAATTCTCAGAACATCACGGCAATGCTGATGACAATTGATGCAAGTGGCAACGCTTTGCATGTAATGAAACGCCGCACCATCGAGATTCTGTTCATCAGCAAGTTGAGTTAGCTTCAGTGCTTGTCGACGCAATTCGTTTCGATATTGCCCGTAAATTGAATCTGGGTTCGACTCCCACTGGGAAGCATCGCACACCTTCAGCATCCCGTCGGCTCCGCGTTTGATTTCTGCAAAATCTTTGGATACCAATCCGGTAAGTATGCGTTGCGAGTTAGCTAACTTGGCAAGCATGAGCCCAGCAACAGGTTCGTCCTGACGAGGTGCAACAGCGAATCGATCATTAGCAATGATTCGGACCCCTGAAATGACGATCAGACTGCTCGCTACTAAAACTAACAACCATCGTGTCTTCATTTGTAGGTCACTTCCGTTTGGGCAGTCGTAAAACTAAACAGCTTGAAACTAATCAGCGATAAAGCAAAGCTGCCTTAGATTCTGTCTCCTTAGAAAAGTCGGTTCATAGTAAATAGCATCTTCAGTCTTTTGTCGTACTTGGCTCAAGAAGGTCGGACATGCTCACAAATGCACTCATCCGCACACTATCGCTTGTGTCATCCTGGCACATGGTCGACTTTTGCAGCCCACGTGTTATTAGCGTCGAAAAAAATCGATATTTCTCGGCGAACGCCAAATGGCACACACATTAGACCTGATGTTTAAAAACAATACTGAATATCGAACAAGGAATGTCGAATATCGAAAGAAATCACGTGACACTTCCTTATTCTACATTCCTTGTTCGGTGTTCATTGTTCTACGGCACGAGCACAAGCACGAGCACGAAACGATTGAGCTTGCGAATGCAACCTTCAGTCGATCGGTGCGGAGTATCAAGACTTCGATGCTTACACGTAGTCGAGCAGCTTCATCACTTCGTCGGCGCTTCCCCATGAGAGTGTTAGTCCCGAACCACCGTGACCGTAGCAGTGGACCATTCGACTGTGTTGCGGATCCTTTTCAAGTCGTAATGAGCTTCGTACAGGCCGCAGTCCGACTAGATTCTCGCAACGACTTCCAGTTGCCACTACGTCACTAAACGCGGCGCACAAATCATGAATATCGTTGCAGGTTTCGGCAACTGGGAAGGTAAAAGGCTTGCGTGGATCCATATCGCCAGGAATCTCAATCGCAGTACCACCACAAATCACATCGTCCACCGTCCCGTGTCGTGGGACGATATAAAGTGGTCGTTGTTTGAATGGGCCTCGATGAAGCAATAAGCCTTGGGGTAGGGCATTCGTTTCGACTCGTACAACGTGGCCTGCCATCAAACGCATTGCAGCCGTCTCTGGATCGCTTGCAACTAATTTTTTTGCACCCCATCCCGTGCAGTTTACGACTTTGTCGTACGAATCCAATAGAGGCTCCAAATGATCGACCCAAGTACGTTCAATTGCGACTCGACCTGACTGCATTGCTCTGTTCGACAGATACGAAAGATAGTCAGGCATCCTCGCAACAACCGAATGGAATCTTACTTCGGAGGTAAAGCAGAACTTACCAAGTTTCGGAAGTTCGAGATTAACGGGTTGTTCTAGTGTTCCGAGCTCATACCGGATGCCAGGAAGATTTCTCCACCAATAAACATCGTCGATCACGCTTAGCAACTCTTCGCGTCCCGCATCATCCAGCCATTCACGAAACTCGCAATGGGAAAGCCCCGTGGAAAGGTTTGCAGAATCGGCCATCTGCTGAAGTTCCCGCAACGTCTCAGAGGCCCACGCGTGGTTGTAAGATCCAATCCAATACGGTGCCCAATAAGCTGCAGCAACAGCCGAGGTGGTTTCGATTGGAGACTGGCCAGAGATGATCGTGACTTGAATATCGCGATTCGAATACTCAGCTAGTCGACAAGCGACACTCAAGCCAATAACGCCACTCCCTACAATAGCGATTCGTTCCACAACTAAAGATCCTTTGGAAATAAGCTCTTGAAATAAGTAAGTTCCCGACAGATATCGTCAACCAATAAATTATGCTTTCGTAGCATTTGAGGTAGGACTGTCCAGGCGTAGGTTTCCACCTCGTAATGACCCGTAAAAAAGTCGTTGAGAAAACCTTGTGTCGAATTTCTCTTTACCACGTTAAAGTCAAAATCACTCGCGGCGCTCTGGTTTTTTTCAACCATATCACGCTTGTCTTCTAACAAATCGATGCACCGGAGTATTTCTTTTTGAGTTGTCCCGATCCCTAGTCGTTCGATTGATGGAATATTGTCCCCGATATTAGAAGTAAATGCATCATTACTTCGTAAATCGATCCTCTCCGACAGGCTAGGTTTCGCCAAAATGCTCTGATTGGAATTGAAGAAAATGGGAACGTGAAAATGAATTCGCCAGCTTCCAGTAAGGTTGTTTGGTTCAGCGATTTGAGACAGCAACGCAGGTAAATCTTCATGAAGAACCGCGGGCGAGTTATCCGTCTTTACTGTCGTTTGGTGAAGGTAACGATCTTCGGCAAAGTTCTTCAACTGATCAAATGTGGTTCGTCGATCTTCAAGTAGCATCGAATCCCAATCAACATCGATGGCCGATGATACTTGAACTTTTCCGATGCGAAGACCTTCTTCGCGATGTTTCGCGAATTCGATTGCTTGGTCTTCCCGCATGACGGCAGCGTGACAAATGTCATGGCAGACGGTTAGGTGCCTGCGCCGTTTCTCGGACTGAGTGTCATCATGGAAGATATAGTCACGAAAGAAGTTTCGCATCGTAGAATTGTCGGTCAAGTAGCAACCGGGTTCGGGTTCTATTGCCAGGACAATGCTTCGACCTGTTTCTTGAAACAGTCGATCGAGACGGTCCGCAATCATGCAAAGGTTGATTGCCGCCTGTTGAAGTTGCTCTTGCGATGGCTTGGGAAAGCCCCAGGCGATTGGTAAGGTTGATATGGATCCAGGAACTCCGTCGGGGAGTAGTTGGTCGAGTATCGTAATGAGGGACTCCGTATAGATTCGACGTTCGTCTTGCCACCAGGTAGGCAAGTAGACGCGATGCTTCACAATTGCTTGGTGAAAGTTTCCTTGTGGAAAACCATTCATGGTGAAGGGAAGCAGTTTTTGCGATTCAAGCCACGCTTTCAAATTCTTAAGTGCTTCACCGGTAAGTGCGGTGGCTGCGGCCGATTCAGCCAGCCACAGGCCAACCCCCATCGTTTCCTCGGGGTTCCATGTACCGCAGCGAACTAATGACTCGCGAATTGGAACGGTGTACTGCCGCAGGTTGCTCACAGCGGTCGCCCAATCGGGACCTGCGTGAACGTTGGTGCAATAGGCTATTTGTCGATGGAGCATCTATCCGTCAATCCAGCGGTGAACAGTGTCATGTATCTCTTCATACTCGATCGTCTCATGAGCCAGAAGAAGGTCAGCAATCTCAGCGACTGCGCTCCAATGATCTTGTTTTTTTAAGATTTGATAAAGCTCATCCGACAGTCTTTCGAGCAGTTTTAAGCGATCTTGATCGGATTTTTGACTTTCGATGGAAGCCTCCCACGCGGAATTCCAATCACTCGCGAACTCAGGAACGAAAGCTGGATGCAAGGATTCCTCACGATAAACGAGTTCTGCGGCTGGTCCGGCCAAATAGACAAGCGATTGAGCGATCCATCGCGGACGACCTTGCCATTTGACTCGTACGTCCCCCCATCGAAATGGTCCGTCGTCATGATCAGGAGCAATTGTCGCCCATTCGACTTTTCCGCCTAGGAGGACTGCAATGACGCAGTGGCCGGCCTCATGATAGGCGGTCCATTCTTCTGGCTGATTTGGTTGGCTTTGCGTCATGTTGCTGTTATCTGTTTTGTAACAATATTTCGATGTGCTTCCTGGATTTTATTCTCATATCCGACTGGCATTGGGTTGACGAGAGCTAGTCTAGGCAATCACAATCGACGGATAGTAAAGAACCTAGGAGTGAAATCCATTTTGAGCAATATTCCACCAACCAACATTCGTAACGTTTTAGTCGAAGGATTCGACTACGAAAGCGAAGTCGATGGTACCCTCGAGTCATCGGAAGTAAATGTCGAATCCGGATTCGACGAGTATGGTTTCTCGAAGCCGTCTTCCTTTGGTGTTTGGTTGGAAATCATTACGGTTGCTTTGTTCGGTTTTGCTTTGTCGGGGGTCTTGAGTAACGTATCTGCGATCTCTGAAAACCTAGGCATTGTTTTCTCGCTATTATTTACCTCGATCGGAGTGTTGGTCGCCTTCACCAGTGGCTACCGAGATGGTGATCCCGGTCAGATACGAATGATCTCCGCGTTCATTATTGCATTGGCGAGCATCGGCCTTGCAACCATTAGCTTTTTTTGGGGTGGCGTTACCGTCTCGGTATGGCCAACAGCAATGGCGATAGCGGGCAGCCTCGCGTTTTGGTCACTTTTGCGATTAACGGGCGAGACGACATTGCGTTGTCTATCGTTGGGTGCTGCTTTTGTCACTCCTTTGTTGATTGCTGTAGGGCCTTTTGCAATAGACTTTTATTCGGCGGTGGATCGAGTCGCGATTTGGTTTGCATCGACATTTTTTGACATGGCTTCCGTCTCTTACGGTGTTCGCGACTCTGGGTTTCAGTTCGTCGGGGGAGAGATCACTTCAATGGCTTCGTCGAATAACTTAACTGGCATAGCTGGTCCCATCGGGTTGGCCATTGCAGCAAGCGTAATACTTCGCCAATCGCTGATTTTAACAGCCATATCGGGGCTCACCGCGGTTGCATGGTGGTCGATATTTAGAGGCGTTGTCTGTGTGTCGGCTGTACAGAATTCGCAAATCTCCGGTACTTGGGATTCGGTAGCCATGCCGCTTTATGGTTGGCTCCTGTTAATGGTGGTCATTGTGGGGACACAAGTATTTCTCAGTTCGTTTTTGGCTCCGCTGCCACTGGATGAACGACCGATAGATCATCCAATCCTACCGCAGATCTACAATTTTTTTGTCAGCTTTCCTCAAACGGGCCCGAAACACGCATCATTGTTTGCACCCTACCGTCGACAAGCAGACGAAGCAGATGAGAGTCAGCAGAACGACGAGTACAGTACGCCGTTTGATTCCAGTTCAGGGATGGAAACGGATGAAGATGGACATCAGCAAGATGGCTCTCAGATTCATGTCGAAGATTGGGAACCAACTGTCAAATCAACGAGTCGTTTCGATCGAAAAAGTCCTATTGAGTAAGCTCTTAAAGCGAAGATAGCAAATGACTTTTTATACTGAGTTAAGTGGCTGGCGAACCTTTCTCGTGCGTTTGCCGGGATTGTTGACTTCTTGGGAGTCCTTCTTTGGAAGCATCTTGGAAGGCTGGTCTGAGTGGTCGCGGACGAGACAATGGTGGTTGATCGCAGCTACCGCACCTCTCGCAATCGCCTTATTGTCAACGATCGCCAGTGTTGGATTCTTCCGACTTCAAAGTGGTGACGGGATCTCGCTGTCTCTTGTAAACAAAGTGGACCGAACTCTAGGCTTTGAAGCAACGTTGCAAAGCTGCATGGAAGCGCACATGCAACGGAATGCTCTTCGGGCCGAATCTGAACCTGATGCGAAAGCTGAGGACGAGCTTGCGTTATCGAAAGAGAAGAAGCTTTTGGAGGAGGTTGACCTGCTTTTGGAGCGGGCTCAAAAACTAAGCCCGGACAATTCGCAAATCAAGCTACGCAAGGCTCTGATTGCTGCTAAGCGAGGGAATTATGAACTCGCCGATACATTGATGAAAGAGCTTACACGGAAGGAGATCTCGATTATCAGTCCTGCCCATGCATGGTCCGCCATTGCAATGCTCGGCAGCAAGAAGGCTCCGCTGCCGGGGGATCAAGAAGAGTTAGAACAACATTTGCAACATGCCGCCGAATGGAAAAATATTGATCCGTCTCTTCTGACGATCTATAGCACCATGCTTTTGCGTTCGGGGAAAACAGACAGAGCAATCGAACTGGCTAAGCAGGCAGCCAAGTTGCGTCCAGAGCTGAACTTGGCTTATTCGCAGATCCTCAAGTATCTTGGCCCGACACAAGACAAGGAGATGCAACGTGCCGCGAAAGCGGCCGAAGAGGCCTATCGTCTGAAGCTTGGGGCAGCGAACGAGCCTGAGAGTGATCGAATCGCATGTGCCAACGCAATCTTGATGACAGACCGTATCGATGTTGCTCTTGAACTACTCCGCGAAGGAATGGGAACAGACGAAGCACCGAGACGCGAGGTGCGCCGAGTTCTCTCTGATTTGTTGATTCGCGAATATCGAAAAGCAAACGTCGGCTGGTTGGCTGTCGCATCAGTAGATAAACCAAAACCAGATACAACCAATCCAGATGGGATTAATGCCGACAAGACGAAGACCGACACGGCGCTCACAGATTCGGTAGCGGGGACTACCGCTGCCGAGAATACGGTTACCGAAACCAAGAAAACCGAACTCGATTGGAGCCGTCTCTTGGAGGCAGCCGAGGTTGATCCTGACAATCCGAACGTCGGCCAAGAGATCGCTTTCCAAGTTCGCAATCGACAAAAGACACCTCCCGAATTAAACGATGTCCTGCTTCGGCAACTGAAGCTTGGAAAGGCATCGACTTCCACGTTGCTTCTCGTTGCTGAACGCTATCTTGAGCGAGATAAGCTTCCGGAAGCAAGACTTCTGTGGGAGCAGATTCTCGAGAAGGATCCGTATTGCCTACCTGCCATGAATAACTTGTCGGTAACAATCAGCCGTGATCAACCACCTGACGCGAAACGCGCCCTTGAACTAATCGACCGAGCGTATAAGGCGTTTCCTAGAAACGCGGAGCTTTGCGATAGCTACGGCGAGATCTATATGAATTTGGGCCGATCCAAGGATGCGGTCTCCAAGTATGAAGAAGCGATCAAAATCGATCCAAGTCGGATTGGATCACGAATGAGACTCGCCCAGTGCTATCGCGACGCAGGGCTTGCCGGTGTCGCAGCCGAACAAGACCGCATCATTGAAGAAATGAGGAACGCACAGCAACCGAAGAAAGAAAACGAGAAAGAGATTAGCAAAGAAGCATCAGCAACGAAGTGATTGTATTTATGTATTTATATGCATAACCACAAGACGCCAGCCTGCGGAGAGGCTGGCCTACGAATACTTGCACAAAAGCTATTAGCCCAACGATTGATGGCTTCGTTTTCCAATCACACCTTGAGCCGCAGATATTCCGAATAGCCAAAAGAGTGCGGGGTGGACAAAAAAATCTAAAAGCGTCGAACTGATAACTCCTCCGAGTATGACTGTCGCTACCGGATACAGAATTTCTTTACCAGGTTGCCCCGCGGCAAGAACTAACGGAACCAAACCAATTCCCGCCGTCAAAGCAGTCATTAAAACCGGTGCAAGTCTTTCTCGCCCAGCTCTAATGATCATCGCGTGACTCCACTGCTCACCTTCATGCTCGACTAAATTCAAATAGTGCTGAAGCAAGAGGATTCCATTTCTTGATGCGATTCCACCCAAAGAGATAAATCCAACCATGCTTGCGATCGTAAGAGTTTGATTGGTCAAGACAAGTGCGGCGACTGATCCAATAAAAGCCATCGGTATTGCCGCCATGACTTGCAAGGAAAGGTTCACGCTTTGAAACATCGTGAACAAGGTCAAAAAGACTCCGAGCAAGGCGACCGCGAAGAGCAGCAGAATCACCTGCGAGGCTCGCTGCTGACTTTCAAACTGACCACTAAATTCGAAATAGTATCCTGGAGGTAGTTTTGCGCTGATGGTTTTTAAGCGTTGTTGAATCTCCTCCACCACTTCGACCAATCCACGGTCTGCTGTATTGCACTGAATGACAATACGGCGGCGAATTCTTTCACGCTGAATCGTGTTAGGACCTAGTGAATCATAGATATTTGCAAGCGACTCCAGCGGGACTTGGCCGCCCGAAGGCAATTCGATTGGTAACCGTCTCAGCACATCCAAATTCTCGCGTGCATCTTCTTTGAATCGCACAACAAGATCAAAAACTCGTTGATCTTGCATCACTTCGGAAACAACAAGACCATTCATCGCCGTTTCGATAATTCGATTTAGAGATTCAACATTGAGACCTGCTAACAGTAATTTGTCTCGATCGTATTCAATCTTCAGTTGAGGTATTAGTACCTGCTGTTCAACCAACAAGTCACGGACACCACGGACTTGCTGCATCTCTGCCTTGACATCGGCCGCGCGATTCCTGAGTACATCCAGATCGTCGCCGTAGAGTTTGACTCCAATTTGAGCCTTTACTCCAGAAAGCATGTGGGAAATCAAATGCGAGATCGGCTGTTCAACCGAAAAAACTAATCCTGGAATTTCAGTCATGTCATCACGTATGCGACTTAACTGCTGTTCACGCGTTCGCGAAGTCGTTGGATCGAGATCAATAATGTACTCGCTGGCACTAACCGGTTCGGCATGCTCGTCTAGCTCGGCGCGTCCCGTTCGACGAACAAAGTTTTGAACATCTGAATTGCCAGCAAGCGATTTCTCGACATTCTGATTGATGGCGATACTGGTCGATAGGGATGTTCCTGGTGGAAGCAGCACATTCAACTGGACCGCTCCCTCGTTAAAGGGAGGTAGAAAGTCACGATCAAGCCGCAAAACAAACCAGGCAGCAACAGCGACCATTGCGGTCACACAAACTAAATTCAGCCAAGGAAATCGAAGACTGAATTGAATGACATGCCCAACGGCTACCTTCAGTGTTCGAAGTATGAATCCATCTGCTTGATGCGCGATGGCCGGTGAATTAGGTAGCAACCAATACGCAAGTATCGGTGTCACGGTTAATGAAACAATCAACGACGACAGGATTGATACAACATATGCTGTCCCCAGTGGTGTGAAGAGTCGCCCCTCCATTCCCGAAAGTGCAAACAGCGGCAAGAAGACAAGGCACACAATGACGGTGCTATAGATGATTGAACCACGGACCTCAAGGCTCGCCTGATACACAACAGCTAGAGCAGGCTTCGGGTTTGATTGGCTTGCGTTCTCCTTAAGTCGCCGAAAGATGTTCTCGACATCGACGATGGCATCATCGACCAGTTCACCAATTGCGACCGCAAGTCCTCCGAGTGTCATGGTGTTGATAGAAAGTCCAAACCAACGAAAGACAAGGACTGTCATGAGTAGCGATAAAGGAATCGCTGTCAACGAAATGAACGTCGTGCGAAAGTTCATTAGGAACAAGAACAGAATAACGACGACCAGGACGCTTCCATCACGTAACGCTGTTACGACGTTTTCGATCGCTCGATCAATAAAGTGCTCTTGCGAGTAGAGCGGTTCAATGCGAATTCGGTGGTCGAGTGATGGTTTGATTTCGGCGATGGCTGCGAGGACTGCTTGCGTAATCGCCCGGGTGTCGGCTCCTGGTTGCTTACTAATCGTCAGCACTACCGCCGGTCCACCGCTAAATTGGTTTTCACTTTCGCGAATAAAGGCAGAAGCATCTCCTCGTTTTACCTGGGCCGCCTCAACCACGGACGCCAGCATCGATAGGCTTACAGGTCGTCCTTGGCGAACCGCGACAGCAATCTTTTGGATGTCCTCGATGGAGTCGACTTTGCCTATCGCTCGAACTAGCCATTCGTTTGGGCCTTGCTGGTCCAAGTAACCGCCCGTCGCATTTTCATTGCTGGCTTCCAGTGCGTGGCGAACATCATCCAGTGTGACGCCATTTTTTTGCAAAGCATCCGGATCGATCTGAACCTGAAACTGCTTTCGACCGCCACCCATCGTAAAAACTTGAGCAACACCTGGTATCGAAAGCAATCGTTGGCGCACAATCCAATCGGCTTGGGTCCGGAGTTCAATCGGATCAACTGTGCTTCCTTCGCTCCAAAGGCCTAGCACGAGAATTTGTCCCATAATGGATGAGATCGGTGCAAGTTGCGGTTTAGCTATTTTCGGCAGGCGATCAGACACGATCGCAAGTCGCTCATTTACGATTTGTCGAGCGGTAAAAATGTTGACGCCGAAGTCAAACTCGACATAGATGATTGAGATTCCTGTCGAAGAGGTGCTTCGTACGGCTTGCACTCCATTGGCACCGGTGACTGCCGTCTCAATCGGAAACGTTACTCGCGTTTCAACTTCTTCGGGGGCCATCCCTTCCGCTTCGGTCATGATGACGACTCGCGGACGATCTAAGTCCGGGAAAACGTCGATCGGCAGGGTTGTCGCTGTCCACATCGCATAGCCGCAAACAGACAATGCAATCGCGATCACAAGCAACCGATTTTGAAGCGAAAATCGCAGAACCAAATCAAGAAAACTGCGGTTCTCATTCCTTGAGTCTTGATTTGATAATTGGTCCATTCGTTCCGTACTTTACCTTAAGGGATCATTCCCTAGTCAATTAAATTGATTGTTTACTTAGCTAGAAGCCCAATGGCTGAGATGATGAAAAGTGCTTTTTTCCTGAGTCGTAAGCGAAAGCCAATTGGCACTCACTTTCAGTGCCTATCGAATATCGAACGCCGAACATGGAATGACGAATTACGAAGTCATGGATGATCTCGTTCTGAATTCAATAGTCCTTGTTCGATATTCGACGTTGACGTGGAGCTAGCAACTACAAAGTGAGTGCAATCAAATTCGGGCTTCATCAAGCCGCTCAATGACTGTGTCCCGCATGCGGATCGATTCCACCACCGGCTTTGTTTTTCAAAGCCATTTGCATTTGATGCGCACCGCGACGCGCAACGACATCGCCCGGATATATGGCTCCGTCATTTTCAATAACGACAGAGGTCTGATCACGATACTTTTCATGAACAGCGATTCGATCGAAGTGGTCACCGTTCTGTTGAAACACAAAACTATCCACACCTTCGCGTACCACTGCGTCAATTGGCAGTACGATTTGATCGCTCCAGGATTCAACAGGAACTTGCAACTGCAGACGTTGACCCGTTCGATACTTCCATGAGATATATCGCTGGCCAGCAGAGTTCTCACTGTCTTGCATCAACGTATTTGGTAGCATCGCATAAAATTTCAATGCCCGTGTCGTCGCGTCAATCTCGTTATTGATCCATGCAAGCTCCAAGTTCTCAATCCGAGCTGCATCGTCGCCTGTTCCTAGAATAGCCGAGACCTTCCAATCGGAGAGTTTTGCCTTTGTAATCAGCGCTGCTTCCGTCTCAAAGGCTTGCCCCTCTATTAAGAGCACTCCGTAGTCTGCTAACGTACAAAGCAAATCACCTGCGTTCACGATCTGTCCTTTTTGGACGTTCATTTCGTTTACAACGAGAAGATGCATATCATTAACCAACGGTTGCTTATTCAACGATGGATCAGTAGGCATCGTCGAATCTTGTGACGCACTTTGTGCTGCAGGTTTCTCGATCGTAGTCGCGTCAGCGGATTCATTACCGGGGGTATGGAAACTGATGGGAACGACTCGCTTTCGGGTTTGCGATTCGATCTCGTTGGAGAGCGCTTGGCTTTTTCCGAGCGAAGGTGCTGATTTTCGACTGAGTTGAATTTCTTCATCCGAATGGTTATCCGGATGCGGGGCTGTGATCCGCATTTCGGTCAACAATCGCCGTTCTGATTCAATGCGCGATATCTGCGTTTCCGTTAAGCCATGCAATCGCAGTGATTCTCTTTGCGACCGTAGCAGTGAATCCAATTTGTCTCGTCCATATTGTCGCTCAAGAAGAGTTTTGTTGGAAAGGACGCCGCTTTCGGCCAGTTGCTTGAGTCTGGTGATCTCTTTGAGCTCAATGTCGCGATTGCCTAACGCTTCTAGAAACTCCTTTTGTGATGTCACTAAATCTTCATGAGTCAGTCGCAACTCAAGAATCAAATCGCCGGGTTGAACTGCTTCGCCTGAGACAGCGTGAACGTGCGTGACAATTCCAGTCATCGCTGCACTTACCGGAAGACGTGTTCTCCCTGGCAAGTCTACGATGATGGCAGGAACGGCTATGCTCTTGCTGAACGATTGCAGTTCGATCGGCTTGAGAAAGTCATCAGTGAGTCCAAGGTTCCGTCGCGCGGCGTCTGATATCTCTAGCGAGTTCTCGCTGATGTCGCCATGATCATGGCCGTGAGCATCGTGGGCATGTGGGTCCACAGATGTATTCGCAAGAACCATCGGAGACTTGCCGGGAGACTGCGAAGTCGAAATCAGAAATCGAGCGTGCAACCACCCGGCCGCGTAGCAAAGTGAACCAGCTACGATCACCAGGACAAAAATTTTGCTCGTATTCATTTCTTTGGTCCAGCATGATCGTGGTTGTGTGAATCACCATGCGAGTGATTGTGATCGTGTGAGTGAGTGAGCTTTGCAACGTATGACTTGTTGCCAATTCGAATGGCAAAGCGTGGGTCTGACTTTGCATCATGAAGCGAACTCATCAACTCGGGACTCTTCATCGCAAATCGTGATGAGAAACCCTTTTCGTCAATCTCTTGAGGGACCGCAGCTAGCTTGACTTGAAAAGGTCGACCTCCGCGTTTGAAGTTGACCACGAGAGCGGGAGTGTTGACTGCAACGTATGCTTTGGCTTTAGCGTCCAACAAATAGATTGTGATCTCTTTGGTCTCTTCGTTTAACACCAATTCGGCGTGATACTCACCATGACCGATCTCCAATAACTCGCCCTTATTAGGTCCGTGCTCTGGGTGATCATGCGCATGCTGAGGAGCAGTGGCAGTAGTCGCCGATTGGGCGATGATTGCTTCGGAAAAGCTTAATGAAAGAGCAAATGCGATAATGAATGCGACTGATCGGAACACAGTAGAACCTCGTAAACATAGAAATTGAAAAACTCAAATGCAGAAAAAGCGAGATGAGTTTCAAAATCAGATACGAAGATGCCCGACTAAATCAAAGATGCTCTGCTGATGCTTGCGCGGCCACCGATATTCAAGTACGCTAACCGTCCGTTGACTACTGAGCTGGATCCAGGAAGTGGAGGACGCTACCGGCTGGGTAACATTCCTAAAATCCGTTCGCTCTCCTAGCACGATTTGGTTCTGGTCTGATAGATAAAAGAAATGGGATTGCGAATGCGGATGGTCGTCATGCGAAACTGTTTCCCATTCATCTCTGAGTCGGTTTGGCGATTCCTGCTGATCTGAATCATGATGAGAGGCATCGAATTCATTTACGGCAACGTCAACTTGGTGAGCGTGATGATGATCGTGCGAGCATTTCGCTGAGGTGTGTACTTCAGGTGCTCTCTCTTGAACGCCCGGATTGGAGGTCTCACAACAAATGCCAACAGATCCGCAGCAGCAAACCAGTTGCAGTCGGATGAAAGCCAGCAATAAGACGAATGAAACCCAGCGTTGCATTGAAAACCTCTCCTATGGTTTATAGGGAAGCAAGGGCCCTTGTGGCAATAGCCGAATGGCGACTATTTTGTCGACGGGCTCAGTAAGGCGAGCGGAAGGCCGAAAATTACCAGTCGTAGTTTGAGACCAATGTCCCGAACGGGCATCTGGATTGGTAGTCGGACGGGACTTTGGTCCCATCCTACGTCTTTGATTTTTTGATCGCCTGATGTCATGTTTACCGAACGCAAGGCTCTTCCATGACGATCAACTTGCCTGAATCGGCATCGACTTCCACGTTGGCTCCGAACGGAAGCGTTGCGTTTTCCGGTACATGCCCGACCGGAAAATTGGTAATCACCGGACAGCGAACCCGCTTCATGTACTCGTCAACCACCAAGGCAATCTTCAGTTCATCTGCGGGTGACTTGTAGGTAAATCGTCCCATAACGATTCCTGCAACCGAATCCAAAACACCCGCGAGCCGTAGCTGCGAAAGCATTCGATCGACTCGATAGGCTTCTTCATGGACGTCCTCTAAAAACAGAATCGCTCCGTTGGGTTCGATGGCGAAGCGAGTTCCCAAAGTGGAGCACACCAGTGTCAAGTTGCCGCCTAGCAATCGTCCTTGCGATTTACC
>JAIYDQ010000287.1 GCA_027487375.1 Planctomycetaceae bacterium
CCTCCACAGGATGCATAGAGTTGAGGGTCCTACGAATCATGGTCACAGCGTGCAACGTCTCTGGATCGTGTAGCAATTCTTCTCGACGAGTACCGGATTGCGAAATGTCAATTGCCGGCCAAACTCGGCGATCTGAAAGTTTTCGGTCGAGTACAAGTTCCATGTTGCCCGTACCCTTGAACTCTTGGAAGATTAGTTCGTCCATACGCGAGCCGGTGTCAACAAGTGCTGTGCCCACAATTGTCAAAGAACCGCCTTCAGCGAACGATCGAGCCGTCGCGAAAAGCTTCTTCGGAATGTCCATCGCCTTGATGTTCACGCCGCCCGACATGGTGGGACCGCTGTTGCCGACCCACTTATTGAAAGCTCGGGCAAGTCGAGTGATTGAATCAAGCAGCAAGAACACGTCTTGGCCCATTTCGGCCAAACGTTTGCAGCGATCAATTACAAGTTGGCTCAAGCGAACGTGAGAGTCAACATCTTCGTCAAGCGAGCTAGCGATGACTTCGCCGTTGATGACGTTACGTCGCATGTCAGTTACTTCTTCAGGACGCTCATCGATAAGCAAAACGATGAGCTTGAGGTCGGGATAATTCTCCGCGATCCCCCGGCTGATATTTTGCAGCATCATTGTCTTGCCAGTTCTAGGTGGAGCTACGATGAGAGCTCGTTGTCCGCGACCTAAAGGAGCAAGCAGGTCGATTACGCGATTCGTGAGTGGTTGTTGACCTACTTCCAGCTTCAGCCAGCGATCTGGATTCACGGCCGTCAAAGTATCGAAATTCTTGACGTTAACATAATCCTCAGGAGGCATCCCTTCGACATCCAGGATTTCTTTGATCCTTGGGCCCTGTTGTCTTCGAGCGTGCACCATGTTGGCGCGAACGATTAATCCTTGTCGAAGCCCAAACTTTTCGATCATTGTTCCAGGAACAAATGGATCGGTACGTTCGCGGGAATAGTTGTTAGAGGGGCTACGAAGGAACCCGTATCCGTTGGGGTGCATTTCGAGCATCCCAACAAACTCTTTGGTGACTTCTTCCTCACCGACCGTTGCATCTCCGACTACACCTTCACCTGGAAGGTCTTCGGTTGCTGCTCCGCCAGCGGCAGCTGGCCTAGCTCCACCGCCTTGTGGGCGACGGAATCCTCCGGACCGAGATCTATTGGATCGGGGGCGGCCTCCGCCTCCTCCTCCACCGCCACCCGACGAATCATCAGAACCACCGGGATAACGAGAACGATAACGCTTCTTCTTGGGCATTGAGAAAATCCGAGACCAGGACCTATAGCTGACCGTGTTGCACCCCCACAAGCTTGATCGAACAATCAAGCTCGCGTTAACTGTGTCTGCGATTGCCGACACATCGGGATAAAAACTAGGCGAGCAAACAAAAAACACCTAAACAACCGAACAATCCGTGCGGGTTTGGGTGCAGACCAAAATGCATAAATGTAAAACATCAATCCGATATCAGAGCGGACCAAGACCCAGCGATCAAAGTCGGCCATAGGATTGCCGGACTGAATTACCCACAACTGTCACCAATCAAATGTGACAGCAATTCTCCGCAGCTCGAATTCATCGGTGACGCGGGAAAATTTTGGATTCAAATCGAGAGTTATGACACTGTCATCTCTTTGAAATCCATAACATAGAACTTGCTAGTACGTTAATGTTCACCAATCCAACGGTGCCTGTCAAGCCTAATATCGCGAATTGTAGCTAGTCGAGATTGTTTTATCAAGATAACCGCTTTAACCGATAAAATCCGGTCAAGTTATGGATCTGCTGCTGTCGATCAAGCTCTCTAGTGTACCTTCGCCCGTCTTCAAGCTTGAGTTTCGGCATGACTAACCTAGCGATTCGAATCCAGTTGGTTGCTGTTCTTGTGTGCGTATTCTCGAGCACAAAAATCGTCGCCGCCCCATCGATCCCATGGGACAAAGATTTGGGTGCAGCCTTCCAGCAGTCAGCACTTTCTGGAAAGCCAATTCTGCTTCACTTTTACAGCAATAACTGCCCACCATGCAAAATGCTCGATACACGAGCATTCAAGGATGAAAAGGTGATTGCAGCTTTGTCGGAGCAGACGATACCTCTGAAGATCAATGTCGACAATCAAAGAAGCGTGGCTGATCGATACGAGGTGACACGCTGGCCAACGGATGTTTATCTACATCCGAACGGTGATGAAATTGGAAGATCCGTAAGCCCGCAGGACCCAGTTAAGTACTGCGAGCTTGTTAATCGAGTCAGCTCGGTCAATCGCGGATGGATTACCGAGCGGATCGCATCTCAGAACGCGATTGCGGCCGGTCAGCAAGGCAACCTTGCTTCTATGGGAGCACCTGCCAATGCGAACCCGACTTCAGTTCTCGCCGCCATCAGTGCCGCAAGCGAACAGAATCAAAGTAAGTCTGCAACTGGAGCTACAAAAGCGAGTTTAATCAAGGACTCAGAATCGTCGGTGGCAAACAATTCCATCAATGGTCGAGCTGTCGTAACGAAGAGCGCCACATTTACCACGCCAGTAACAAGCTCACGCACGGAATCAAACCCTTACTGCGCTTCGGTTCCAGGTCCTGATGGGACGCAGTCGGTGGAGTGCAATACGGGAATTGAGCCGAACGTCAATTCGGTTCCCGCGCAAATGGTTGGCTTCGCCCGTGAGGCGAGTCAAAACCGATACGCCCAAGCGAGTGCTCGACTTGGAGGTGTTATGAGCGAGGATAC
>JAIYDQ010000291.1 GCA_027487375.1 Planctomycetaceae bacterium
CAAGAGAGGATCCATCGTCACGACCGGAACAAACGTTACAGTTTGCCAAAGTCACGGATGCACACTATTAGCCAAGAAACCCTTTATTCGACGGCCCCGTAGGCAATCTAGGCGACATGGGGAGCTTGCGTCTCAAGGCCCCTCTGTTTAGACCTAGCCACAGCCAGTTACTTTTTGCTATGCCCTGCGGCGTTGCTCGTTGATGGCAAAACTGCGAATTCGTAGGTCAAATCCGATATGTCGCCACAATAATGATAATGTTGCCTGCAATTGCGTAGGCTTGAATCGAAGTACCGAAGCCCAATGATGTGTAACAATGCCTCCACCACGACCGCAGAAGCACGAATGAACTTTCGTGTTGTCGTGTTGATAATGCTGGCAACTGTAGGAGGCATGTCGGGCTGCTCCAGCTTTCAAATATCACATCGCGAAAGTGGCGAAGCTAAGCAGACCAGGAAAGCTGGTGACTCCTTTCTCTCGACCTTCGAGAAGGCAATCCTAGGTGAGCGACCATCCAACGATCGGCGTTGGAGACCCGACCTTCGCGTCCTAGCAACTGCCGACTTTGAGGGTGATCGAGTTCGCATAAGAAACGTCCGCAATTGCCGATACCGAACCGAAGAGGACTACGACGTTCGTCATTATGATTTAGACTTTAAGTTAGAAGATGTTCAAAGCGTTGACTTTGTAATTGTCCCATTTTCCAACATGCCTCTCATTGCACACACGATGCTTAGCTTCGGATTGCGCAATGGCCAGTACTTCTCGATCTCGGTGGAAGGCCGTCTGGAGCAAGGGGAAAATTACTCGGCGACCAACGGTACAAGCAATGAGTTTGAATTGATCTACCTAATTGGCGATGAGCGAGATCTCATTCCGCTCAGAACCGAGGTTCGTAAGGTCGATGTCTTCATTTATCCGGGACGTGCAACCCCGGAACAGATACAGCTACTTTTGATCGATATGCTCGATCGTGCAAACAAGCTCGCCGTCAAGCCTGAGTTTTACCACACTCTTACAAACAACTGCACGACGAATCTGGTTGATCACGTCAACACGTTGCGACCTGGTGCGATCCCTCGCGATTGGCGTGTCCTATTCCCGGGCCATTCAGACAAAATGCTGTTTGATCTTGGTCTACTCGACACGACTGGTAGCTTTCAAGAGGCAAAGCTCCGCGCTCGAGTCAATAACCGAGCGATACTTTTCAAGAACGACGCAAACTTTTCAAAACGCATCCGCGAAGTTTTGTAGCACGCTATTTTCAGGTGACACAGCACGGTGGATAGCGACCTCAACATAGCTAAAAATCTTCATCAGGCTCGTACGGCTTCTTAAATCTCGTTTCGACTAGTCGAAACAGTAAGAGCGAACTATGTAACAAAGCGGCCATCAATAGTGGTGCCGAATAACAAAACAACAAAAAAACCAGCTGCGCACCGCGATCGGTTCCATCGTTGTTGATCGCAGGAGTTGTCCCTAGAAGTATGTGGATCTCATCAGTAACCATCGGTAACCGCGAAGCCCATAGCAAGCTTGCGGACATTACCGAGACTAGGAGCATGATGACAAGCAGCGACCCCATCGAGAACTGAAAACCCGATGGCTCCCGTGTAGCAAACGGTGTCGCGGGTTGACTCGCATGGTCTGTGGATGTCTCCGAGTTATCTAGATTCATTTCGCTGCTAAACACCTCTTCGGATCAAGCCAAGATCCAATGTTGCACTGGTAGAATGTTATTTTCGGCTGGCTGTTATGAGATGGCCTTCGGATCTCTGAGACAGTAGCGACATTGACACCGGTGGCTAGCGCAATCGACTCAGCGTTTAATAGGCCCCGAGTTGTTATTCACTAAGCTCAAATGCAACCAATTCTTTATCGTTCCTCGCGAAAAGGCAGCGATCTGAGTAAGCGGGATAGCTCCACACCACCGCCCGTCCGAAACACTCATTGGTTGCCTCAAGGATTTTTAAGCGGCCCACTTCTTCGTAAGCTTTCGGTGTCAATCGAGCGATAATGAAGTCACCAGTTTCACTTAGCAGATAATAAAGGTCACCGACCTTCGTGAGAAACGCGGTCCCGTGTGACATGCGGCGATCACCACCACAGGTTGGTTCGAAAGTTTCCCACATCCGTTCGCCATCTTCGGCCCGGACGCAGATCATTGAACCCTTCTCGCAATCGGCCCCGTAAAGATAACCACCGTCAAAAATGGGAGTGCTGTTTGCGCAGTAGATAGCGTGCTTTGCTTTGCCGCGCCAAAGTTCACGCAGCGGGCTTCGCTCATTTGTTCGATCGATTGCAAACATAGCTGCGACTTCACCAATTCCAGTGACAAACATTTTGTCTCCCGCGATAACTGGTGGAACGATTGACATTTCATACTTGGGAACCATTGGGACAGACCAAAGCACTTCACCGGTCGCTGGGTTCAATCCATGAAGCGACTTTGGTTCCCAAATAAGTAACTGATCCTTGCCAGCGATCGAAACAATCGAAGGCGGACAATAGCCAATGTTTTCTCCAGACAACGATCGCCATTTTTCATTCCCGGTTTGCTTATCAAGTGCGACCACCAAACTTCCGTTACCACCAGCGAGCGTGATGATCGAGTCGTGATAGACCAACGGTACAGCCGAATAGCCCCAAATCGGTGATTCTGTTTTGTAGTCGTCTCGCAGTTGACGAGCCCAGTTAAGTTTACCAGTGGATGACTCCAACGAGACCAAATCACCTTCGGCTCCGAGTGTGTAAACCGAATCGCCATCGACTGTGGGGGCTGCTCGTGGCCCCGACGGGTACGAGATTGAGTAGTCTCGCGGGTACTCATGCGTCCAGAGTTTCTTGCCTGTCTTAAGATCAAACGCATGGGCTCTTTCGAAGCCTTTGAAACTATCACGAACGCTTGGGTTATTTGTTTTTTCACCTTCGGTACGAACATAATCAGTCAGATAGACACGCCCGTCAGCGACCACAGGTCCCGAGTAACCGAGTCCCACTTCTGCGGACCATCGCTTTTTGA
>JAIYDQ010000088.1 GCA_027487375.1 Planctomycetaceae bacterium
ACCCGCGAGCTCGATTCAAAAAGTACAATCTGCGAGTTTGTGACGGCCTCCGAATTCACTGATTGATCACCCTGTGATTTCAATTCGTGATGCAGATAGCAGGCAGCAGAGAGACCGCTAATCCCTCCACCAATCACAGCAATACGTTGTGGCTTGTTTGATTCTAAAATGTTCATGATCTTTGAAAGAATTTCAACATCGACTCGTCGGCAATGGCCATCCGCTATTCAACACGTTTCGTGTCTTCGTGCTCGTGCTCGTACTCGAATCCCATCGTTCGATCATGATCACCATTTCTTAATCCGGTCTTCAAAACTAGAGCGATTCCTAGGTTGATGTAGCTGATGGTTGAGCACGATAACCAGCCGTAGGATAGGCTTCCAGCCTGTCGATAGCGAACCTGCCAGGCTGGAAGCCCATCCTACTGCTTTTTGAGCCTTCCGACACTGCTCTGAAAGTAGCGACCCCGACGATCGTTGATGGCGGCTTGGTTAGCTTGGAGTGTCGCGTGGAGGAGGTCATCCAAGTTGGACCGGCAAACATCGCATTCGGTTACTTCGATGTGAATCTTGATGTAGGTTGACTCCTCGTCTGACATGGCTTCCAAGATATACCTTCCGAGATCTTCTCGAGTCGGGCAACTCAGGCGATGCCTTTTCCAGATCTCACCGATCGTGTGAGTGCCTGAATCACGCGTGAGGATCAACTGCTGCAGCCGATCGAGCAAGGCCTTGTTCTCATCGCTTTCGGGGCTTCTCAGCCGCTTCTCTAGATCGGCGGCCTTCTCGAGCGGAAGCGACTCTTCCAAGTAGGCCACGAGTTCTTCGTCCGAGTAGTTCAGCATAGAAAGTCGGCCTGATCGTTTAGCCTCTCAAAGCAAATCGCACGTTACACGACTCTCTTTAGTATAAGCCTTCAACAAGCGATCCCAATCGTGGGTGACCGCATGAGCAAGCCATTGGGGAGTCAAACAACTTCTTATCGCATCTTACCGACAGCGAGCGTCACGTTTTGGCCTCCGAAGCCAAAGCTGTTGTTGAGTGCGACATTGATTTTGGATGGTCGCGCTTCGTTAGGGATGTAATCGAGATCGCAATCTGGATCTGGGTTCTCGAGATTGATTGTTGGTGGAAGTACACCATCGCGAATCGCCATCAAGCAGACGATCATCTCAGTAACACCCGCGGCAGCGATCAGGTGGCCCATCATGCTCTTGGTACTGGATACGGGAACTTTCTTCGCGAGATCTCCAAAGACCGATCTACATGCCATGGTCTCTGTTTTATCGTTCACCGATGTACTGGTACCGTGAGCGTTCACATAACCAATATCGGATGGATTCAGCTTTGCATCCGCGATGGCCGCTCGCATGCATCCGATCGCTCCGCGACCTTCCGGATGAATATCGGTAATTCGATACGCGTCAGCCGTGCTGCCATAGCCAAGGACCTCGCCATAGATCTGCGCGCCACGCTTCTTGGCCGCTTCCAGTTCTTCCAAAATGACAATCGCAGAGCCTTCGCCGAGCACGAAGCCATCTCGCATGCGATCGAATGGGCGCGATGCGCGTGTTGGCTCGTCATTTCGTTTCGACAAAGTTGTCAGGAGGCTGAATCCGGTCAGTCCGAACGGGTGAATCATGCTATGGGCACCACCAGCGATCATGACGTCGGCTTCACCAGTTCGAATGAGTTCTGTTGCCTCGCCGATCGCTTGGCTACTTGCAGCACAGGCGGTCAAGCAATTTGCGTTGGGGCCTTGGGCGTTGAAGTAGGCACCCAAATGAGCGGCTGGCATGTTGGGCTCTTGCTCAAGCTCCAGCATCGAATCCAAGTTCTTAAGACCGTATTCCATCATCGGGTTCATTGCAAAGGTATCAGTACCGGCAAAACCAGCTGCCATCGTTGCGGTGAACTTCACGAAGTCTTGGCTTCCTTCGCCAGCTCCCATGTATACACCGATTCGAGTCGGATCCTTGTGATGGTCGAGAAAGCCAGAGTCTTCGACGGCTTGCTTGGCGGCTCCAATCGCGAATCGCGAATGGCGACCACGTCGATTCCAAAGTTCGATGTCTTCGCCAGCGTGACTCACGTCCCAGCCTTTGATCTCGGCGGCAATGGTGGTCGGAAAACCCGAAGCATCAAAGATCGTTATGCCCGCGACGCCGCTCTTGCTCTCCTGAAGCGCCTTCCAGACGGTTGGAACATCGTTTCCAAGTGGATTAATCGATCCAACACCGGTTACTACAACGCGACGACGCATTCAATTGAACTCCAAAAACTTACCGAGCAAGCGACACCGATCGCTTCGCAAAATACAAACCCTGTCAAACTAATACATGTCAGTCTACTAATTGGGCATCGCCAGGTTGAGCTCGATAATCGATCGCAACCGTGTTGGAGTACAGCCATTAGGCGCCGCGCACCTTGGATACGCCAAAAGCGGCTAAAGCCTGGACTCCAGCACAAACCTAGCGCTGTCCAACTAAACATCATTCTAAGCCAGAATCGCGATAGCCGCACGCCCAATCTAGCTGGAACATCTCTGAGCCGACTGCGCTAGAGCAATTCTAAGGTAGCTGTAGTTAGTCAGATTTCCGTAGGATAGGCTTCCAGCCTGCCGGTTTCGCATTCGACAGCCTGGAAGCCTATCCTACGCATGGTCATCATGCGCAATCCGTAGCTACATCAACTCAAGAATCGACCTAGCCACGGCAATGATTTTTACTTCAGAAACCTTAGCAGCCCCCAAAGTCAGAGACCGCTTCTCACACGAAGAAAATCAATGCTATCCGATGCTATCCGGTTGCGAATTCAGCCCGCTCGGCAGCCAAAAATTCTTCCGGCGGCGCGATTCGATTCCCGGATGAATCCACTGCGACATCATAAAGACGGAGCACTCGAAGGACTCGCAAAAATTCGGCTGGCGGGAACAGAGAACCTTGGCCAAAGCGATCGTCCAAGAAAGCGAACCATAGCTCCAGGTCCGCCATAAGTTCTCCATTGATCGTTACTGAGCCCGCAACAACGGCTCCAGAATCTTGAACATCCTGAATGTTGGCTTGAAGTCGAAGTTGGTCTCCGGGAAGCGCTTGTCGATGAAAAATGGCTTTGCCAATTTTCGCCAGAACGACACGCTTCTTAAACCCCGATGGCTCAGCGACGAGCAAGCCGCCCGTCTGAGCCATTCCTTCGATTACCAGCGAATGCGGATAGTGCGGGTGGCCCATCATGTAGTCATCTAACGGCTCTTCGCCGAAAGTAACATTCTTGATAGTCACCGCGTGCTCGTTCCGCACGAATTCGTCAAAACGATCGATCCAAAACCATCGCATGCTATTCTAAAGCTCTCGTGAGGACTAGGTTCTGTTTCTAAACACGTAGTCGCGTCTCTCCGAGACGAGAAATTCCTGCGTCTCGGAGAGACGCAGCTACGTGAAATCAACTTTAGAAACAAAGACTAAAGCTTCGATTGAACGTAGCGGCAAAGGTCGCCAACCGTAAGCAGATCGCCGAAATCTTGAACGCGAGGATTGTTCTCGAACTTTGTAAGATCCGCCCAAGGCATTCGCTTCTTCAACTCGGCCAAGCCTGCTTCTGCAACTTTTCCATCCTTGATGTAGTTGGCGTTGGTCAAGATATCTTCGGGGAATAGCTCCTCACGAGGAATCTTGATGCTGAAGGCTTTCTCAAGCTTAAAAACGATATCCAAGAAGTCGATCGACTCAGCACCCAGATCTCCGACCATTGTCGCTTCTGGAGTCACTTCATCATCGTCGACCCCCAAAGCATCGACTAACGCGGACTGAACCTTGGAAAAAACCTCTTCGTCGATGGCTGACATGTCGTACTTCCCTTATTCTTTCTCAACCAAATATAGTGTTAAATAGTTTCGGATAAACAAGTTAGCTATCCTCGCTACGAACCGCAATCGGTTCCCACGGGTAGCTAGATACTCGTTTTCAAAGAAATTGGGTAGACCTACTCCCCAAAAAAACCGCTATTTTGCAACTTCAAAATGAGACTTTGATCATGTTCCATCGACGGCTTCTTCTCCAATCGACGCTCGCAGCAACCGCTTACGCTGCCTTGCGACCGGCCACCTCAATTGCTGCAATTACGGGTAAATACGCAGGAAACATCGGGCTGCAGCTTTATACGCTTCGCAACCAAATGGCAACAAAGCCAGCAGCGACACTGCGAGCGGTTAAGGACGCCGGATACGCCCAAGTCGAACTCATGGACATCAACGACGCCGACACGATGATTCCCCTGGCCAAAGAGCACGGGTTGAACGTTACCAGCAGCTTTATGAATTGGGAAATTCTCGGGAACCCATCCGCAAAAAACATCCCAACGCTTCAAGCGACCATCGACAAAGCGGCCAAGCACAAACTTCGATATCTTGTTTTTGGTTACATCGGCAAAGGCCACCGCGAAACGGCCGACCAATACAAAGCCATGGCTGACCGATCCAATGCAGCAGGCGAGGCATGCAAAGCCGCCGGCATTCAGCTTTGCTACCACCATCACTCCTTCGAATTTCAGCCGCTGACAACCGGAAATCCCACCACTGGGTTTGACGTTTTCGTGGAGCGTTTCTCGCCTGAATTGATGCAGTTCGAAATCGATGTCTTCTGGGCCGCTATCGGAGGACATGACCCAATAGATCTATTGCAAAAGCTCAAGGGACGTGTCGCTCAAGTCCATCTAAAAGACCTACTACCTGGCACCGCAAACATTTTTGACGAAGGCAAAGTCCCTCATGAAGCCTTCAAAGAAGTAGGAGCCGGCAACATCAACATGGCGAAAGTCATCGAAGTTGCCGATTCGATCGGTGTCGGTAACTGTCACGTTGAACAAGACCAATCGCCAGCTCCTCTAGAGAGCATCGTGAAAAGTATGCGCTACCTCAACGCATAGCCCATTGTTGTAAGGCAGGAGAATCTGATTGATCTGACATTCATTTCAAATCGCTTTCAGCAATCGCCAACCCTGCCACCAGACTCTGCGTTATCTCACCGTCCTTTCGTACTCGTGCTCCTAACTCCTACTTTCCGAATCGATTACGAGTACCGCCGATGGCTGAGTACGAGTACGAGTAGGAATGCAATTGGAATCGAGACAACGGGACATTCGACTCGGGGTGGGTGGCTGTAGCTTGGTAGGATAGGCTTCCAGCCCGTCAGGTTCGCTATCGACAGGCTGGAAGCCTATCCTACGACTGGTCATCGGGCTCAATCGGTAGCTACATCAACCTAAGGATTGAGAGACCGAGACATGCAACACCCACGGACTTTTTTTCATCAGATGCCTTACGACATCTGCTAATTGTTCTGGACCACAAGTGCTGATGGGTGCTTATTGCTACTTGCTGAGCATCGCAATGATTGTTCGAACCATCGTAGCGGTTCCACCTGCGTCGCACCAAGACTTTGGCGAGTCCAAGAAAGCAGGACCGGCGATATCCAAATGGACCCACGGTTTCTCGTCTACAAATTGCTCAAGAAACTTCGCGGCCGTGATTGCTCCTCCCCAACGTCCCTCGCCGACGTTCTTGATATCAGCAACTTTTCCAGCAATCTGCTCGGAGAAATAAGGAAACATCGGAAGCGGCCAAGCATATTCGCCGACATTGCTTGCCGTAACGAGTAATTCTTGCTGGAGGTCATTGTCGTTGCTCATCACCCCAACAATGTCGTTACCTAGTGCAACGCAACAAGCACCCGTGAGCGTTGCAAAATCGATTATCTTCGATGGGGAGTAGTCGAGTGCAACGTTCAGGACATCGGCTAAGACCAATCGTCCTTCAGCGTCCGTGTTGTGGACTTCGATCGTCTTGCCACTGCGGGCCGTAAGCACATCGCCAAGCTTCATCGCATTCCCTGCAACCATGTTCTCAACCAGACCAACCAGGCCGATGATGGGCTGCCGGATCTTGAGGAGTGCTGCAGCCCGAAGAATACCGAGCACGGTCGCCGCACCAGCCATGTCACATTTCATGGTCAACATCCCATCGGTTGGCTTTAACGAGTAGCCGCCCGAATCAAAAGTGACTCCCTTCCCAACGAGAGCGATCGGAGCATTGTCGATTGTCGAAGTTTCGGTACTGCTTGGATTACCTGCGTAGCGCAAGATACACAGTCGTGGTGGCCGAGTTGAGCCTTTTGAAACGGCAAGAAGCGAGTTGCAGTTCTCGGCAATTAATTTTGCTTCGTCCCAAACTTCAACTTGAAAGCCTGCTTCAGCACCCACAGCGACCGCTTCCTGAACGAACGAATCGGGGTAGAGATAATTCGGTGGTAGGTTTACCAGTCGCTTGACGAGAATCATGCTTTCGCCGATTGCTTTTCCGCTTTGAAGCAGCTCTTCGGATACGTCGTACCAAAGAATGGTTTCGGCAGGAGCAGTGGCCGATTCGGCCTTGAAAAGATCTTGCCCAATGCCGCCGGTGACACTGCCGGCGACGGCGCTTTGCATCGCAGTAGCTTCCTGATGAAGAAAATCTCCGAAACCCGCAAAGGCGATTGTTTTTCTCGTTTTGGCCTGGGAAGCGATTTTCGCTCCAGCCGCGGCTGCACGAAACGCGACCCCCGCAACACTGTCGACGTCCGAGACGGTGCCATCAGACGATTTTTTGAGTCCGGATTTTCCAACCCCAGGGCTACCGAGCCCCACAAGAATTAGTGTTTTCGCTTGTAAACCGATCGGTGACAGGATCGTGGCCGTCTTCATTGGCTTGGTCAGAATCTCACCATCCTGAATCCATCGCGACAGTTGGCCTGACATTCGTCGGTCCAATTCGGTTATCGTTGGTGAGTTTTCCCAGTCTGCACCCAATGCCAGTATGAGTGCGTCAGCGTTACATTCGTGGACTGGAGGCGTGGCGGATTGGACGATCATAAATGTGTGAAACCGATGGGTATGATGAATCAAAACGAAGAGAACGTCCATGAATTATAGGAGCACTCGCGAAGCCGTGGAGGACCTCCGCAAGAATGGGAGGTTGATTGTTGTCGACGAACCACTTTCTCCCCACTTGGAAATTGCCGAGGTTCAACGTCGCGTCTATTTGCGAAATGGCCCAGCAGTTCTCTTTACGAACCCGAAAGATACTGCCTTTCCGATGGTGAGCAATCTTTTTGGGTCGCTCGACCAAGCCCGATTTCTATTCCGTCATACCATCGATCGCGTACGCCGCGCTATCGAACTCAAGATTGATCCCACGGAGGCACTGAAGCGACCTTGGAGATACTGGTCGGCTCCCTGGATCGGGTTGACCATGCTTCCCAAGAAAGTTCGTACCGGACCGGTGATGAAGCATTCGATCCGACTGAGCCAACTTCCACAGTTGGTATCGTGGCCTGATGATGGAGGTGCCTTCGTTACGCTGCCACAAGTCCTAAGTCAGGCTCATTCGAATTCCTTGATGGATTGCAACTTGGGAATGTACCGGATTCAAATATCCGGAAATGATTACGCGCAGGACCAAGAGGTAGGGCTCCACTACCAATTGCATCGCGGAATTGGACTTCACCATCAAGCGGCCTTGGCTGAGAATCGACCATTCAACGTGAGCATTACTGTTGGCGGATCGCCTGCCATGAGTGTTGCTGCGGTGATGCCACTACCGGAAGGACTTAGCGAGTTAACTTTTGCTGGTGCCCTCGCAGGCCATCGTATTCCGATGATCACATCGACAAGTCATGCTCCGATTTATGCCGATGCCGACTTTGTCATTCATGGCCAGATAGATCCGCATTCGATGAAGCGTGAAGGCCCCTTCGGCGATCACCTTGGCTATTATGCCAAAGAGCATTCGTTCCCTTGGATGAAAGTCAACGGTGTGTCTCATCGACCTGGCGCGATTTGGCCCTTTACGGTAGTTGGACGACCGCCTCAAGAGGACACAACTTTCGGTGAATTGATTCACGAGATAACGGGCCCCATCATTCCTACAGTCCTACCTGGCGTCAGTGCTGTTCACGCAGTGGATGCTTCAGGAGTCCATCCGCTCTTGTTGGCGATTGGCAGTGAACGTTACACCCCCTATCGAAAGCCAGAACGACCACAGGAGTTGCTTACACAAGCAAACGCAATACTCGGACAGGGCCAAATGTCACTGGCCAAGTACCTGATGATCGTGAACAAAAGCGATGCACCGGAGTTGGATATTGAAGACATCGAACACTTCTTCCAGCATTTGCTTAAACGCGTCGATTGGGCTCGTGACTTGCATTTTCAAACACGAACAACGATAGACACATTGGATTACACTGGCGATGGATTCAACCAAGGATCCAAAGTTGTCATAGCGGCCAGCGGACCTGCTCGACGAGACCTCTCGCATGAACTGCCAAGCGACTTCATGCTCTCTAAAGATTTCCATTCGCCGCGCTGGTGCATGCCGGGTGTTCTTGCAATACAAGGCCCTTCGCTATTGTCGAATGAATCCACGGATGTGTCTATCAATGCCGATCGCGTCGGAACGTTAGATGATTTGATTCGCAACTTTGACTATCAAGCGACCGGTCGCGATGGCGTTCACGAAGAGAAAAGCTTTTGGAATTCCACCCCGATGATGATCATCGTAGACGATAGCGAATTTACCTCACGCAATCTCAATAACTTCCTGTGGGTTACGTTTACACGAAGTAATCCGGCAAATGATATCTCAGGTGTCTTAGCGTTTACCGACAACAAACACTGGGGTTGTCGGGGACCGATCGTAATTGACGCAAGACGAAAGCCTCATCACGCTCCGCCAGTTATTGAAGACCCAAAGGTGACCGCAAAAATCGACGCTTTAGCTGCTCGCGGTGGAGAAATCGCGAAGTATCTGTAGCTCAGCCTCTCCGCAGGCTGGGAGGGTGCGTGCAGGGCAGCTGCAAGTCTGCGGAGAGACTTGCCTACGTGGTTCGACCGCGACGACACTACGTAAATTTATCAAGCGCTCTGAAAGATGGATTCGTAAGATTGCAATTGCTCAGGCGGAAGCCCTTTTACGATCGCTTCAAATTCCTTCTCTGCTTGATGTTGCACTGATTCGGCGATTGCTGGCGACTTCGTAATCACCACGGAAGTCGACGTTAAAGCGTTTCGGCAAGCTCGTAAAACTCGCGTGTTTTTCAATTCCCGTGCGGGTGCGTCGCTATCTTCAGAAATCAAGCTTTCAAGCTCTATCACCAAAAAATCGGCTCGAGGAACTGGTATTCCAAGTTTCAAGATGCACTCACTACTGCATTCAACAATCATCTTCGTCATCAGCGGATGCATCATTAGCGAGCAGACAGAACTCATTTGAATTGTATCTAAGGATTCGATTGGCCCGATAAACTGACCGCCACATCGAATCGACTGATGATCGACAACCCCGACGTACTCACCCTGCTCCGTCCAGTACTGTTCAAGCTCTTGCGCGGTCATCGATTTATCATCTCGCGTCACAACCAAAGTGATTGGGATTTTTCCGCACTTTGAAAGCTTGTCGAACCGTGCGTCAGCCTCCTCGAGATCATGTTGAAAAAGGAGATTAAGAATCGCGTCACCGACTGGCTGAGGCTTACCGATGAGCGGTGTGACATGATGAGCGAGGCTTGGACCGGCATTCACTTCGATAATGCAACCACGTTGATCTGAAAGTGGTTTTGAGATATCTCGCGCGACAAGATCCATCCCTGCGACATCCAGGCCAACTACCTTGGCTGCGAGAACTGCGGTTGCAGCGGTTGTCGGGTGGACACGATCAGTCACATCTTCGATCAAATCACCGACATGCCGCACAAGTATTTGCTGTCCGCTTTCTAAAACTGTCTCCGGTGTAACATTTTGTTTTTTCAGCTCAATCAGCGCAGCCGGATCAAGCTTGAGTACTCCGAGTTGGTCCGTATAGTTTTCACCGCGTCGCGGATCACGGTTCACTTCGGCGACTAACTCTTCGATCGTATCGCGACCATTCCCGATCACAAACTCGCGTTGGCCCTTTGCGGCTGCCACCATTTGGTCACCGACTACTAGTAATCGATGGTGTTCGCCTTCGATGTACTGTTCGACCATCACTTCTTCGGTTTCACCATCGACTTTTGCCCAGTCGTATGCGTTGTAAATCGAGTTCTTGTCGCGCAGGTCCAGCGAGATCCCACGGGCATGATTTGCATCGCGAGGCTTTACGACCACGGGAAGTCCGATCTCTTGAGCAGCATTCCAAGCGTCGGCTGCGTCCGCAACTAGCCGTCCCTTTGCAACCGGAACCCCTGCCGAAGCGAGCAGTGTTCGCGTGAAATGTTTGTCCTTGGCAATCGATTCAGCAATGGCCGAGGTTGCATCCGTCTCAGCAGTCCAAATCCGTCGTTGAAAAACTCCCTCGCCCAATTGGACGAGTGATCCGCAATTCATCCGATAGTAGGGTACGTCGCGCTGCGATGCAGCGCGAAGAATCGCGCGAGAGCTCGGGCCGAGTCGAACATCGTCAGCCAATTCGACTAATCGCCTTTTTTCAACAGCCCAATCGACGCTTTCGCCGATCAAAATGAGTTCCACGATCCGCATGGCACTTGTAACGCACTCGCGAGCTAGTGCTTCCTCTTCAAATTCAATTGCTACGACGGAGGTGCACTGGCGGTCATCGTGACTGCTCGCGGGTTTTGAAGCTGGAAAGTCTGAAACCTCGTAATCCGAGTTCAAGACAGCCGAAGTAACGCCTGCTGTTTGCTGGAGTGCCCGAGCAAGATATGCAACACGGTCAACCCGGTTCCGGAACTCCAGCTCGCCATTGACCTCCCCAGGCGATTCCACGTTTTGTAGGGAGCAGAACTCCCGGCGGATCTGTTCATCCAGTCGCGCGTAATCGTCGTTATGATCCGAAGGATCTTTAATATGGGTTTCCAAAACGCGACGACTGGACCAATGGCTAGGTCCGGAAAAAGCAATTGAAAACAGGATGTCCATAGGAGGAAGGCCTTTTCGGGGCCGCCGGTGGGAGGCCGCTGGTAGGGAGGGCCAGGGAAGGCTGGGGTGGGCGAGGAGTCTGACGACTTTGCAGCGTCGGTTAACAATCGAGTAGCGATGCTGACCAAGCGTTACAGCGCAAAGGCCGAAATCCTCTGCATCCGAGTATACTCAAAACGCTTCCGCAAAGACCAGAGATCCTGGGGTTTCGGTCAGGGCAAGTCACAATTTCAAGCTGGGTAATGAGCCGTGGGCGCTAGCTCCGGGTTTTCCCATAGCAACCCGAATCTAGCGCCCACGGCTCATTCAATATTTTGGATACCTGACTTGCTCTGGGGGGCGGTAATTCAAGCGGTTGCAGGGTGTCGCTTACTTTTTTGGAGAATAGGGGACTCTGGCTTGGTCTTTGAGGCACGATGGAGTATCCTCTAAAATTGTTACGACGGATCCGGCGAGTCGGCGTGAAATAAAGCAGTTTTTTTCGGTTTCTCTCGTAGACTCGATGTTGAATTTCGTTTGAAGCAAAAGAAAATCTCAGGACCAACATGACCTCTGCTCAGCCGTCTTCTTCGATAGGCTCTTTTTTACATCGCAACGATTTTCTAGTACGCCGCCTCCATTCGCTCAGCGGACTCGTTCCGGTCGGTGCGTACATGACGGTTCACTTGCTGGTAAACGCGAGTATTCTTAACGGCCCTGCTGCTTTTCAGAAGAATGTAAACGCAATCCATGATTTGGGTGCGATCCTTCCGGTGGTGGAATGGACGTTCATCTTCTTGCCGATCATTTTCCACGCGGTTGTTGGCATTTGGATCGCTGCCAGCGGTAAATCCAATACGGCTCAGTATTCCTTCACTGGCAACCGCCGCTATTCGATGCAGCGACTGACTGGGTATTTGGCGTTTATTTTTATTTTTGTCCACGTTTTCCACCTTCACGGTTGGTTTCATGCTCAGTGGTGGCTGTCGAACGTCGCCGAGCCTCTTGGTATGGCGCAGTTCCGGCCCTATAGCGCTGCCAGCACTCTTGCCGCTGCGATGACCGGGATTGTATGGCCGATTTTTTATGCGGCCGGCATTATTGCTTGTTGCTACCACTTGGCGAACGGCATTTGGACGGCTGGGATCACTTGGGGCGTTTGGCTTACTCCAGCGGCCCAAAAGCGAGCCACTGTCGCTTGTTCTATCTTCGGCGTGGCATTAACAGTCGTCGGATTGAGTGCCCTTGGGGGTGTAAAGGCTACTAATATTAAAGAGGCTGACGCAGTCGAAACGGCGATCTACGAGTCGCGAGTTCAGACCGGCGAAATCAAACCAAACGAACACAAGCGAGCTGGCGATCATCATGAGCCTAAGCTTCCTGTTCCAGAGATCGGCCAAGTTATTGAAGCGGCTCCAATCTCGGGAAATAACTAGAGCGACGATTCTTTTTCGAGTCGGAATCACTTACCAGCGTAAAACAAAACAATTTGCTTGCAGATCTTTCAGGAATCTAGCGGGATATAAATATGGCTAATCGAGTAGTAGTAGTCGGTGGTGGCCTTGCCGGTTTGGCAGCTACCATGAAGCTTGCCGAACTGGGAACCCCAGTCGACATGATCAGCTTGACCCCAGTCAAGCGTTCTCACAGCGTTTGTGCTCAGGGTGGGATCAACAGCGTTAGCGATTTGACTCGCCAAGAAGGCGACAACGAGTGGAAGCACTTCGACGACACGATCTACGGCGGTGACTTTCTTCAGCATCAACCACCAGTAAAAGAGATGTCCTATTGGGCCCCCAAAGTCATCGACTTGATGGACCGACTGGGTGTTACCTTCAATCGAACTCCGGAAGGATTCATTGATCGCCGTCGATTCGGCGGTACGCTTTATCGCCGAACCGCCTTTGCTGGAGCAACGACCGGGCAGCAACTGCTTTATGCACTGGATGAACAGGTCCGACGTCGCGAATCTGAAGGCCTCGTCAAGAAGTATGAGTTTTGGGACTTTTTAGGACCAATCCTTGATGACAATGGGCGATGCGTCGGAGCGGTTGCTCAAGACATGGTTTCGATGGAAATTCGTAGCTTCCCAGCCGACGCAGTTGTCGTTGCTACGGGTGGCTGCGGGCTTGTCTATGGTCGATCGACGATGTCAGTGTTCTGCACGGGAAGTGCCGCGAGCCGCTGCTTCCAAGCCGGTGGTAAGTACGGCAACGGTGAGTTCATTCAAGTTCACCCGACAGCAATCCCGGGTGCTGATAAGCTTCGTCTGATGAGCGAATCGGCTCGTGGTGAAGGCGGACGCGTTTGGGTACCACGCCGACCAAATGACTCGCGATATCCAAAGGACATACCTGAATCGGAACGATATTACTTCCTCGAAGAGCGATTTCCAAAGTACGGTAACCTCGTTCCGCGAGATATTGCAACTCGTCAGATTTTCAATGTCTGCGTTAACGAAGGGTTGTCAGTCGATCCAACTCGGCTTTGCGTCTACCTGGACCTGACTCACATTCCACGAGCCGAACTCGACCGAAAGCTTGGTGGCATTCTTGAGATTTACGAAAAATTCCAAGGCGTCGACCCACGCGAAGAGCCAATGAAGATTTTCCCTGCTGTTCACTACAGCATGGGTGGTCTTTGGGTCGATTACGAAAAGTCGGCTGATGGAGGTCTTCTGCCGGGCTCTCCTAAGAACCAGATGACAAACATCCCAGGGCTTTATGCGATCGGTGAATGCGATTATCAGTATCACGGTGCAAATCGTTTGGGTGCCAACTCGTTGTTGAGCTGTATCTTCAGCGGACTCTTCAGTGCACCGGGCATAATTAACTGGATGAAGTCAAACAAGTCTGTGGCAAGCATGTCATCGACGATCTTCGAACGAGCTGTTGCCAAACAACAAGATCGCCATAAGGCTCTATTGTCCGGAAACGGTGGTTCGGAGAATCCTTATCTAATTCACCAAGAACTCGGTGATATCATGACGCGTTCGGCTACCGTGGTTCGTGAGAACACCCAACTGACCGAGGCGTACGCGAAGGTTCTTGAGTTGCAAGAACGATCCAAGCGATGCGCTCTGAGTGACACCGG
>JAIYDQ010000310.1 GCA_027487375.1 Planctomycetaceae bacterium
GCGAGGAAATAGCATGGCAGCAATGACGCGAAATTCGTTTATCAGTGCGGCAGTGATATTGATTGGATGTTTCGTTTCAATCATCGGACTTTTTGAACCGACAAAGACGCTTTTCTCCACAGGACAAACGCTGTTTTGGGCGGGCATGATACAGTCATATTTTGGAGCGGTTTTGGAAATCGAAAGCTCGAAGCGAATTTGGCCCATTACGATTGGGATTCTCGTTTCGATAGTTGTCGGATTCGTTGCATTTCGTAGTTTGCGAGATGATCTTCCCAATGGATATTGGATTTGTTGCGTCATTATTGTTGCACTTCTTCTTCAAATCCTAATCTCGTACGTTACACTCAGGGTTTGGAAAAATCGACAGCGCGTTAAGATGCAATAGGCTAACGTTCTTCATTTTAGATTCTGCTCGAGAAACAAATCAGATAACCGGACGAACAAAACGTTCCACGGCAGTCCGCCGCACAAATTCATTTCAACGTCACCTGAACTTTGGCGGACATCCGTGAACTTTGGCGTTCGGCCCATGAGGCTAGATAATGACAGAATCCTCACTCGTCAACAATAGATTCCCACGCTCAAATGCCTATAGTCCCGAATGGATCATGTCGAGCGCAAGTGGAGGTGCCAACTCCGTATGGCTAACTGAATGGCTAGCCGAAATCTTGGAACTACGGCCGGGAATGAAACTATTAGACTTGGGATGTGGCCGCGCGGCCTCCTCGATTTTTCTGGCCCGTGAGTTCGGTGTGCAAGTCTGGGCGACTGACCTTTGGTTTGATCCGTACGAGAACATGCTGCGAATCCGTGATGCGGGCGTTACTGATGGTGTTTATCCAATAAAGGCAAATGCTCGCGATCTGCCTTTTGCAGCGGAATTTTTTGATGCCGTAATCTCGATTGATGCATTTTCATACGTTGGCACTGATGACCACTATCTAAACTATCTTGCTAGGTTTGTGAAACCCCTAGGAACAATTGCGATTGCACAGGCTGGATTTGTGAATGAGTTAGACAAAGAACCCCCGCAGCATCTTGACGAATGGTTGAGGTCTGAACCATTACTTCGTTCGATGCATTCACCGAGTTGGTGGCGAGAACATTGGGGAAGATCGGGAATTGTAGACGTGGTAAATGCCGAAATGATGCTCAACGGATGGCAATGCTGGCTCGATTGGCATCGGACGATCGCGCCGGATAATCATCTTGAGATCCAGACCATTGAGTCAGATCGCGGGGAGAATCTTGGCTACCTGCGCGTTGTTGGCCAACGGCGAGCAAATGCCAATTTGGATTACACAAATATCTTGATACCATCAAATTACACCGCGGCACCACTACTACGTCAGTGAAACGCCGTATGTCGAAAAACTAGTCCGAACAATGCGTTGCACCGGAATCGCACTCCAGCCGGTTTTTGCTTCAGAACATCGCTGTGTGCGGCCACGGTGAACGCCGCCGTTCGTCCAATCAAGAAACCACAATCGATCATGCAACTTCTTCGCTGCTATGACAATACCCGAGAACAACGACAATGTACGCCGATCAACTACTTCGACTTGTCCAAAGTGCGGCGCGTTCGTCTCGCGATATGATATCACCAATCAACCTCTTAAAAAATGTAACGTCTGTGGCACGCTGTTGGTCATACAAATTCCACAGCAGTCGAACTTTTGGCTCATGTGGACGTTTGTCACGATCCTTGCCATCGCAGAAACGCTGAGACTAAATTTCGGATGGACGCGGGCATCGCAGATATCGATTGGATTGTGCGTTATTCTTCACTCGATTGCATACTATATCACTGCTTACCCTGTGGCTGACACTAATCCCAACCCGATAGGTTATTCCGAATCCCGAAATAAAGGGTGGTTTGCACGAGAAAAACGTTCCTTCGGGAGAATTCTTTCCGATATCATCTGGCCTGCTTATATTCTCTTATTAATCATCCCGTCAGAGTATAGTAATAAATCTGGCATCATTAGCTTAAACTCTACAATACCCGCCATCATAGTGTTACTGCTAGTTATTAGGTCGCATTATTTATCTAGAACATGCCCCTCAGTACAGAAAGCAGGCTAGATGCGATCGTCAGACTGATTACCACGCATGAAATCGTGGAGGAACAAAGCGATGCACCGAAGTCTACCACACGATCGCTTGGAAATTGTTAATCACCGAGGGCGGACATCGGTGATCTTTGTCGTTCTGCCGTTCTGCCGTTCAATCCATAAAACGCACATGAAAACCTCGGACGCTTGATGAAACAGATCGACCTGGTTTCAACTGACTTCGGCACACGTCTAAACGACGCGGGATTCATTCGAGTAAACGCTAGACGTTATCTCCGCGTTACACGGGGGGACATCGCACAACGCATTGAATTGCGTCCCAACCGCCATGGAGGCGAACTTACTTGCGACTTGACAATACATCCATTGTTTGCCCACGATCACGTGCCTCTTGATGTGCTTGAACCTGGAATATGGATTCAAACTCTTTGCAGCTTTTACGGTCAATCCACGCCAACTTGGTTTGAGCGGAGCCACTCTGGGGTTCAACAGTTAGTCGATTCGATAGCCGATTCGGGCTTACAATGGTTCGACGAGAATGCCACAGCCGAGGGAATCATAGAATCCGCGACCAAGTTCGTCGAACCCTGGCGAAATGAGCAATTCGTGCATGTTGATCTTGGTCATTGTTATTTGCGTGTCGGTCGCCTTGACGACGCACTCCGAGTATTTGACCGAAAGCCCAGCAGAGTACCTCGCTACAAATCCCTTTCCACTTGGATTGCGAAATGTGATACTATTCAGATTCAGGATTTGCATTCCTCCTGGATCGAGTCCTCTATAGCCAACTTACCCGTGAATATGGCAGAACCAGGCGATGCACCCAAGTCGCCGGTCGGCGGCAAGTTTGAATCATAAGTTTTTCGTGGCGACATGGGTGATCGCCGCCGTTATGTGCGTCTATGAGAGCAAAACTAGCAACTTCTGTTGATGACATCCTCGACATACCCCTATGTCGTATCGCTTTCGCTTCAAGGGGGCCACACATTGTCGGGGGCAATCCAAAGCTCGAGTTTACTGGAGCGAATCCTCCATATCCAGTTCATCATATAATGACCATCGACACGACGGATTCGCTTGCTCCTATTCGCTTCAAGGGCATAGACCGAATTCCTCTACTCTCTGCACTTGACTACGGCGAAGGCGGAGGCGAAATTTCCTACCGGCTTCATGTCAATGGCAAGATTGAGATAATTCACTTAACGGCGTATGATTCAAAGCATCCTCGCTATTTTGACCGCGATTCAATTCCCGAGCGACGCGCGGTAATCAAAAAGCTGTCATACGCGGAACGTCGAATTCTGACATCAGAGGTCAGTCCGCTTTCGGCTCAGGATTCGCGACTCGTGGAGCGACTTTGGAATCGTCAATTCTTCCGTCTGGGCAAATTCTCTTATATGGAAAGACACTACGCA
>JAIYDQ010000151.1 GCA_027487375.1 Planctomycetaceae bacterium
AGAGGGCTGTACCGAGTGGAGTTTGCATCGAATCGGCGATTTCTACAAAGGTCTTGTCTTCGAAAAATTTCATTTCCAGGACCCGCTGCTGGTCCCGCGGAAGTTCAGCGATCAATCTCTTGAGCGATTCTAATTTCTCTTGGTCCACCATCCTCGATAGCGGGCTTGCTTCGTAACTTGGACGGGACTCGAGGACCGAGTCTGCTGTTTGTGTATCAGTTTGGTTGTATGGTTTGTTTCGGTTTCTGACTTTGATTGCTTCGCGATGAACGACACGAAACAGCCAACTCTTCCGCGATTCGGCTGCGACATCACCGCCAAAACGAGAGAGAGCCAAAAAGCTGGCCTGCACGACATCCGCTGCCAATGCGTGATCTCGAACTAGAGCCCATGCGTAATTTTCGAGCATTTTCGAAAACGCCAGATGGCATTCTTCGACCGTCGACGGGTCAAGAGGTCTATCAGGCACCGCCGCCAAAGTCAAAAATCCTCGCTGAGAGCGCCAAAAAACCAGCTCACATCATCAAGAGCCTACCACTGAGCGAATTATTCACCGAGCGATCGCGAATATCGAAGTTTTTTCAATTCTCGCTGCGCCATCGGTGTTTGCCGAAAATCTAACTGATACTTTGTTCAGGTTGGGTTTTAGGGTAACTGAATTCCGATGACTAATCATTCAGTTGAGGCCAAGGCCACCGACTATCTGCTGTTAATGGCTTCTCAAGTAAGGCCGGATGGGTTCAGTTAGATTGGCTTCACAGCCTTAAGAGGTCCTTCATGCCATCTGCGACTGCAGTTGGATTGCTGTATATCTGTAGTCCAAGGGCGGCAAGGGCGGCTAGGCCAAGAGCAATCCAAACGGTACCGGTGGAACGAGGTGCGATCGGAATCGATTTGAGTTTTGTCGCAAGTGCTCGTTCCAGCTTCATCCATCCGATCACGTCTTGGTTGGATCTTGTCGCAACGATCTGACTTAGTTCACCGTTGCCGGCTTGTTCAATGGTCCCGTCGACGCGAATTGCCGGTGCTGCGAAAGTAAGCCCCATCCAAGTCGATTCAATGTTCATTTCGTCCAGCGAATCCTTGACCTGGATAGCCAATGCATCGGGGGCTAGCCCGAAAACGACCAGTCGTGGTCGAGAATTCAGAATGACAAACAAAACGACAAAAAAGTAAAGCAACGTCATCAAGAACCACACTGCTGGGCCCAAGAGATTGAACGCAGCAACAGGAAAGAACAACTGGCTAGGTCCGACCAGGACAAGCCCTAGCATGGCTAGTCCTAACAGCGCCATGTCTCTGCCCCCGGAGACTAAGAATGGATGCTTACTCCGGTGTAACATTCCAATCATGAGGCAGTAAACAGCCAAAGGTAATGCAACGATGATCAATGCGAATAAGTTCATGCGATGTTTCTGTCTTTATATTCAGATTCCATGCGATAAGCCTCTTTCTCGAAGGGATTATCCCAGTAAGCGTCCATATTGTTCCACCATAACCAAATTCCGCAAAGCAAATAGGCTGGCACGAAAAATGGACCCCACCTTTCATATTGTCTCACATGTACAAGCTCGTGAGGATGGGTCGAAATGAACGCTAACTGATCGCATGCGAGAATAGTGTGTCCGAGCGTCATGGCTCTTGCTCCACCGGTGATTGGTACTTTCCGAAGGAGCATTGCAACACCATAACCGTAGCAACCGATGGTGCCTTGATAGACGATGATCTTACCGGAGAATGGGCTGCAAACGATACCAATCAGGAGCCCCAACAAAGTCCATGGGCTGGCCCAAAGTATTCGGAATGGCTTCAGCAAAACACTGCTTAACATTGCATGATCCGTTGATGAGCCCACCCGACGCCGCGCTGCGGAACTTGCTAGCTGTTTATCTTGTGGTAGCTACGATACCAATCCACAAACTTTTGGACACCGTGTTCAATTGGTGTGTCAGGAGCAAATCCTATGTCCGCTTGTAGGTCGGCTACATCGGCATAAGTTGCCGGAACATCGCCCATTTGCATTGGAAGATAGTTTTTTACAGCAGTTCGTCCAGTGGCTTTTTCGATGACTTCGATAAAGTACGCAAGCTCTGTCGGTTGATGGTTCCCGATATTATAAACGCGGTATGGAGCCGATGAGGTTGCTGGATCGGGGGTGCTGCTATCCCAGTCTGGTTTCGCCAGCGGAATATGATCCATCACTCCCACCATCGCCGTCACTATGTCGTCCACATAAGTGAAATCGCGTTGCATCTTCCCATGATTGTACACATCGATCGGTTTGTCTTCGAAGATTGCCTTGGTGAACTTGTAGAGTGCCATATCAGGGCGGCCCCATGGACCATAAACAGTGAAGAACCGAAGTCCGGTTGTTGGCAGCTTGAAGAGATGAGAATACGTATGAGCCATGAGCTCGTTCGATTTTTTTGTAGCCGCGTACAGGCTAATTGGATGGTCTACATTTTGATGAACAGAAAAGGGTTGCGACGTATTGGACCCGTAGACACTGCTGCTGCTTGCATAAACAAGATGAGGAACCTTTTGATGTCGGCAACCCTCTAGAATGTTCATCGTGCCAACGATGTTGGAGTCGATGTACGCCATCGGATTATCGATCGAATAACGCACGCCCGCCTGGGCTGCCAAGTGAACTACACGATCGAACAGATTGTCGGCAAAAAGCTTCTCCATCTGGTCTCGGTCTTCGAGCGATATCTCTCGCATCGAGAAGTTTGGAAAAGGCTCAAGTATGCTCAGCCGATCTCGTTTCAATCGAGGATCGTAGTAGTCATTGACGTTATCTAGACCGACCACTTCATAACCAGCAGCATCCAGCAATCGTTTCGCAAAATGAAAACCAATAAAGCCTGCGGCTCCAGTAACAAGGACTTTTTTCATAAACGATCTATTACGGTAATTCCGGTGGTGAGATATTGAAACATTAAGGTACTGCAGCCTTTTCGAGGGCAAACCGTGACGTCCGTCTCTACGAGAAAAGACGGCAGGTTTAGATGAAAACAAATTTCAATTATGTTATCAGCAATCTTTCCAGCAAATCGTTGACGTTGAGTTCGAGTGCCCAATAACCAAGGTAACCTAAATCTAATTCGCTGCGATTAAGTTTGACCACTGTCGTTAAATCGTTCCACTGACGCTCCGAAGACTCGTTACCAAGTCGATACCATTGAAGTTTGATAAGTATTATATCTTCTTTCGTGGCAATTCTTACAAGTAGTTTATGCGATTCGCCAAAATCAGCCGTTAGAGATCGAGATTGCGCAACGCGATCGAAGGGGCGGTGATTGTTTATGAAAATATCGATTTTGAACGAGGTGCTGAGGTGTATCAGGTTGAAGCAAGACTTTCGTCTGATAGCGTCACGTATGGCCGGTTCACTTACGTAATAGTCGCTAGAGAGGCAGGATACAATTGATGTGATGTTATCTTCAGCGAGGCTTGCAGATAGGTCTACGTCGAGAGTACTTCGTGCAGCACCGTGATGGGAACTCGCTACAGAGCCTCCAATGAAATAGTCGATGTCATGCTGGTTAAAGTATTCAACCACTGGCGCTAGCGCTTGAATCAATTCCGATTGCTCATTTGTATCGCTCATCCGAACTCCGAAGTTTCGCGACGTGAGCTCCGGAAATTGCGAACAGCGTCAGCTAAGTCTTGACCATGATGAAGCGCAATAAAAGCATCGTTGACTTCGTCAGCGGAAAACGTTGGATGGACTCTCGCAATGGCTTTTTTGCTTGCACGGATTACATCCCCCGATAATCGGGCGGTCAACGAGACCCTTTGGCTTGGTGTTTTGGTGCGCAAAATGGCAATCTGGATGTCCTGCGCTTCAGATGATGTGTCGTTGGGAATCATTGAAAAAGCTGATTTTTAGTAGGTGATGCTCTGATAGGATCTTGAAAAATCAGGTCTATAAAAGATTAGGCACATGAAGATTAAGGATCAGAAGTCCGAGTTGTCGTAGTAGCCGAAACCTCCTTTACAGTTTACTCTATTGTAATCCTCTCAAAATGCCCCTTTCAATTTGGATCTTGCCGCTGCGTTTTCACGCCTGGATGGTGCAATGCCGTCTATGCCTTGCGGATCCATTTCCTTGCTTGATTTCACGAATCTCCCAATATGGTTGCAGAAACAGTTCTTGCGTTGAATGAACACAATCTCCTCAAGCAGTGGGAGTGGATTTTAGGATGTTTACGAGATGTGCTCATTGAATCGGGTGACGCCGATTTGGCGGCTTCTTTACCAACTTCGGATTCCAGCGATGCTGCTTCTGGAGGGTTAGCCGACTCGGTTCATTTGACTCAGGCCTACTCGATTGCGTTTCAATTGCTAGGGATGGCGGAACAAAGTGCCGCGGATCAGTTTCGACGCGAGATTGAAAATCAATCCGGGGTCGATGCATTGCCTGCGTTATGGGGGGATTCGTTGCGTCAGCTTAAAGAGCAAGGCTGGACGTCAGAGCAGATCGCGGCACAGCTCCCGCATATGCAAGTCGAGCTCGTTCTAACAGCTCACCCGACCGAGGCCAAGCGAGCGACCGTGCTTGCTCACCACCGTCGATTGTTCGAACGATTTCAAGCACAACCAATTCGTGAATCGCTCGAAGAACAAATGACCCCTTTGCAAGAGGAAAATGACTTTGCCGTTCGCGCGCTTCTGGCGATTCTTTGGCGAACTGGAGAAATCTATCTCGACAAGCCCGATATACAATCCGAGCGTCGCAACGTGCTTGATTACTTAACCCATGTATTTCCATCGGTCCTTCGACCGCTCGATCAACGCATTCGTCGCGCATGGCGAGACGTCGGTTTGGATCCTAAGGTTTTCGATGACCCGTTAGTTTTCCCTCGATTGACCTTTGGTACTTGGGTTGGTGGCGATCGCGATGGGCACGCGTTAGTAACGGCTGACGTGACGCGGCAAAGTCTGCTAGAGATGCGACGTAGTGCACTCGGACTGATCCAGCGATTGATGCAAAACATTACGCGGCTTCTTAGCCTCTCCGCTTATTGGCAGAAACCGAAAGCAGAGTTTCTTCAAGCTCTTGAAAAGGCAACCACGGCGCTTGGAGAGACAGGCCGAAAAGCCTTGGATCGAAATCCTAATGAGCCGTGGCGGCAGTTCTTGAACACAATGCTCGCTCGACTACCGACAGTCGACTTGCCGACCAATCGAGTTCTCGTTGAGCCACCACCGACCTATCAAAGGTCTTCGGAACTGCTCGCCGATTTAAAACTCCTTTACGATAGCTTGGTCGCGTCCGGACAGCGTCGCGCCGCAGATTATGCCCTCCAGCCCTTGATGCGAGTTGTTCAGACGTTTGGTTTTCATCTGGCCGTATTAGATGTTCGGCAGAATAGCGCTTTCCATGATAAAGCGATCGAGCAACTGCTCACCGCGGCAGGCTTTTCAAAGACGAACTTCTCGCAATGGACAGAAGAGGAGCGGGTTGAGCTTCTCAATAAGGAACTCCAGTCACGACGTCCATTCGCCAGACCCGATGTATCGATTGGAGCCGAGGCCGATGCGGTTCTCTCGTCGTTAAGGGTTCTCAAGGAGCATCGTCTTGCCTATGGAGACGATGGGCTCGGTTCATTGATTGTGAGTATGACTCGCAATGTCTCGGATCTTTTGGCGGTCTATTTGCTCGCTCGTGAAGTGGGACTCATGGAAGAAACTGCAGAAGGGCTTCAATGTCCGCTGCCAGTTGTTCCTCTTTTCGAAACAGTCGACGATTTGCAAAACAGCCCGAAGATATACGATTCTTTTCTGACGCACCCGGTTACCCAGAGAACACTTTCATCGATACAAAAACGTAAGCAAGCTTCGGATGCGATTGGCCAAATCATGATTGGCTACAGCGATAGCAACAAAGACGGCGGGATCTTGGCGAGTTTGGTGGGGCTTCGACAAGCCCAGAAAGCACTTGCAACAGTCGGTCGCAAGCACGGTGTACGGGTTCGATTCTTCCGTGGTCGTGGCGGTACAATCAGCCGAGGAGCTGGCCCGACGCACCGCTTCATCAAATCGCTTCCCGATCAAACGCTCTGTGGTGATCTGCGATTAACTGAACAGGGAGAAACGATTCCTCAAAAGTACGCACACCAAGCCACTGCCATTTACAATCTGGAACTGTTCCTCGCCGGTGTGACTCGGAAGACGCTTCTGGATCAAGGCAGCGCGATGGAAGACCATCCGCTAGAAAATACTTTGGC
>JAIYDQ010000211.1 GCA_027487375.1 Planctomycetaceae bacterium
ATAAAAGATCGGCTAGATAGACGGTGCCGATTAACTGGCTAAGATTCATCGCAAATTTGAAGCGACTGTCATCAATTATTTACCGTCAGCAGTTGATGCAAAAAATGATCGCTTTAATGCTGGCAGGTTGCTTATAGTCGTCAGTTGAGTTCCCGACCAATAAGCTGAACAGGGTACTGCGACGGGACGAATGTTCCCATCCTACTGTTGGTTTGATTCTGCGAAGCAATAAGTGATCAAACGTTACGACGCAGGAATGGAGTTAGCTTTTAAGGCTTAAAAGAAACTCCGCATTTGTTCGAGTCTTGGCAAGCTTCGATGTCAGCATTTCGATTGCATCGGCAGGGCTGACTTCGCTAAGGATTCGTCGCAACAAACCTATTCGCTTCCACTCCTCTGGATCTAGTAGCATTTCCTCGCGACGAGTACCCGTGGCTTGAATATCTACTGCTGGCCAAATTCGCTTTTCTACAAGAGAACGATCCAGAACGATTTCAAGGTTGCCCGTTCCCTTGAACTCCTCGAAAATAACCTCGTCCATTTTGCTGCCCGTATCTACGAGGGCTGTTGCAAGAATAGTCAGAGAACCTTTTCCTTCTACTTTGCGTGCAGATCCGAAGAAGGACTTTGGCTTTTGAAGAGCAGCCGCATCAAGACCTCCCGAGAGCAGTTTTCCAGAAGGTACACACTCGCTATTCCATGCGCGAGCGAGTCGTGTAATTGAATCAAGTAGGATAACAACATCGCGACCATATTCGACCATTCTCTTCGCTTTTTCGAGCACCATGTTTGCGACCTGTACGTGTCTTGCAGCCGATTCATCAAAGGTGCTGCTTACTACTTCACAACGTGGCCCGCGCACTTCTCGCTGCATGTCTGTTACTTCTTCTGGGCGTTCATCAATCAGCAACATGATGACCGATGTCTCTTCGTAATTCTTGAGAATCGACTTTGCAATTTTTTGAAGCAATACCGTCTTACCGGTTCTTGGTGAGGCGACGATAAGCCCACGTTGACCAAATCCAATCGGGGCTAAAAGATCAATCACTCTCATGTCAATCGAGTCGGGATCGGTTTCCAGAATGATTCGTTGATGTGGGTGTAAAGGTGTTAGGGCATCGAATGGTGTGCGTTCGCGACGAGCGGAAGGCTCCTGGTAGTTGATTGCTTCAACACGAAGTAGAGCGAAGTATCGTTCGTTCTCCTTTGGCGGTCTGATCTGGCCTGAGACAGTTACACCAGTCTCCAATCCAAACCTTCTGATTTGTGACGGCGAAACATAAATATCATCAGGACAAGAGATGTAGTGATATTTGGGGCTTCTCAAGAATCCGAACCCATCTGGCAAGATCTCAAGGGTTCCTTCACCGAACATGAGCCCCATCGAGCGGATCTGCTCCTTCAGAATCCGGAATACGAGCTCTTGCTTGCTGAGCTCTTCTACGTCCTTAAGCCCGAGTGATTCACCATAGGTCGAAAGTTGCTCCAAGCTCATGAGCTGAAGCTCGTTAAGCTTCCGAGGAGTCGATTCAACTGGTGGCTTAGCAATACTGCTGGGTTCGACATCTGAACTTCGAGCTCGCTTTGACTCGGAGCGTTTCGATTCTGCGGCTAGCTGTTCAGAAATTGATAGTGGATCGCGGTCCTGATCAAGATCGCGAAGTCGGTTGGCAATTTCGATGTCTTGCTTCGAGTTTGAAGCCAATGGACCGTGGGGGCGCGGAGCGTTCATGAGGAAGAATACTCAGTGGTACGAGTGTGGATGAGTTAAGTGAGCGGCGAAAGTCATCGACGCACACTTCTTGGGGGCAGGTGGGATTTGTTCAAGAAAAGGCGGAAAAGTAACGTTTACGAAGAGAAATCACCATTTTCATAAGCCATACCATCCCGCAATTTCACGGGATGGACGGCAGCAGAAGGGATTCCTTTTCGGTCGTCATACTCCTATTGTAGTGTCTAAGCACAGTTTTCAGCAACAGTTTGGTTTTTTAAACGGTTTCAGGATTTAATAGTTGTGGGACGATCCATCATCGTTGTTGGCGCCGGTTTATCCGGCCTTGTCGCAGCCCAGGTTCTCCAGCAGCATGGGAACGACGTTCACGTTCTAGAAAATCTTGATCGCGTTGGAGGGAGAATTCGGACGGATTTGGTCGATGGGTTTCTGCTAGATCATGGCTTTCAGGTTTTTCTGACGGCCTACGAACAAGCCTCGAAAACGCTTGACTGTGACAAGTTGCAACTAGGGTCTTTTGAAAGTGGGGCTTTGATTTACTTTTCTGGAAAGCTGCATCGAGTCGCAGATCCCTGGCGGAGTCCTCAACACATATTGGCCACTGCCTTGGCCTCAGTCGGTTCGATCTGGGACAAGTTAAGGATTGCGAGTTTTCGACGCCGCGTCTTGCAAAGTTCTGATCAGCAATTGCTAAAAGCAAAACAAACAACTGCTATTGAAGCTCTCCGTCAGGAGGGCTTTTCAGAGATGATCATTACGAGGTTCTTCAGACCATTCTTCGGTGGCATTTTTTTGGAACAAGACTTAAAGACCGCATCTGGAAGAATGGACTTCGTTTTTCGTAACTTCAGCCGTGGGACCGCAGCTCTTCCTCAAGGTGGCATGCAGGCAATTCCAATCCAATTAGCAAACAGACTTCGGCCAGGAACTATCCATTTCAATAAAACAGTAACAGCAATTGAATCGGTGGAATCCAGTAGGGAGCGATCTTGTGCAACTTCGGTGGTTCTGTCAGACGGAAGCAAGTTGAATTGCGATACGGTGATTGTTGCGACCGAGCAGCCTGCGGCAAATAAGCTACTCGGAGTTGACGGTGAAGTTGTAGCGAAGTCACAATCGACAACGTGCCTATATTTTGCAGTCACCGATCCGCCAATTCGAGAAGCGACGCTAGTCCTTAATGGCGAACTCGAAGGTCCCATCAACAATCTATGCTTCCCGAGTTTTGCTCAACCAAGTTACGCTCCGCTTGGTCAACATCTAGCGAGCGTCAGTATTCATGGCGATTTCCTTGCAGCCCCGCAAGAAGTACTAGACGCTACAATCGGCCAGCTTCGCAAATGGTTTGGACCCGATGTCGATCGGTGGAGATTTCTTCGAAGCTATCGAATAACCCACGCCCTGCCGAGTCAAAGCCTGGAAACCCTAGCTTCCTCAAGCAATAACCAAGATAGCAATTGCAATACGGGACTTGTACGACCTGGTGTTTACCGTTGCGGCGATTATTGTGAATCCGCTAGTATCGAGGGTGCTATTCGAAGTGGTATCGCGGTCGCAGAAGAGGTTTTGGCTGGTACATCATCGTGTGTGGCCTGACTTAATTTGCTGAGAGAATAGTCAAGCTGCGACAATATTTGCACCATTGGAATCAGCTCAGTTGTCTACAACTTAAGTAACATGAGAGTATACTCAGGTTACATAGGAGTATATCGATCTATGGCCTAGCGATCTCACGTTAGACCTACCAAGTCAACTTCATCTCCCTTTAGTTTTACAACGCAACACTCAATAGTTTCGAAAGTCGATATAAATGCCTGTTTTGGTTTTTGGTCATCGCAATCCAGACACCGACGCGATTTGCTCCGCGATCGCTTACGCAGATCTGCTTCAGCAAACGACTCGACCGACAGCGATGGCTGCCTGTTGCGGTACACCCAACAAACGCACGGAGTACGTTCTACAACGCTGCCGCTTGCCTGCGCCAAAGATTATTGTCGACGTCCGTCCAGAAGCAGAAGATCTTTGTCGTCAGGACGTTATCACGGCGTCGCTCGGGGATGTCTTTTATCAAGTCTACCAGAACATGAAGCAACATGAGCTTCGTGCGATTCCGGTCATCGATTCGCAACGGCACGTGATTGGGCTGCTATCGCTTTTGAATCTCATGGAATTGATTTTTGAAGGAGACAGCGATTCCACACGTGCTCGGACAGTGAACACAAGTCTCTCAAAAATCGCAGATGTGCTGGGTGGAAGTTTTCAGCATTCGGTGGAACCAGACCAACCCGACGAGTTGCTCGTTATGGTTGGAGCAATGAGTGCTGAAGGATTCACGAAGCGTCTTCATAACTATCCAGCCGAGCGACTCTTGGTCGTGAGCGGAGACCGCCCAACGATTCACCTTCCAGCAATCGAATTAGGGGTTCGCGGCATTGTCGTCACTGGAGGTTATGAGCTATCGAGTGGGTTGGTGGCTGTTGCAAAGGCTAGAGGGGTCACGATTATTCGAAGCCCATTCGATACCGCAACGACAACCATGCGAATAAAGTCCTCGCAGTTTATCGACACGGCGATTGATTACGAATTCATAACAATCCCCTCCAAGATGCCAGTACAAGGAGCTCGCACTCGCATCGAAAAATCTAACGAGCCCATCTTTCCAGTCGTTGACGATGATCAGACTCTGGTTGGTGTTCTATCAAAATCAGACTTGCTCAACCCCACTAAGCCGCGTTTAATTCTGGTTGACCACAATGAATTAGGGCAAGCAGTTGAAGGTGCCGATGAAGCGGAGATACTTGAAGTACTAGATCACCACCGATTAGGTGGAGGTTTGAAGTCCTCGCAACCGATTCGATTTATAATGGAACCGGTTGGATCGACATGTACTTTGGTTGCTCGACAATTTCGTGCAGCAGGAATTGTTCCTACCTCAGGCATCGCGCTTTGCATGGCTTCTGGAATTATCTCGGACACTCTCTATCTTCGTTCGCCAACCACGACAGATGTCGATCGTGAAATTCTTGAATGGTTACGTGGGATTTGCGAAGTGGATTTAGAACAGTATGCGAAAGAATTCTTCGAAATTGGCTCGGCTCTGAGATCATGTACACCGGAAGAGGTTGTCCGCGAAGATTGCAAGGAGTTTGAGGAGCGCGGTCAGCGGTTCTCGATCTCTCAGATCGAAGAGATCGGATTCGATTTGTTTTGGGATCGCAAAGACGAATTGCTTGAAGGACTCCAAGCGATGGCAGTATCTCGAAAGCTCGATTTCTCAGCACTCTTGATTACCGATATTGTGAGCAACGGAAGTTTGCTGCTCCTGTCGAAGGACTCGAAGGCATGGGACGAGATTAACTACCCTCGGCTCGATAAGAATCTTTACGAATTGGCAAATGTTGTTAGTCGTAAAAAACAGCTGCTCCCGTTGATCTCACAAATCCTCGAGACAGCTGATGATCGTGAAAATTTAGCAATCGGGTCAAAAGGCTAGTATCGTTGTTGTAAAAGCAGCGTGATCATTCGGCGTCATGGCGATCTTCCGCTTCTGCAAAAGTGAGCGAGCAGGCTGACACTTTACGTTCACGCGAACGAATGAGTGGTGCCCAATTTTTATTGCGATTGAGGATATTCGACAAACTTTAAAGGTTCTAATTGCCAAGCACTAAGCTCAATGCAGTTGTTACGGCAGGTTGTGGGATCAGATGGAACTTGGGCCTTCTGCTGCCCAAGAAACCGTCGGAACCGAAAACCGAGTGTGATTTGCATCGGTTTAATGTGAGGCAACTGCCTTTGCTCGCATAGCGAGTGCGAGTTTGAAGAGGGAGGGGCGCTCGCGGAAGACGGCGTGTTCGGAGTTTGGAAGGTTGGTGCTTGTCCTTGCCGATTCCAAGGCAATTACCGAACGCTGGTCAAGCAGCTTTTGAATTGAAACTTCTGCGCCAGCATTTGCTGCATCGGTTAAATCCAAGATTATCTCGTCAATTGTCTTCCTGCGAATTGCAGCAATTTCCGTGATCGCGAAGCCTTTGGTGACCAGTGCAACTGTCCATTGCCAGTCAGAGGAATGGGAAGAGGGGGCCAGATGAGACTTCGGTGCATCAATTTGTTTTTCTTCGCGGCGATTTGATTCACCGGATGACATAACGGCATTTCTGTTAGGACTAAGTGGCGAATTGACAGGGGCATCGCCAGTAGTGATTTGCACCGCGGGCAAAGGCTTTCTTGTTTGTTGGGCTAGATCCGGCAGTACATTCAACAAGTGCGATTCCATCGGTTCGGGAAGTGGTCGTTGACCGGCTACTAATTCTCGCCCGGCTTGCGTCACGTAGACTGTCGGACGCTTGGCAGTCGCTTCTTGTTGTTCTAGCAAGCCTGTTGCAAGCATGGCGTCCAATGCTTGGACAACGTTCTTCTTTTTGGCAAGTTTGAAAATCCCAAATCCAGATAGTCGATCCATCCGATAGCGTTTGACCTTCTCTGAGTCGGATCCAGACAAAAAGTCTGCGATGATCAGTTTTCCTAACCTTCCGTGGAGCCGATCAATTGCGGCGATTGCTTCAGTTAACTTCTGAAGGTGCTCACGTGTGATCTGCGATTGCCCGGCAAAAACAGGACGCGTTGGAGTTTGGGATGACAGAATCGATTCTGTTGGTAAGTCTGATGTGCCAGATAGACTTCTCATACTCTCGGCATTGGAGAGATCGTGAGCGAGGTTAGCACTTGCTTCATTAGGACCGGGCATCGCTGGCCACCCCGCGTGTCCTTGGCAGCGATCGCAACGTCCGCAAGGCTTCGCAGCAGGATCTCCAAAATATTGCAGGATCGACAATTGTCTACATCGCCGACTTTGAGCAAACGCGACTACCTGGTCAAGCTTTTCGAAGTCTGCCTTTTTACGTTCCTCAAGAGTTTTGAAGTCAATTTGAAGACTCTCGAAAGGGACATTTCGTCTTCGGAAGTGGATCGCGCGACCTCGGAAAGGCGGGACATATTCGAAGCAATCGAGAGCTTTCAATTCGTTTAGATATCGACCCAGTGTATCGCGTTCCATGCCGGTCTGTTGCATCAGCCAACGTGGATGAATGTAGACGGCTTCCTCGCGACGGTCACCGATAGCACGTTCGACGGCGCGCAATACCTTACGTTTGTTCTCGGCAGATTTCGGTAACATATCAACGACGCTTGGTAGGTTGCTTGTTAGGCGTACCATAGCAAGACCTCCACTGGCTTCGAGTCGTTCGATGACGCTTGTTTTCGAGAGAATCTGCAAAGAAGCAGAAACGGCTTCCGCAGATTGAGGTACGTCGATCGTTTCTCTCATTTCCAAAGCAGTCAATTCGATTGGGTCTTCCGTACGCTCGCAAAGGAAGGAGTAAACCTTCTCGATCAGCTCTCTCGGAGGGTTGGCGTTTTCGATAAAGAACTCTTGGATGTTTCGATCTTGGCTTGCAAAGAGAACCACACATTTGCTCGGTAGTCCATCGCGTCCGGCGCGTCCTGCTTCCTGGTAATATGCCTCCAATGAACCGGGCAAGTTGTAATGGATCACATATCGCAGATCCGATTTGTCGATCCCCATTCCGAAAGCGTTCGTCGCAACAATTGCTTTGAGCTTGTTGGACATGAATTGTTCTTGAACGGATCTTCGCTGGTCAGGAGTCAATCCAGCGTGATAGGCACCTATTGAGATTTGGAGCTGTTCCGTCAAGTATTCAACAAGTGATTCACATCGCTTACGAGTAGCGGCATAGATGATTCCCGAGCCCTCTTCATTCTTGAGAAACTCTACCAGTGCACGGTCCTTATCGCGATCACCATTGCAATAGACTGAACCCAAGTAAAGATTCTCGCGGGCAAATCCGGTGACGAAGCACTTTGGATGTCGCAGCCGAAGAATTTCTCCGATATCCTTTTGAACTCGAGGCGTTGCGGTTGCCGTCAGGGCGATAGTTTGAACTCCACCAAGGGCTTCGCGAAAGCGACCGATGCGAGCATAGTCAGGCCGGAAGTCGTGCCCCCATTCGCTTATACAGTGCGCCTCGTCGACTGCGAGCAACTGGACCGGGGTTGCTCGTATCACGTCCAGAAAACGCGAGTTACGAAGTCGCTCGGGAGCAACATACAGCAGCGAGTACTTCCCTTGGCTTACTTCGTCCAAGCGTTGCTGCTGCTCATTGTTCGACAAGGTGCTGTTGATCAAGCAGGCTCGAACGCCTCGCTTTGATAGAGCATCAACTTGGTCCTTCATCAGTGCGATCAGGGGCGACACCACAATCGTCAGTCCAGGACGAATAATTGACGGAAGTTGGTAGCAAAGGCTTTTACCTCCACCGGTTGGCATTACACAAAGACAGTCATGACCGCTCAGGACCGCTTGTACAACGTCTTGCTGGCCAGGACGAAACGACGACAAGCCAAACTGTTTTAGTGCTGGTTGGAAGTCCATCCGCTGCTCCTATTGCGTTTTACGATGAATGCACAGTTGCAGGTGAAAGTGATGAAGTAAAAATCTCGTTGGAGACAAATGCACCTCGCTTGTGTATCGAATTCCCATAAATCGAATGCCATATAGCAGCAAAATTGTCGGGGAGTTTCGCTTTGGTATTAATCCAGCTTGATCTAGTCCCCGAAATGCTCTCCGAAGTGGTTGACAAATGTTAACATGTTTTGTTTTCGTTGCAACCTAAAGCGGTCCGGAACGAAAATGCCAATCCTGTTGGTTTGCTCAAACTGAAGTTGTGGCAAAGGCATTCCTATGAATTCAGATGATGTTGGTGACAACGTTGTAGTTGGTCGCCTTCAGATTTGTTTCGAAATTTGCAACGAATGCTTTACAAGTTTTCTTATCGGTTACTTATCGAGGCCAAGTGTTAGGCGCTTCTCTGTCGAAGTAGTTGAAGCAAAGACTCTGGAGTTGTTCTCCTAGGATTATTGGACATTCGCACGGCATTCACGCTGTCGACTATCTGTTGCAGGCTGGCTTCGTCCGAGATTCCTGCTTGGCTTACGCAACTTGGACAACCAAGACTCTCAACAAGTTTGTTAATGCGTTGGCAAGCTTCCTGGATGTTTGTCGCTCCGAGTAGTTGGACAATCTGGAGGATTCGCTTGCGAACGTGTTCAGGACCTCTTGGATCAACACAATCTGAGTCAGTAACCGAAGCGTTGAACTCCATCATCGCGCTGAGAGTCATTGCGACTGCCATACCATGCGGAATCTTAAACTCCGAGGTGATCGCGTAAGATAACGCATGGGGCGCGGTTCTCTTGCTAATGTTGATTGCTTTGCCTGCAAGATGAGAGGCTTGGCACATTCCTAATCTAGACTCTGGTGTAGGGGACAAGACTGCCTGCGCAAGGTGCTTCCAAGCGTGGTGAATCGCCTCGCGAGCAAAAACAGTCGAATCGTCTGTTGCTCCCACAGCCCACATCGATTCGATTGCTTGACAAAAAGTATCCAAACCAGCCGCTGCAGTGACAGCAGGAGGCAAGCTGAATGTTAGTTGCGGATCGACAATTGCATAATCTGGAATCAACGATGGGTGTGCCACCGAGTATTTGCGTCCATCCACATAAGCGACAGCAAAATGAGTTGCTTCGCTGCCTGTACCAGCAGTTGTTGGAATTGCAATCATCGGTGTCGCGTCGAAGTCAATCATCGATTCTTCCGTTACGACGTTTCTTGCGGGATTCGGTTGTCGTGCGAGAAGTCCAATCAACTTTCCTAAATCGATTGCAGTTCCCCCACCAAAAGCAACAACAAGATCCGATGAAAAGCTTTTGAACTGATCTATACCTCGTTCAATATCGTGGAGCTTCGGGTTAGGTTCGAAACCAACGAAACGGCTCAATTCGCATCCCCGAAAAGATAGGCGTAAGAGCTCTTCCATTCCTGACGAAGCTACAGCAACTTCATCAACAACAAAGAACACGCGACGTCGATTGAACTTCTGCAGGATCGGCCCAAGTTCGTGCAATGCACCTGATCTAAGATAAACAGACGATTGTTTGAAAGCGGTCAACGAAGTATAGATCCTGTTTAAGGAAAGATAGATGCTGCATTCTTACTATATGGCTTTTGTGTCGCCGCATGGCTTAAGCATGAATTGAACACGTGTCTTCGAGAGAAGCTTCGACGTAAACAATTTCAAACCTAGATCGATCCTTAGGATTAAGCACGATAACCAGCCGTAGGATAGGCTTCCAGCCTGTCGAATGCGAAACCGACAGGCTGGAAGCCTATCCTACGGCAATCTGGCTAGCTACAGCTGCCTAAGCATTGTTACTGTAATCGTTTTTGAGCGTTAGTGTCTCGGAGACGCTACTACGTGATTAGAAGACTAATCGGGTCCTTTAAGCATCCGATCGAGTGCCTGCTGGGCACGCTGAACGAGTGGCTGCATTTCTTTATTGCCGTTGTAGAGCTTCAGAATACTTTCCCACGTCTTTTTGGGTGAGACAACATCGCCATCTTTAAATTGCTGATCAGCTTCGTCCAATTTTTGTGTTAAGAATCGTTTAACTTCCTCGGCGCTCGACTCATCGGACTCAAGTAACTCGATCTGGCGCTTTGAGAGGCTTACAAAGGCTTTCTCCTGTGGAACATCTTTTAGCAGATCTACGATTGCTTTGTATCGTTCGAGAGCGGTTTGCCGGTCACCGAAGCGTTCATAGCGATTCGCCTCTTCATATTTGCGTTCGCCTTCGGTAGACGGTTCGCGATTGAAGCGGCGGTTTTTATCCATTCGTCGCTCAGCATCGATCATAGCAATCACTTCGAGCTTCTCTTCTGCCCACTTTGCGTATTTACCGTTTGGATATCTTTCTAACAGTGGTAAAAGGTAGTGTTCTTCCGCGTAGTCGTATCCGCTGGTGTCGCTATCATTCATTAAGAGAGCCGCTTTATCATAGAGCGTCTGCTCGCTCATGGGGCGCGTCATGTAATAGATTCCACCAACCGCCGCAACGATCCCCAGCACAAGCGCCCATGTACTTTCGGTAACACTTGTTTCTCGAGTCGGCTTCTTCTTTTTCTTCGGTTGTATTCCGAGGACTTTTGCCGCTTCTTCTTTGTCGGCTTGCAATTGCAGAGGACTAAAACCGCTTGTTAAGTGCTCAGCCACAGAGATGCCTTGCATTGCATGTTGCTGTGCTGTTCGCAGGGCCATTGCAGTGGCTTCGGCAGAAAACGGACGTTTGCTCGGATTCTTATCGACCAGTTGCTGAATGATCGAACTCAACCACACGGGGCAATCATAAACAAGGGTCGCAACTGGTTCCGGCGATGTTTCGATAATGGCCTGTCGCATGAAATGTGGGTTGCCACCAGAGAAAGGAACAACGCCCGTAAGACATCGATACAGAACGACTCCCAAACTGTATAAGTCTTCGGAAATAGCCGGTTTGTGTTCCGCGTCGAATGACTCCGGTGCACAATAAGCCATCGCTTCAAGGTCGGTGACCACCGAAAACGAACCACTCCCACTATTGTGTCGTCGAAAGTCCGATAGCTTTACAACGGTCTCGCCAAGAGTTGTCAAGATTTTGCTCGGGCGCAAACGACCATGCACCCAACCTTGACCGTGGCAATAGACAAGCGATTCGCAAATCTTTAATCCGTAGTCGAGAACCATCTCCCAAGGAAGTCGCTCGCGTCGCTGAAGGATTTGCTCGAGTGACTCACCTTCTACCAATTCATAGGCAAGATAAGCATCGCGATTATCGAAGCCACCACCATAACATCGAACTACACCCGGGTGGCGAAGGGATTTCAGCTGCTCCATTTCCTCGGCAAACTCGCGCTTGACTTCAGGTGTCATCCCGAGCGGAATTGGAAGAATTCGCACCGCGACCTGCATCTTCTGCTGGAGATGCATACCTCGGAAGACATTACTGCGTTGCGATCCGAGGGGGCTTTCAAGTGCGAACGGACCAATTTTGGAACGTACCATTG
>JAIYDQ010000025.1 GCA_027487375.1 Planctomycetaceae bacterium
AATACAGTCGCAAACGGCACCACCGAGCAAAGACTCTCCGCCAGCAAGTACGGCGACTTCGATGACATTCTCATGTTCACAGCCAAAGCGAAGGGCGACCTCTTCAAGGGCCGAGTTCCTCTTGCGATAGTAAAGGGAGCGGCAGCCGCTCAAGGCGGGACTACTTACACCCCATCACAAAGCGACTGGGTTAACTCCGTGGTCCTCGCCTCCGAATTCGCCGAGATCGCTTATTTCATGGTACCAATGAATGTTGAGACGAATCCTGCGACCGGTGAAGCTGAATTTACGATTCCATCGATTGACCCCACGACCGGTTCACTAGCGTTTGAGGATAGAGATGTCGCTGTAAATCCTACCGCCACATTCAACGTCCCAAGTGGTCGAGCATTACAGCCCGTCGCAGGAGTCGGTAACGGCGTGCCAGATCGAATGATCTTATGCCGACGAGTTTTATTGATCATTCCGAGTTTAAATGTGCCGCTACCGAGTGGAACCGATGTCGGATTGACGTACACAGATTCAGCTTCACCAGATAACACTCCAGCGTACTTCCGACTCATGGCAACGACAGCGACATTTCCGACAGATCCACCTGGCGGACTTTATTCAATGAGCTGCGCGTATCAGGGAGCCGATCTTTCCGTGAGGCGCGCTCGCACCCCAGATCGAGTTGGTGATTTCGCACCAGTGTCTGCAAATTCCCTTGAGGACTTGGCAAATCCGGCAAACCGATTCGCGCACACAATGCTGAGATTCTCCGCGAGTCCAGGAACTACAACAACAATGCCCATCCTCGCATTGACGCCAGCCATACCGATTCAGGAGTATGCGTTGAGTAAAGGCGCCCCCGTTTTTGGACTTGGCACTAGCAGTGTCAACCTGCCGGACCGCGGAGTCATTTTTGCTGAATATCCCAACGGTCCAAACTATTCGGAATCAGGCTTTATCTCACCAACATTTCTAAGGCGAAATCGAATTCAAGGTAGGAACCCTGCAAATCCTACTGGACCGCTACTCGTCGGAGATGACGGCTTAGCATTTAGCGAATCACTCGCCACGAATTGCGTTGCTTTTGATCTCAAAGGTTTTGATCCGAGTGCAAGACTTCTTTATCACGCCGGCCCGGATGGTGAGGTTGGTACAGCGGCTAACCGCGTGTTTGGAGTGAGTGGAACCGATGATTTAGTGCTCTCGCCGAACGATCCTGGGTATGACGAGTCTTTACGATATCTGGCTGCGGTAGATGGCTCAAACCCAGCGTTGCCTCCGGCTACTTGGCCGAACGCAGATCGGACACTTGCCAATCTAACTGCTTCGACTGGGAGTTTCGTAGATGTTGGCTGGGGAATGAAATCTATATTTGCAAGTAACTCAGGAGTCGGTGTATTAACCACTCCGCTCTCCGGCCGCGAATTGACGGGTACGACCAGCGCGACATTGCGAAGGTCTGGTCGAGCTCTGAATTCCTCAGGAATCGATTACACTGTTTATCAACCTTGCTTCGACTCGTTTACTGATCTGTTTGAAAATGACGGTTGGGATCAGAACAACGCGCTTACGCCAGGAACATCCTTTGTCGATGGTGTGGGTTATCTCAACGGGAATGCACCTCCTACTACGCTGCCGCCAGCCGCTGATCGGGCAGCCAATGGATTAGATGACAACAATGACGGATTAGTCGACAATTATGACGAGCGAGACACATCTCCACCGATCAATTTTGCGATGCCAGCGATCCAAGCAACCATTCGGTTGGAAGATAAGCAAGCCGGAGTCATTCAACAAATCGCAGTGACTCAATCACTAGTGAATCCCTAGATCGATTCTTAGGTTGATGTCGCTACCGATTGAGCATGATGACCAGTCGTAGGATAGGCTTCCAGCCTGTCGATAGCGAACCTGACAGGCTGGAAGCCTATCCTACTGAAATCTGACTAGCTACAGCTACCTTAGAATTGCTCTAGCCAAACTAGCAACTTGAAACTAGCAACTAGTTTCTTCATTAAGTCTTTCAAGCGCCTCGCCGACCCAGGGGCTTTGCGGGGAGAGTCTTGCGAATTCGGACCAGTGAATGATGGCTTCGCTTCGATGATCTGTTTCGTCTAGCAGTCTTGCTAAGTGGTAGTGGACGTCGGCATATTCGGGGTAGAGCGAGATCGCGCCGCGAAACGCCGCGATGGCAAGATCGGTGCGGCCTGTTTCTTGAAGAACACAACCGAGATTCGCTCTAGCTTCCACATACTCATTATCAAGTTCAATAGCAGCGTAGTAGCGTTCGCGAGCGGCTTCGATTTCTCCTTCGCGATAGAGAAGTTCGGCTAATTGGAAATTGTATTCGGCACATGGGCCAAAGCTACCAAGTAGCACGCGATACCATTCGATTGCTTCTCGCAGTAGACCTTCGTCTTCGAGCGTGTTCGCATGCTCTAGCATTTCATCCGCCGTCATCGACGAAACAGGCGACATGACCGCCGGTTGTGTGTTGGGAGTAAATAGCAAGAGCTGTCGATCATCTTCATCATCATGATCATCCAGTTGATCGGGTGACACGTAGTCGGGCTCTAGCGATTCGAAATCGATTCGAATTTGACCTGCAGCGTCGACAAGTCCTTCGCCTTGACGAAGCAACAATCGCTGCCCTTCAACGATGATGTTTAATTGATCGATAGACCTCGCGCCACCGGGTAGCCATTTCGCGAAATCAGCAAGTTGCTTTTGGATGGCTGCAGGCTTGGCACCTTCCTCAACCCATTGAGCAAGTTGCCGCGCCGATTGAACTTCTTGAAAGTCAAAATACGCAAGTCGATGAACTGTCCGAACGGGCTTGATCAACCCCATGCGATGCCATCGACGAACAGTTCGTATCGATACCTTGAGCAAGTCCGATAGCATCGCGGGAGTGTAGAGTTGCTTGACGTTACCTTGAGGCTCTACCAGTCCCAGTCGTTGATAAAATTCGTTTTCAGCTAAGACTTCTATCTGGCGAGCATCCAGCGCTTCGTCGATACCCTCATGGGCCATCAATCGAGACACGTCCACAGCCAATTGGTCTCCACCGATCACCACGATGTCAGCATCTTTCAGACCACGTTCAATAGGCGTTCCACCATGATCGCGAATCGACTGCATCGCCTCGCGACGATTCATCCCTCCAAGACGCCCGATAATGGCGACTCGATGTCCAGCTAATGTGTTCTGGCCCGACGCAAGTATCGATCCTTCTGAGCTGTAGGCGCTAGCCTCGGGTAGTATTGGTATTGAGGTATTTGCGCGGTCACCGGTGGCTAGTGCCATCGGCTCAGAATTCATCGGTCCATCAGACGTATGTGAAGCATGCTGCTGCATTAAACTTGAATCGACTGGAGGAGTCACCGGAATCGATTGTTGGTTATCTGATTTCATAACAAACGTAAGTCACGCAAGATTAGCTTTGGACTGCACATAATTGGACTTAGTCAGTCACTGCGTAGTGCCTTTAGCCCCTCATCCGATGTACAATGTACCGACTTTATTCTCAGTCGTAACGTCCAATTGAAATCAAACCGATGCCCACTCCCATTCCGAAGGTTGCTTCTAGCACGGATAGTCCCAATGTTCCTATCGAGGTCGATGTACAAACTGTCAGTCAGTGGATGGAGAACTCGGAAGACTGGGTTTTAATCGACTGTAGAGAAGAAAATGAGTTTGCAGTAGCTTCCATTGATGGTGCGATGCTGCTTCCCATGTCGCAATGGCAAGAGGTCTCAGGCAAGCTTGATTCGCTCCGGAGTAAACATCTCGTTGTTCATTGCCATCACGGTGGACGATCGATGCGCGTTGCAAACTGGCTTCGGTCAAACGGGTTCCCAACGGCACAGAGCATGGCCGGCGGTATCGATGTGTGGAGCCAAACAATCGACGAATCAATTCCCCGATACTAAACCACGTAGCCAAGTCTCTCCGAGACTTGAGAAACCCTACGCGTCTACGGAGAGACGCCACTACACGTAGCCAAGTCTCTCCGAGACTTGAGAAACCCCTATGCGTCTACGGAGAGACGCCTCTACACGTAGCCAAGTCTCTCCGAGACTTGAGAACTAAAATCATATGATTCAAAAACCCCTATCAGAGCCGAATGGCATTCACTTTCGGTGACTAGTGAACACCGAACGCCGAACAATGAATGTCGAATTACGAAGTGATAGATGATTTCGTTCTGAGTTCTACATTCCTTGTTCGATACTCGACATTGATTTTGATCTAGCAACTACAATGCAAGTGGCATCGGGCACTCGCCTGCATTTTCCATTCAGGGATTCGACCGCAGCTATCGGAATCCAATCGAACAGAAGCATGAGCTCGATAATTCAGAAACGCCGGATTTCTAAGCCAGACGCTCTTTGACTCGTCGTGGCTCAAGATCGATCTCGCTCTACAGCGTCTTCGGGGCTACCTGTTGAATCTTAGCGATGCCTCCTAGCTTCAGATCGAGAGTCCAATCTGGTTGGTGTTTAGAGTCAATCTCAAAGACAATACACTCAGCAGTGGCCATCGAAATGAATTGCCCTGCTAACATAGAAGCGGTCAATTCAAGGCCAGGATTGTGCCCGATCACCATGACCTTACTTGGAAGAGGATCTGTGTTGCATCGTTTGCTGACGCAATCAAGTATGGCGTTCGTCGATGCCAAGTACAGTTCGGGGCAGTCGTGCCTAGCGTATTGATGCTCGCCGTGCTCATTCCAAACATCCGTCAGAATAGCGAGTGTTTGTTGCGTCCTGACAGCCGCGCTGCACAAGACGGTGTCTGGCGTAAACCCTTTTTCGACAATCCATTTAGCAATCGTCGGTGCAGTTCGATGACCGCGACCATTTAAAGGCCTTGAGAAATCATCCATGCCTTCGTCCGCCCAAGAGCTTTTCGCGTGGCGCATGAGCATAAGTAATCTGGGGGCGGTATTCATCATCAAAGGAGACTCAAAGAGAGGAAGTAGAAAACATCTGGCAGCAGATTTCTTACTGGCTTGAGGCAAGCGAAGGCGAGGTCGTGGTTGATTGTTTAGGCCACGATGCGAAGAGTAACAAGGCCAAAACACCGAACGCTTGTACCTCTGCAAATGTCGACATTAATCCCAACGTAGCAACTCGCTCGAATCGATTCATTTCCAATGCGGTTGATCCTGAGGTAAGACACACGACACTAATTGATACAAGAGCCATAACAACTGTCGCCGTTAGATGAGCAACAGCAATCCTTCGAGAAAGTTGCCGTCGATAAATCTGAATGCTAGACCAGAGCATGAATCCGTGAACAGGAATTATCAAACAGACTACCGGTAAAAACAAATCTCGAGTTTGACTGTCCGTGTTCGAGCCAGGGAATAAACACATTACTACAGGATAGTTGAAAACGGCCCAACCAAGAACGAGTAGGTTAATTGCAATGAGACCTAACCCGAATTCGGAAACACGACTTGGCCTTCGAAGCCAAGTAACAATCTTTTCAATAAACGTCATTGAACGGGCACGAATAGGTCTGAAGTTCAAAAAAGCATCTAGATCCTCCGCTAACGCAGTTGCCGTCTCGTATCGCTGCGCGGAATCAGATCGCAAACACTTCATGCAAATTACTTCCAAGTCGATCGGCACATCCGGTCGAATTTTACGTGGCGGAATGACTGTATCACTTCGAATCCTATCTATTACCTTCGGAAGTGAATCCGCAACAAAGGGAGAACTCCCGGTTAATAACTCGTAGAGCATCGCTCCGATTGAAAAGATATCTGACTTTGGTCCAATTTCTCCTGCCCCGGAATCAAGCTGCTCGGGCGACATATAAAGCGGCGTCCCCAGGAGCGTACTGCTCGACGTGTATCGCATACTGTCCTCAATTCCGAATGCCAATCCAAAGTCCAGTATTCGTATGAGCAGCTTTTTCTCTGCGAGCTCTTGAACCATAATGTTATCTGGTTTTAGATCTCGATGAACGACGCCTTGATCGTGACCATGCGCAATTGCTTGCGCTATCTGAAGTGATATTAAGACTGCATCGCGAATGGGCGTGGGATCTGTCTGCGTAGATAACCATCGCGAGAGAGTCTTTCCCTTACACAACTCCATTACAAAAAATACATAACCATTCGATTCACCGGCCTCGTAAATCGGAACAATTCCAGGGTGAGCCAATTTGGCTGATAAATGGATTTCGCGAAAAAATCGTTCTCGAACAAGCGGATCGTTACTGACGTTGGCTCGAGCGACCTTCACCGCAACCGACCTCATCATCATCGGATCATAGGCTTCGAATACATTACCGAATGCTCCTTGCCCTAACAGTCGTCCAATCCGAAATCGGGATAGCGTTTGGGTAGTATCAGCAGATTGGCGTTGCGCCGGAAGCGACTCCTGTATAGCGTCGATCAAGGATACGCTTTCTCGAGTTGCGAGCGGCCCAAACACCGCATCGAGCAACCGTTCTGCCAATGCGATATCAGCGTCGCTTTCAGGCGATAACTCGTCCGAATCTTTACTATCGAAATCGAAATGATTTGATGACATTCACTGCCCCTTTGATCTACAACCCCTGACGAACACTAGTCATCCTTCAAAAATCCGCCAAGCGTTTTCAGGGCAGACTTCCAGCGTCGGTAGGCAGCGTGCCTACTGATTTGTAGCCGCTGGGATATCTCAACCAAGCTTAGTTGTTCAATGTGTCGAAGCTCAATAATCTCGCGCTCGTCCTCAGGTAATAGCTTGATCGCTTCCAGCATTCGATTGATTGTCTCTAAGGACACAAGAGCATTCGAGGCCGTCGGGTCGTTACAAACGAGGAGCTGGGAAACATCAGAACGTTCGCGACGTATATCCCGCTTTTGATTCGCAAGATATTTTTGTGACTCATTCAAGCATTGATTGTGAAGAATTGTTGCGAGCCAACTCCGCAGCTCCTGATCGGAAGCACCGCGAAAGTTCTCCAAGTTGTTATGAGCTTGAAGCAGCGTCGACTGAACAATATCCGACTCGGAAACCTTTGGACGCAGCCACGCACCCAACTGCCGCCGAGCCAAGCTGAGCAGAAATTCGCGATAGGTTTCGAGGTTTACGGGTGTCGTTGTGCTCATGCCAAAGTGAAGAATGGGACAGTCACTAGCTGCCGAATCCAGGCTGAAGTATACCTCGACCGCCATACGTGAGCAATTCTTCCATGTGTCGAGGCAGGGTTAGTCAATTATTCCAAATCGTGAATGAGCCGTGAATTCTCGTCTCGGAGAGACGAGACTACGATGCCTGATAGTTGCTAAAATGCGCCCCGGTCCGACTTCAAATACCTGGTTTTGTCGATTCCCGGCCTGCGATTAAAACATCTCGCACACTTGATAGCAAAATACGCAATGAAACCGTTCAGTACCTCCGTTCAATCGAAGATTATCATCCCCGCACGTCTTGCTTCGACGCGTCTTCCCGAAAAGCTTCTCCTGCGTGAGACTGGAATGACTGTCTTGGAACACACCTTTCGAGCGGCTTCTCGAGCGAAAAAGCCATCTGGAATAATTGTTGCAGTGGATCATCAGCGAATTTTCGACGAGGTTAGTCGCTTCGGTGGCATACCGATGATGACAGATCCAAACGCTGCTTCAGGCACCGATCGAGTCGCCGAAGTTTCAGCCGCTCATCCAGACATCGACATCTGGATAAACGTTCAAGGTGATGAACCAGAGATCGAAGGAGATGCGATCGATCAGGTCTTGGACCTTTTGATTGAAAACGAGCGTGCATCCGTTGCAACTCTTGCAACGCCGATCCGCAAGAAGTCTGACCTAGAGGATCCCGCCTGTGTGAAGGTTGTTCGAAGTCATCAAGGCGGGGCGCTTTACTTTAGCCGTAGCCCAATTCCGTATCCACGATCCTGGGACGATACGATGCTAGAGCAAACACCACCACTGTTCTTACAGCACCTGGGAATTTACGCCTATCGACGCGAGTTTTTGCAATCGCTGAATCAACTGCCGATGAGCCCGCTAGAAAACACAGAAAAGCTAGAGCAACTCCGGTTTCTTCAAGCCGACCACAAGATCATGGTCGGCATTGTTCCGCATGCGACTCGCGGAATAGATACGCGAGCCGATTACGATGCGTTTGTGAAACGTTTTAGAGGGTAGGTTGGGACCATTGTCCCGACCGTGACGAATCCCTTACAAATCTAAGCGAGCTCGGGACTATGATCCCAAGCTACCTTTCCGTCGCATCTATTTACTTCCTAGATTGCATCGCATCTTCTTTGATGGCTCTCAAAGATGCTTGCGTTGCAGCAGTACCAAGCTGAACCTTACGTGCTAAGAAGTTATCGATCTGAGCCGCTGCGAGCATCGCTTCCAAGTGCTTTTCCATTGCGATGCGTTGCTTCTTTTCAAGAATGTCTTTGTAAAGTTCGCTTTGAACAGCACTCATCTGCGTCGCAACCGGTTCGGTGAGTCCCTGGCTTCGGAGCACGATGTATTGCCCGCCAGCTTCGACGATACCGGACATTTCTCCTGGTTGAAGCTTAAAGGCTGCTGTCTCAAGGATTGGCTGACCGCTGTATTTTCGCAGCGGTGGAATCTTGCCGAAGTTGCTTCGAGAGCTTGGCTCCACTGAATACTGTGCGGCCAATTCGCCGAAGAACTGTTCTGTTGGATTGTTGCGAGCTAGTTGCCAAACTTCCTGAGCCGTGCGTTGATTACTGCACACGATCGCAAGTACTTCCGCACGTGGCCCGTAGTTTGATTCGTAACCCTTCTGAAGATCTTCATCGGTAACGGATACCTTTCCATCGATCAACTTCTTGAGTGCGACAGAAGGCCAGACAACATCACTTAGGTAAAGCTCCTTACTAGAACCTTCTTCTTTAAGGATCTCCTTCATCCAAGCATCGACATCGGGCGTCCCGTCGTTGTGAATCATGCCGTAGTATTCGGCTGCGCGGGCAATTTCGGCATCCATGTCAGCTTGCACAATTGTTTTGCCGCTCGCTTCGAGTGCACCTTCAAGGAGCTTGCGATGAATTGCACCTTCAAGAATCTTGTTACCGAATCGCTTGATGCATTCGTCCTCGAGAACTTTATTCGCGATGGGCTGCCGATTGAGAAACGCCGCGACACCGGGATATTGTTTTTCAAGATCTGGATTGCCAAAAACTTTGACGACACTCGATTGCTCACGAAGAGTCGTAAAGAGTGTATCTGCCATTTCACGAAGCTTTACATCTTCCATCTCTCGGCGAATACCCTTTTGAATCTCAGTAATCTGCTCGACAGATGGAGGCGTTGGGTTGATGTGGCGGACACATTGCAAACATACGTGCATATTTCCGACTTTAAAGAGCTCAGAGATTTGATTTGGTTGCAGACTAAATGCCACTTTCTCGATCATGTCGTCACCACCGTAGCGACGAATGGGGGGAAGTAATCCTTCGACACTGGCACTGGAAGGATCTTCGCTGTGCTGCTTGGCAAGTAGTTTAAAATTGTCTGGTTTTGCTTTTGCTTCTTGATAAATCTTATTTGCTTTATCGGCATCCGTCATCGCGATCATGCGGACTTGGATCTTCGGGCCAAACTCTGCTTGGAAGGCCTTGTCGATATCAGACTGAGTTACTTGAACTTTGTCTCGTGCAAGCGCGCGAAGTGCGAGCATAGGCCAAATGACATCGGACATATACTGTTCTGGAACAATATCGCGTTGATCTTGAATCAGCTTCAGATACAAGGGCGTAGACAAGCTAAACTTGGCAGCAATTTGCTCGATCTCATCGTCGACGGCCTTTTGCGTAATGACAATTTGTTGAGATTGACACGCTTGAAGGATCAACGACTTATTCACAACGCTATCCAGAACATCGTTCCCACAACGCTTCATGCATAGTGCCGCAAGCTCATCGCGAGAGATGGTCGCCCCATTGACGGTTGCGACGATTACGGGAGCCTCACGAGTGCTTGGAGTATCGCTGGCCGAAGGTGGAAGAACCTTCGTTGCGGATGCTGTCTTCGCTGGAACCTTGGTTTGCCCAAGTGCCTGCGAGCCATTGAAGGCGACGCTTGTCATGAGACAAAGCGGGAGAATGGCTTTTCGGAAACTTGACGAAAACGTTATAGATCGCTGCATTTTCTTATCCTTCCTTGGAAACTTACTTCAGCAAGTCGGGACTATAGGCGAAATCGTCAATCTAGGTCAAGCCGCAATTGGAGCCGAAGCGTTTACGCGGCTTAAAATCCCATTTTCCATGCAGTAGATTTCATCGGCAAGCGCACAGAGGGCCTCGCGATGCGTAACGATGATTGTTGTGAACTGCCCCTTGAGATCTTGGAGCGTCTGTCGGATCTGCAATTCGCTGGCCATATCGATTTGGCTGGTCGATTCGTCCAGAATGAGTATTTCTGGTTTGCGAAGGATAGCACGAGCTAAAGCGATTCGCTGCCTTTGACCGCCGCTCAGTTTCTGACCAGCCTGTCCAACAATCGTTTGGTAGCCTTCGCTCAATGCATTCTCAATAAAGTTGTGTGCATGCGCAAGCTTGGCGGCTTCCATCGCTTCCTGCTCGGTTGAATCAGGACTTCCGTAACGAATATTTTCCATGACCGTTCGATTGAACAGCTCGGTAGTTTGGCTCACGAGTGTGATTCGGCGTCGGATATCTTGAATCGACATGTCTAAGTAGTCATGTCCATCGACCATAATCCGGCCGCTCGACGGGTCATAGAAGCGACAGAGCAGTTGAATCAAAGTTGACTTACCGCTTCCGTTAGCTCCCAAAATGACAATGGTCTTTCCAAATGGAATCTGAAGATCTACAGACTTCAGAACGGGACAAGCTTCATCATAAGCGAACGAAAGATTCTCAATGGTCAGCTTCTTATGAGGGCGTGGGATAGTAACGGTAACTGGTTTTTCCTGTACAGTTACTGGCCTTTCGAGCATTCCGTAGAGCATGTCTGCAGCGATAGAACCGGTGATCACTGCCGTTGAGACACCGGATAGCTTTCGAAGCGGGTCACTCGCGGCGACCAAAAATCCGAAAAACAAAAGAAGACTAGGTATTGGCAGTGGCTCGTCGCAAATCTTGATGAAGCCGATATGCGTCTGTTGATTTAAAACGAGATAAGATCCAGCACAAACTGTCATTGCAATCATGCCGACCCCGACAAGCTCCATGAACGGACGGCTGATACCTGAGAAGAATACCAGCTTCAATCCGGTCGTTTGCATGGACTTGGCGGCTACGGAGAATCGCTCACGCTCTTCCGCCTCCATGGTGTAGGCTTGCACCGTGAATATGTTGCTGAGAGTCTCGAGAATCACATCGTGCATTCCGGTATTCTTTTGCAAAATACCTGTCGCAATTTGCTTTATCTTTCGATTCGACCAAGTGATTACTAGGATCGAAAGGGGTGCGAGAACGAGAGACAAAAGTAGCAGTCGCGGGCAGATGATAAAAGCACCAGCCAGAGACGCTATGATCCGTAACGGCTCTCGAATGGCTGCTCCGAAGAAGTTGATTAAGCCATGTGACAGCGACTCTGAAGTGTGTGTAATCGATGCGAGAATGCCGCTCGTACCGTAGCTCTGATAGGTCTTTCGATCCATTTCGAGCGACTGATCAAAGATTCGCGTTCGTAAGTTACGGACTATTTCGGTTGAGACCCGCCCAATCAGCAAGTCACTTGTGAGCATCATAACATGCTTGACCAAGGTGCTCACAACAAGGACTCCCATGATCAAACAAACTGTTTCAAAGGGGCTATGTGGTAGCCAAGCATTCGCCCAAACCAGCAACCACTTATTCCATGAAATTCGTCGCTCCAAATCATCTACGCGCCCGTTCTGAAAAGCGGCTGCGCTCGCAGGATCCGAATCCTTTGCTTGGGTAAGTTGATCCAGTTCTAGTTGATCGCTATCAATCGATTTTTGTAGCCAAGTCTGAGTGGAATCTCCTTCGAGAGTCATCCGAATCACCGGAGACAATGCCCCGATGTTGGCTCCCCACAACATGGCTACGCCCAACGAACAAACCGTGGCCATAAGAATCGTAGGCCAATGATGAAGCGAATCCCGAACAGCTTTCTTAAAGTTTTTCATTCCGTGATCAGACATCCATGTCTTACGAGCAATAGAATCGAGTGTCAAAGAAACCTGAAATCAGTAACGTGTTAAACGTTTCCAAGACCTCCACTGCGACTATCGCGTTAATGATGCAGGAGTGTCAATATGTTTTGCCCGAAAAACTTCGATACCCGCCTCGAAAAAGACATTAAAGCTTTGCTTCCAGCTTACCATTTGACTTTGTGTGTTGGGATGATCTATGGATGCCCCGGAAGCGATCTCCGACTCCCAAATGCCGATTTCGTGGATCAGATCGGAGGTCGAATCAAGGGAAAAATACACGCAGTCGGACGAACCGACCTCTCGATGAATGGGAATGTCGCTCACGAATAGCCTTCTATTGCTTCGCAGCGACTCAACTACCGGAAGCCCGAATCCCTCCACTAATGACGGTAGGATTACCCCTCGGGCATTCTCATAGCAATGAACAAGCTCTTTATCCGAGAGATCGTGGAACACGAATAGGCTTCGATTGAGCTTGGGGTGAGACGCGATACGCTGAAGCAATTCGTTGCATTGCCAGCCAATCCGACCGACTAAACAAAGGGACAACTCTGGCTTGGATTTCCAAATCTCATCGAACACATCCAGCAGAAACCGATGATTTTTTCGAGGCTCAAACGAAGCAACCATCAGATACGGCGTGGCGGAACGATTGCGATCAAAAAGCTGTGAGATCTGTTCTCGCACATCTTTTAGCGTTCCCGCTGAACTGCTAAACGCCTTATCATTCGCATCGGTACTGGATTGCTTCGGAGGCAAATTACCGCCCAGCGGAAACCATGAAATGATTGGCCAAGTTTCGCGCTCGACACATTTGCTGGTGAGATAATCGCAAAATTGATCTCGAACGGTCTTTGAGATAGCCAGGACCAGATCGGCAGTCGAAGCAAGATTAATCAAGTACTTTTCGAATGCGAGACGTTGCTTTTCCCCAACCAATTCCGTGTGCGAAACGGGTATCAAATCAAAGAGCACTGTCGAAGACGTCGCACCGGATTTACGGGCCTGAGCTGCTGCTTCCCAAAAGGTATTTTTGGGCCAGTAGGCATCAGGGCAGAGAAACAGGTCCTCCGGTGTCGCAACGATCGGCTTGGTAGTTCGCTGGATCTTGCTGAGGCAACGAGACTCACGATAGTTCTGCAGCAATTTAAAAATGCCTAGGTGACCACTGCTTGGAAGAAGCAGCTTTTTGATCGTTGCCGATGGGAATAATCTGCAAAAAGATCGCGCGATTTTGCGGTAAAACGAAGGCAGGCATCCCACGACATCTTCCCGCCAAGCCGCCACCTTACGAAGCTCGTCGAAGATTCGTTGGTCGACAGGATAGAATTGCCCCATGTAAGTGAAAACAACCTGCTTAGTCGTTGCCGCCCCAGGCTCTCTCCGCGATTCAAGAGATACCGATTCGAATTCATTCATCAGCGACCGAACAAGTCTCTCGATTCCAGAGTTCTTGCCTGAAAGCAGCGTATGCGTGGCATCGAAAAAAACTCGCTTGGGCATCGGCCGCTTTCAATCCGTCTTGTGTAGTCGTTATGACAAGGAATGGCTCACATGAACCGCAAGCACATCATAATGGGGCACGACCATTAAGTTGTCCTCATTGAGAGGCGTTGATTCGTCGCATCCATAGCTGTCATCGTTTAAGTAGGTTTTATAGCCTTTTTCATTGAGAAATCGCCATAATTGTTGCCTGCGTTCCAACGTAAGATGTCGATACATTTCAACATGAATAGTTGGATGATTTTGGTCGATTATCTCCTCGAGCGACTGAAGCACGGTCAAATCAAAACCTTCGGTGTCGATCTTAATGAAGCTGACTTTGGAAACCCTCTCCGGCATGTTTTCGTTCATCCAAGGCACAAGTTGCACGGTAGGAACGTCCAATGGAAACGCATGTCCATGCTTCCATTTTGAAACTCCACCAAGCTCACCACCATTGCAGAATCCTGGATCTGAGTAATGGAAAGTCAATTGGCCTGAAAAGTTAGCAGCAGCAGCTCGGAGCGGAACAATGTGGGTTTTGCTACGATTTAATGCCGCATTTTTAACTAATGTATCAAACACAAACGGATTTGGCTCTACCGCTAAAACGCATCCCTCGGCGCCAGCAGCCAACGCCAATTGTATAGAAAAGTCTCCCCCGTGTGCGCCGACATCGATGACCGTGTCCCCTGTACGAATGTACTTTCTCAGGACATCTATTTGCTCTTGGCTAAACGGACGGAAATAGTCCTTGGGGTGTTGCCACTTCTCAAAATGGATCTCTCCCTCGCGAGGTAGACTGAATCGCAATGCGCTAGTGCCGTAACGTTTCACCTTGGGTTTGATGCCAAGAGTCCAGATAAGTGATTTCAGTTTCATGGTTGTTGGCCTTGACTAGATCCCTCGAAAAAATCTACGCTCTCGAACGAATAACAGATAGTCAAGACAGCGAGCAACCCCATTGTCTGGGCGGAGTTTAAAATCTGTTTTTCGTCGATAAAAAACTGCAAATCCCATCTTGAAGATTACTTAGTCGCACCCCAAAGCATTCTGCTATCGAAGCTCAACGGCGTAATGAAAAGTCACCTCAATTACTCTTCTGCAACGCGAATCTTGCTTGACGTATCCTATACGATCAGCTCTTCGCGGAACTCTGGAATTGAGCGTGTTGTCAGAAACATCCGTAATCACTGGATGCAAATGGCGACTGAGCTACATCTAAAAATTGTTTGCGTCGTTTCCTATGCCGGACAATTTTATGAAGTTACCCCTGAGCTAGAAGCAAGGTTTGCGAGGCAAGCAGCCGTTAATCGCAATGTCCTCGAAACATTGCCAAGACCCTATCGCTGGATCGCTAGCCTTCTCTGTGGATTCATTCGGTTTGAATTTCTGAGACGCTGGTTGCTGCCTGAACCAGGTCACCTTGGTGTCTTTAAAATCATGGCTGAGCTTTGTGAGCGGAGCATTCGCCGCGGAATCCGAAAACAGCCTAGGATTGCTGACTTCACCGAGCAAGATCTAATCGTTATGCCCGATGCATACTGGACCGAGATGCAAGCGTTCGATGCAGCCCAACATGCTCGACGCAAAGGCGCGACGATCGTCACGGTTGTTTACGATCTGATTCCAATCACCCATCCTGAAACGGTAGGAGCTCTGCGAAGTCGCGATTTTTTGGAATACTTCCGACAAGCGTGCCAGACGGCCGATACTCTTGTCGCAATATCGAAAACCGTTCGTGACGAAGTCCGAGCGGCAATTCCTCGACTCCTAAGCGATAACAATCGTTCGAATACGAACTCCCTATGCAACGATGTTCGAGCTTTTCGATTAGGCGCGGACGTCCCCAATACGGAATCATTGTTGGCGTCTCATAACCAAGTCGACCCCAAACTGCGGGAACTGTTTGACTCTGAACCAAACAACAAACCCTACCTCATGGTCTCCATGTTTGATCCAAGGAAAAACCACCGATACGTTCTCGATGCGTTTGACTCCCTTTGGGATCAAGGAGTGCCGGTTCGATTGTGCATGGTTGGCAGAAAAGGGAATCTGTGCACTGATGTGCTCAGCCGAATAGCGAACCATCCTCAACTGAACAATAGACTATTTGTATTTCATCAAGCGAACGATGCGGACTTGGTGTTCTGTTACCAGAATGCAGCCGCAGCCATGATGCCATCGATCGCGGAAGGTTTTGGGTTACCAATCGTCGAGTCGCTGCACTTTGGATGCGACACGATGGCCAGTGACATCCCCGTGCATCGCGAAGTCGGCGATGCGAGCTGCCAATACTTCGATATTCATGATCCTCAATCGTTGGCGTCGATGATTACTCAACATCACAAGCAGAAGACGTCATCCAGACCGACCTCTGAAAAGGGCTCTTCTTCAAATCATCACATAACAACGTGGAGAGAGTCTGCCGAGGAACTTTTGGCTCTCGTTATGGATGTTTACCGAGAACACCGGACTAAAAACCCCGATGTTTCTCGAGCCGCATAAGCTTTTCAAGAGCCGGGGAACCTTCAAGATTTGAGGGTATCGTGGTATAACGTCGTTATGCCAATCATCGATATTCAGAATCTTGAAAAGTCCTATCGCATCTACCAAAAGAAAGAGGGACTTTGGGCCGCTGTACGTGGGCTTTTTCGACGCGAATTCAAGACAGTCCACGCGGTTCGCAACATCAATCTTCAAGTCCAACCGGGTGAGTTTGTCGCCTTTCTTGGCCCCAATGGTGCAGGAAAAACAACCACACTCAAATTACTTTCCGGAGTGATTTATCCCTCCTCGGGTACCGCGACCGTGATGGGACATGTGCCTTGGGAGCGATCAATGGACTACCGTCGACGCTTCGCTTTAGTGATGGGTCAGAAAAACCAATTATGGTGGGACTTGCCTGCTCAGGAATCGTTCCGGCTGCACCAGCAAATTTATTGCATCCCCAAAACCGAGTTTGCGAATTCGCTGAACGAACTCACCGAGTTGCTGGACGTTTCCGAGTTGTTAGGACGGCCCGTTCGCGAGCTTTCTTTGGGTGAACGCATGAAAATGGAATTGATCGCAGCCTTGCTACACTCGCCGGAAGTTTTGTTTCTAGACGAGCCCACGATCGGACTTGATGTGATCGCTCAACACAACATTCAAAAATTCTTGAAGTACTATCAAGAACAACGCAAGATCACCATCATGCTAACAAGCCACTACATGAAAGATGTTGCTGCGTTATGCAAACGCGTTGTCGTCATCGCAAAAGGAAGCGTTCAATACGACGGGTCTTTGGACGGGATCGTCGATAAGTTTAGTAGCTCAAAAATCATTACGCTTCAATTGTCAGAAGGGCAGGGGAGTGAGGGACTAGAAAAGTACGGTGTGGTGCAATCGGTCGAACTTCCGCGCGCTCAGATTCGATGCTCGCGACTTCAAGTACCAGCAACCCTTTCAAAGATACTCGACAGCTACGAGATTGATGACGTCGCGGTAGAAGACCCGCCACTTGAAGAGGTTATTTCGAGTCTGTATGAAAGCGTTGCCGAAAATTGAGTTCCATAGCGAAACAACTTTCTGAAACTGAGACGACGATTGCTACTCGCAATAGCCTTCGAAAGCTTACGTTCGTTCATCGCATAAGCATCTGGTGGACGATTTTCAAGGTCTCCCTAGAGGAGCGATTAGTTTACAGAGGAGACTTCGCGCTGGGCACGTTTATGCGATTCCTCCCGATCATCACGCAAATCTTTTTGTGGTCGGCAGTATTTGAATCGCTTAACCCATCTGATCCTAGCCAAGCGAGAATAGCTGGATTCGCATTCCCTGATATGGTCGCGTACTTTCTGTTAACGATGGTCGCCCGGGCTTTTTCGAGCATGCCAGGACTCGCATCGAATATTGCAAAGCAAATCCGAGACGGCGAGATAAAGAAATTCCTAGTCCAACCCGTAGATTTGTTGGGCTATCTATTCCTCTCGCGACTGGCCCATAAAGTTGCCTATTACACGGTCGCAACGATACCTTTCGCGATTGTGTTTTATCTTTGTCGCGACTACTTCGTTGGTGGCTGGCCAGATGCAACAAGAATGAGCTGTTTCGTCATGTCACTTCTTCTGGCCTTTGTCTTTGGATTCTTCCTAGAGGCGACTCTCGGGTTGGTTGGATTTTGGTTCCTCGAAGTCTCATCACTTCTGTTCGTTTATATGCTGTTGAGCTTCTTTCTCTCGGGGCACATGTTTCCAATAAGCATTCTTCCGGAACCTTTTCAAACCATCGTTCAATTTCTTCCACTCAAGTATTTGGCGTACTTTCCAGCGGCTGTTTTTCTTGGCAAAGTCCCCTCGGATCAGCTTGCCTTTGAAATGATGATGCTCGTTGGCTGGACAGCGGTATTCATTGTGCTTTCCCGCGTTTTATACTCAGCCGGTCTACGTCGTTACAGCGGCTACGGTGGCTGAAGCAACTCGTACCAATTTCTATCGGCTCGTTACTCAGCACCCTTTGCAGCCGACTCATGCGGTTGAAAAGTGTTGTAACGAGCCTGTGCTGCTTGCGTGACAGCATCGACGGCAGATTGATAGAGAACACGTTGCGAACGAACTTTTGCAGCGGTTCCTTCTGGCTGAATCCGTTGGTACCTGTCATCGCTCCCTAGTTTCCAAGCATTCTGGTTATCGCGGAAATAGGTATCTAGAATCTCTATCAACCGCCGACGCGATGAAAGGTCTTCAACAGGAACTAATAGCTCAACCCGACGATCCAGGTTTCTTGGCATCCAATCCGCAGATGAGATCAAAACCATTTCGTCACCGCCATGATAGAAATATAGAATCCTCGCATGCTCGAGGAACCTATCGATGATACTGACAACGGTAATGTTTTCGCTCAAACCAGGAACGCCGGCTCGCAAGCAGCAAATGCCACGTATATTCAACCGAATCTGCACTCCTGCTTTACTTGCTTTGTAGAGTGCATCGATCATCTCAGGATCGACAAGCGAATTGAGCTTCAAGGCGATGTAGGCTTTCTGCCCTTGTTTTTTGCGTTGGGTCTCGCTTTCAATCAAATTCAGAAGGCGTTTACGTAGACCAAGCGGTGCTGCTTCAATTCGACGATACGACTGTGGCTGGCTGTACCCGGAAATAGCGTTCATAAAGGAAGTCGCATCGGCACCAAGCTCTTCATTTTTTGTAAAGTAACTGATGTCGCTGTACATACGCGCCGTCGATTCGTTGTAGTTGCCTGTACCGAAATGGCAGTACCGCTGAATACCTTGCGGTTCGCGTCGAACGATAAAGCAAACTTTGGCGTGAGTTTTCAGGCCGCGAAGTCCATAGATGACGTGAACCCCGGCTTGCTCGAGGCTCTTCGCCCATTCAATATTTCGAGCTTCGTCAAATCGCGCTTTCAATTCCACTATCGCTGTCACGTACTTCCCACGTTGAGCTGCTCGTTTCAAGGCAGCGACAATCGGGCTTTGTCGGCTAGTTCGATACAAGACTTGTTTGATCGCGAGAACGTCGGGATCATCAGCAGCCTCTTCAACAAACCGAACAACAGGTTCAAAGCTCTCGTAAGGATGGCACAGCAAGATATCCTTCTCGGCGATCGTATCAAACATAGTTTTCGCCGGATCAACCGATGGGGAAGCTTGAGGAGGCCAAGATGGATCACGAAGGGCCGCGAAACCAGTCATGTCGGTAAGGCTCATCATGCTCGACAAATCAATGGGCCCTGGTATCAAGAAGACATCTCGGGGTTCTAGCTCAAGTGCCATTCGCAGGAATTCGATAGCCGAATCGGAGGCATTTTCTGACAGCTCGATACGAACACTATCAGCGAGTCTTCGCTCATGGAGAACTTGCTCCATACCGGCCATCAGGTCGGCAGCACTATCTTCGCGTACGCTGACGTCGCTGTTTCTTGTGATTCGAAAGGTAATCGCTTCGATGACTTCCATCCCGGGAAAGAACTCGCCGACGAAAGCCGCAACAACATCTTCCAAGAGTGCGTAGCTATAGCCCTTCTCGGATGGAAGCGTGACAATCCTCGGGATCGCCTTGCCGAGAGGAATAAACGCAAAGCTCTCTGAATCATCAACAGTTGTTGCAAATGGCTGGTCCACATCGGTACTGTTAGCGATATGCGATGTCGCAGTCTTGGCTTCTTTGGGTTCCTCAAGATTTTTTAAGCGAACACATAGATATAGCCCCAAATTCACCAAAAGTGGAAAGGGACAATCGGTATCAACAGCCATCGGTGAGAGAACTGGGAATATCTCTTCATCAAAGGTTCGGCGTGCTGCCTCGCGTTGTTTTGCTGTGGCCGTAGCCATGCTAATTCGCTCGAAAGATTCAGCGCGCAAGGCAGGTTCAACTTGATTCAGAAAGCACTCGTACTGATCGTGAATCATCCTATCGATACGTTCGTAAACAACCTCGAGTTGCTCGCTGGCGGTCATCCCTGTCGGGTCCACCGCGTCGGCTCGTCGCTGCCGTTGAATCCGTAGGCTGCCGACTCGAACCATGAAGAACTCGTCGAGATTGGATGCCGTAATTGCGAGAAACTTGAGCCTTTCTAGCAGAGGAACGCGTTGGTACATCGATTGATCGAGCACCCGTTGATTGAACTCCAACCAGCTTAACTCGCGGTTAATATATTGTGATACTTCAGCCATTCATTACGCAATACAGTGAGAAGGGAACACGTACAAAGCACTCGCAAAAACATCAACGCAACAAACAGGAAAATCCAAGCGTTGTGCCAAAACCCAATAGGTTATCGAATTATAGTCGATTCACGAGTACTCCAATAGAATTTCCGGAGACTCTAACGCCCAAGATCGGGGTAAGCCATTTATCGACCGACAACTGGTGCTGCCGACGTGAACACTTCTGTCCAGGATTTCATCGATCGAGAAGTGCTTGCTGAAGGCGGCTCTTGCCTTGAAGAATCCCAAATAAGCCGGACGACACCTTCGACCATCTGGCTCGCCAAGAAACGCCGCTGAGCCCAAGCCTGGGCCTCCAATACATACTCAGAACTAGCCTGATGATTACTGTGAATCTCGCAAATCGCTTTTGCGAGTTGACTCGGAGAATCAGTCGGTACAACCCACCCCAGAGGATGCTTTGTCTCTGGGCTATACATTACTTCGCGCAATCCGCCAACATTAGTCGCGACAACTGGAATCTTCAGTAGCTGCGCTGCGATTGTGACAAGCGAAAGTCCTTCGCTGCGAGACGGATGCAGTAACCCGTCGGCGGCAGCGATCCAGCGATAGGGGTCTTGCTGAAAACCGACCAAACGTACCGAATCGCCTAACCGATGATGGTCTATCTGAGATTGTAGCCTCTCGCGTAAAACCCCATCGCCACAAATAGCGATAACAAACGGATGTGCTTTCACGCGAAGAATAGCGGCTGCATCAATCAATGTGTCAAAGCCTTTGCACTGCAATAGGCTGCCGACGGAAACGTAGAGTCGCGTCTGTGGGCTGATACCAAGCGCATCGGCAATTTGTTGTCTTTCTTTGTTTCGATCGTACGTTTTTAGATCCAAACCGCCGTAGACCGTCCGGGTCAACTCGCGGCGAATTCCTCCGTCGATGCATACTTGCCTCGCGGCATTCGATACACACAGCACCCGATCCAAGAACCAGTTGTACTTCAGCGATGACTTGATCGGAAAAATTGTGTGCTTAACCCCAATTTTCGAAACGCCACGAAGTCCTGCTCCTATTAATCCAGTCCAGTTAATCGCCTGTGAGTCATTTCCATAAATGGTTTGAATACCCCTCTCACGCAGTGAATTTCGAATCGAAACCAATTCTGGAATGGATGGATATTTTCCGCGAACTGTAAGGCAGTCCTGCCCCGAGGCACTCAGACGCTGATGGAGCACACTATCTTTTCGAGTTACCCAAACTACCGAATGCCCCAAAGCGGTCAGCCCATTACCCACAGTCCATGCCAGCTGCTCGCCACCACCCCAAGACTTGGGCGTTGATATGATCGCGACTCGTAGCAAACCGCTAGACATAAAAGGAATATCCTAAGTTCGAGAAACCAGCACGCGGGTCTTGGACTCGACCAAGCGGCTAGCGCGAGAATAGCAATTAGCGAATCCCCAGGTCCATAGCGATCCAACCGGTTCGGACGAAACCGCTAAGCAAAGTCCAGCCGGAACCCAATCGATCAACGACCTTACTCATTTAACGCAAGATCTTGAGAATTTTCGAAAAATCATCGATGGGCAGCGCGAAGAAGCACGTTCATTCCAAAGACTTCCTCAAACAAATTACCTATCTGGCGAAGCGTAAGCTGTTCTAGAGATAGATCTTGAACGCCACTAGCTTGAATGATAAACCGATCCCCTTCTTTCAAGCATTGAATTTCCACCACACGTTGGGTTCGCGTTTCATCCATCGCGATCGCAAGCCGAAGAATTGCAGCCATCTTGGCAACCGCAACACGATCAATCCGATCCAAAGTGGCATATCCTTCATGGTCGGGCTGAGGCGACGAACGACGATGGTACCGAGCCACTAAAGAGACAAGTAGCAAGTCTTTGCGAGACAAACCAAACATCTCACTATTCCGAATAAGGTACATCGCGTGCTTATGGTTGCTATGCACGTTAATGAAAAGGCCAATCTCGTAGAGCAGGGCGGCAAGATACAGAAGCAATTCCATCCGCTGATCAAGCTGATGCTCGTTCTGAAGCTCGGCAAATAACGTACGAGAATGCATTGCGACATGCCTAGCGTGCTTCTCGTCAAAAGCGAACTTTCTTCCGAGATTGATCGCCGAACGAATGATCTGATTTCGGAATTCGGCAGTCCAAACGTCTTTCATCGCAAGATCGTTGAGCAGTCCGTCTCGGAGGTTAGTCGAAGCGACGTGGAGTACATCACAACCAAGTCGTTCGGCAAGCATCAGATAGCCTTGCACGGCTGGCCCAATCGTCTCGGCATCCTGGAACATCAACCCATACTTCTTGACGATCTCATCATCCGTCTTGGAGTTAAGGGACTTTGAAAAAGCCGCCAAGCTTTCGCGAGAAAGCTTCGCAAGACCTGAGATCTCTTCTTGATCCAGAAGATTTGAAGCAGCAAACCTTATGTCTCCACCAATTGCGACCATCTCCAGTCGCGTATCGCTGTCGATTTGCTCGTGAATCATATCGACAAAGCGGTGAATCTGAGTTTCGATGATCGCGCGTTGCTGCCCTTGTGGCGTGTTAAACTTATCAAGTTGTTCGATCAATCGTAGCGAACCAAGTCGATAGGTGTTCGAAAAGAGAACGTTACCACCTCGGACGACCAAGATCTCAGTACTTCCGCTTCCGATTTCCACAACGAGCGTTTTTGATGCAATGAGAGCCGGATTCATTTGAATCAGCGGTTGTACTCCCATGTAGGTCACGCGATTGACTTCGGCTTCGTCCATCGCGTCGACTTCGAAACCCGTTGCAATGAACACACGATCGATAAAGGCTAATCGATTAGTCGCCTCGCGAACGGCACTTGTAGCCACCACCCGTATTCGATCGGCGCGAGTGATACCGTATTCCTGAATGATCCGACGATATGTGATCAGGACTCGGACGCACTCCTCAATCGACGTCTTTCGAATTCGCTGCAATGCAAACGTGTCTTTGCCAAGCGAGATTGGTTTAGAAAGCGTGTCGAGTATTCTCACCCGGTTCGCCGAATCGATTTCGGCAATCGCCATTCGCACGTTAGTCGCACCGATGTCGATTACGGCGACAAGTCTGGATGCGGATTCAGTCGGTGAGGCACTTCGGATTGGGGCGTTTGCTGCGTTGGACATTCCCCTAGTTTACATCACCTTGCATCTCTGGTGCGAGCCCGGGATTCACACCATTTTGACTGGAATCGGTTTGATTTTGGTCGATCTGACTTTCTATGACTCCTACCTCTTGTAGAGGACGAGCTTCGATCTGCAGGCTTTCCCAGGGCTTTGGGTAGTAATAAGTCGGGATAGAACCCGGGCGATGATTTCGATAATCACCGTTGGCTTTGGAAATGTGCCATGCCATCGCTTCTTGGCTAGTCGGCTCGATTACCGCGGCAACCTTGCCGCCAATATAGGTTGGTCGGTTGTGCATCTTTCGATAAGGGACCCATGCGTTATAGATTGGCAGCCGAAAGAAATCCGGTCGCGGATCGTACGGATTGAAATGTGCGTAATGATCACCGGCGATGCATGTTTTCACCGACGCAGTGGTACATGCAAAAGCAACCATACACGAGGACGCGATCACCATTGCAGAGCAAAGATCCGTTCGTAAGTGCGCTGCTTTCTTCATGTTCAATCTTTCAGGTAGGCTCGAATCGAGCTTGTTGCTTCAATGAGATCACCGGATAATCGATCCTGTCGGTCTTTTCGGCACTTTGGCAACCACGACTGGCAGTTCAGAGACTAAGAATGCGCGAGTTACGAGATTTGGCGGAGCCCGAATCTGGTAAAATCAGAAGAGCCGCTACAGATTACCGACCGGTCCAGCCTCAGGCCCGGCCACACTCCGATTTGAGCCTCATTCACATGTGCGAAAAACCACTGCCATCATCCACACTTGCGAGAAATGTGCTTGCGAACATTGGAGTACTTTCGATTAGATTTTGTTTGTTTATGAGCACCAGCATCATCCTGCACGCCCAACAAGAGGATCCTTACGAAGAACAACGTCGGAACCTTATTGAAAACGTTCTCAAGCCAGGCGGAATCAAATCGAAGGCTGTCCTAGATGCAATCGAAAAGACTCCACGGCATGATTTTTTACCCGAGGATTTACTTGACCAAGCCTACCTTGATGCCGCTCTTCCAATTGGTGAAGCGCAAACAATCAGCAGCCCATACATCGTGGCTGTGATGACGGAGGTCTTGCAACCCAAGTCCACTGACAAGGTTCTTGAGATTGGTACCGGCAGCGGTTATCAAGCCGCAGTACTTAGTCCACTTGTAAAAAGCGTGTACACAATCGAGATCGTTGAAGAGCTAGGTAAAACTACTACGAAGCTTTTGAAGGATCTTGGCTACACAAATATCTATCCCAAAATTGGCGATGGATTTCAAGGCTGGAAGGAGAATGCTCCGTTCGACAAAATCATTGTGACTTGCTCGCCCGACAAAGTCCCCACACCGTTAACGGAACAGCTAAAAGAAGGGGGCCTCATGGTGATTCCTGTCGGGCCTCGCTATCAGCAACTGCTTCACGTCTTCCGAAAAAAGGATGGAAAGCTTGTTTCTGAATACACACGTCCGACACTGTTTGTTCCCATGACCGGAACTGCCGAGTCGCAACGTGCGGACAAGCCCGACCCATCGAATCCGAAAATCTATAATGGTGACTTTGAAGCCAAAGCGATCGATAAATTTATTCCGTTTTGGTACTACGAGTTTGGTGCAAAGCTTGTGACGGACGCGAAAGCATTGGAAGGTAAACAGGTCGTCGAGTTCACTTCAGATAAAGCCGGTGTTGCTTCGATTCTTCTGCAATGCTTTCCCATCGATGGCCGGGCAGTTTCGGAGATTCGATTGAGTGGAGCAACCATGCTTAGCAAAGTCAAACAGGGTGATACGATTGATAACCAACCCAAGATCTCGATCCAGTTCCTCGATGAGAACCGCAACCAGGTCGCACTGAACTGGCTAGGTCCTTACGTCGGAAACAGGGGTTGGAAAAAAGAATCTCGCAAGTTTGCTGTTCCTCCAAGCAGCCGTGAAGCGATCATCCGTATTGGTCTTCATGGAGCGACGGGCACAGCACGGTTCGATGATATTGCAATCGAAGCGATTGGTGCGAAGAAGCCAATCAAAAGTAATTGATCGAGCTCTAAGCAACTTGAATGCCTAAAGCTTCGCATCAGAATCAGCAATCGAACGGGACACTGATCCCATTCTACTTGCGACCTGTTTTTGCAATTCAAGCGAGCATACTTACTCGGAGCTCTTGCGTTTTTGGCGTTCCGATTTGCCCGGGCGTGATTTCTTTCGCTTGGCTGGTTTCTTCGGCGGTGGAGCGATCGCTTGTTTTTTGTTTCGCCGATCAAACTGCCGAAGTCCATTCCCTTTCTCTTCGGCAGATTCAACAGGCGCCTCCAAGGATCGATCCAGTGCCTCGAACGGTTTACCAATGCGTTTGGTGACGGAACCTCTGGATGAGCCACCCCGGCGGCCTCGCTCATTTCGATCATCGCTACGATTGCCACCCACTCGCCGCGCAATTGGCTTTGGATCAGGGGCACTTCCAAGCTTACTCACAAAATCAAAATAAAGCTCTCGCCGCGGTAGATCTACCTGTTCGACTTTGATTTGAAGTGTATCTCCCAGACGGAACTTGTTTCCGCTTCGGAACCCTTCGAGAACGCTACCTTGTCGGTCGAATCGATAACGGTCGCTTGGGAGACGCTCAACGGGAATCTTTCCATCAACGGGAACTTCATGGAGTCGCACAATCAGGCAATCTGATTTCACAGCGGTGATCGTTCCATCAAACTCTTGGTTGACGCGTTTGCTCATAAAGTGAAGGAGCTTCACGCGAATCAATTCGCGTTCGGCATATTCAGCGTTCACCTCACGGTCGCTACAGTGTTGTCCAAGGAAGCTCAAGACAGGGAAGGGCTCAACCGCATTCTTTCCATCGATCACTTTCTGGATAATGCGATGAACGACTAAGTCTGGATAGCGACGAATAGGACTGGTGAAGTGGCAGTAATGTGTCATGTCCAGCGCGTAGTGTCGTTCCGCTTGCGGTTGATAAACGGCCTTCGACATGCTTTTAAGCACAGCAAAGTTTACTGCTTGCTCCGTAGGCTGACCTTTGACACTCTCGATGACACGTTGAATCTCAAAACGATCTTGCAAGTCACCACACTCTATCCCCAGCCCAGTTACAAACTCCGTGAGCCGTTTTAGCTTCATCCTCTGAGGCGGAGCATGGCCGCGTCGAAGTAAAGGTAACTCCAAGTCATCCAAGTAAGTCGCGACCGCTTGATTAGCAGCCAGCATGAACTCCTCAATGATTTGGTGGCTCTCGGTGTGGTGAACTAGGTGAGCTCCTTTGACTTTGCCGAGCTTATCTAAATCGATCTTCACTTCTGGAAGCGTCAACTCGATGGAGCCACCCTTCATGCGACGATTGCGAAGGACCATCGCGAGGATGTGCATATCGCTTATCAGCTTGAAAATTTCGGGAGTCAATCGTTCTTCCCAAGCAAGTCGATCTTGGAGGAATTGATCTACTTGTTCGTAGTTAAATCGGTAGGCGTTCTTGATTACCGAGTTAAACACTTCCGTGTGGATCATTGTCCCTTCGATAGTCATCTCCATCTTGACCGTCTTGGAGAGTCGCATGCGATCTGGCTGAAGGCTTGCCAAGTGGTTGCTAATGATTTCCGGCAACATCGGAATGACTTTGTCGGGCAGGTAGACACTGGTGGCTCGTCGTCGCGCTTCTTCATCGAGAACACTTCCTTCGGGAACGAAGTGAGCGACGTCAGCGATATGAACCATCAACTCCCAATGCCCCGCGGAGTTCATCGACAAAGAAATCGCGTCGTCGAAATCTCGCGCGTCAGTGGGATCGATTGTAAGAGTAGGGACTTGCGTTAAGTCCCTACGGTTTGTGAAGATGGAGCCAACCGAGGAATTCGATAGTCCCTCAGGCAAAACGGAGCCATCAACGCTAGCCTCTGGTAACGCGTCAACAACACCTTCACCGGCGGCACCAATTTTCGGTCCAGTTGAATTGTCGTTCGATTGGCTCGGTGCGGGCTGCGGTGGTTCGCTTTCGAGAGCATTAAACTTATCTGCAAGATCGCGAGCTTGCTCCAGTACCGCTTCGGGAAATTCATCAATTAGTCCGAACTGATGCATGACCGCAATCGTGTCAACTGCAGGATTCATGCTGGTCCCAAGGACTTTCATGATGACTGCTTCACCAGGCTTGAATGCGTCTGGATAGCGCACCATTTCGACAATGACTTTATCATCGGGATTGAGAGGCAATCCACGGACGTCGCCGACCAACACCGGGTTCTCGCTGACGACCCCATCGAGCCAAACGACCGATTGGTTTTTCAGCAGTTGGTAGGTGCCAACGAATTCTCTTTTCGCTCGTTGCACGACCTCTTCGACAGCCCCCTCGGATCGCCCATCGCGACTGGCGCTGAGAATTCGAATCGCGACAATATCGCCTTCCATCGCCGTTCCGGTCGCCTTGGCTGGGATAAAAACATCGTCAGCAACCGAGGATGAATCGGGATTACTTAATCGCACAAATCCGTACCCACCTGCCGCGGCGCGGAACGTTCCTTGCTGAGTTTTCTTCGAAGAACCAGTCTGCTTCGTTTGCTGGCCAGGCTTAAGAATCAAAT
>JAIYDQ010000276.1 GCA_027487375.1 Planctomycetaceae bacterium
GCAAAAGTGACTTTGATCTTTCTGACGAATGAAGCGGCTGGAGGGGTTAATACTTCCATGTGCTAAGGCTCGAAGCGCAGTTAAGCGATTCTTGTCAGACACCACAGAGTTGCGTTTAGTCAAGTTCAATTCTATTGATTGCGGTGGGCGATAATGGCTGCGACGTTTCGAAACACAGTTTTGCTTTGCAATCTCGTGACATTCCTATTGGCTGGGCTTGGGGACGAACTGTTGTTCGCCCAGAGTCTATCGAGTCGCCACTCCCGAAATGCTCGCGATTGCAATTGCCGAAGTTGGACGTGCCCAGCGTGTCAGCAAACGGATGGTTGTCAGGTGCGCAGCGGCGTTGATTCAATTCCAACGACAGAACTGCCCGAGATAATCCACCTCCAACCCAGCCAAGTTCCCCCCACTCAAGATCAGTCTAGTCCCTTGCAAGCGCAGCCAACCCGACCATCAACCTCGGAAGGATTTTCGCAGAACACTTCCCAATTTGATTCATCGCAATTCAACCCTCAATCGCGTGGCCGGACCGAACAACTAGCAAGCCGCGGCTCGAATAACTTAAATTCAGCCATCGAATTCCAAGGGGACTACTTCGGCGTGGTGCCGATCGGTGCAACCGCAACGCAAGTGTTTCAGTTCGATACGACGATCACAAATCCTTACGTTGGGCAGTCTATTTTGCTGCCTGACAATCAAGGTACTTTGGAGATCCTTGCCATCGCCGATGATGGAACGCTAACTCTTGGAAATCCACAGGGATTGGTAACAAATCAACCGGACGGTTTTCAATTCGTTAGTGGGTTTGGTTCGCTTGACCCAAACACTGGCAATTACAACATTGACTATGGTCTCGGAACGGACATCCAACTTCCAACAAATCTAACGGGACGCTTAAAATTCGCCGAAAACGTTGGATTGATTCCTCGTGATCGCGTCTTCTTCAATTACAACTATTTTCATAACGTTCCTCTCGCGACCAACGGCGGCGCGATCGGCGTCAATCGATTTACACCTGGTTTTGAAAAGACCTTCTTGGATGATCTGACATCGGTCGAAGTCCGAGTTCCCTTTTCGTCAACTCTGACTAGTGATCTATTTGCAACCGGTTCCAATGAGCAGCGAGTTCAATTCGGTAACGTATTTATGTCGTTCAAGGGTTTGCTCTGGGCGAACGATAGATGGGCATCCACGATGGGTACCTCTGTTAGCCTACCAACCGAACAAGATATTCGCGTTTCAAGGCGTGACGGTACCGAATTGATTCGGATCGAGAATGAATCCGTTCACATCCTTCCATTCCTAGGATTTACTTTTTTTCCTAGCGAACGGTTATTCGCTCAAGTGCTCACACAGATCGATGTAGACACCAATGGACGGCCGGTACTCGCAAACTTTGGTAATGGACTTGAAAATATCGGCAAGTTCCGTGACCAAACAATGATCTTCAACAGTGCAGCCGTGGCATATCGTTTATGGAACGGCGGGTACCGTCGTTCCATCATCCGCTCGGTGATTCCAACGATGGAAGTCCATTGGAATCGTTCTTTAGATCGCTCGACCGAACTATCAAACGGTTTTTCCACTCTCGATAGCAGCCGAAACTTTGAGTCAATTAACCTGATAAGCGGTTTGACGTTCGACTTGATCAACAACTCGCGACTGGCTGTTGGCTACGTCGCGCCGGTAAGTCGAACAGACTTACGTGTCTTCGATGGTGAACTTCGTGTAATGTTGAACAAGTACTACTAATCGCGCGTCGCATGTAGTCCGATTGCCGAATGTCCTATTGTTGTCGACCGAGTGTCGGCGGCAACTTCTTCTGCGATTCGAATGGTCACTAAGAGCGAATGAATGTCTTGCCGTATTTTGCGGTAGAGCAGGTATACGACGACGAGTCCGACAACACCAGATAGAATCAAGCTTAAAGACACGTAGCGGCTCTGAATTCGTAAAAGTGAGACAACAAGAAGGCTGGCCATCGGGACGATCGCTGCGATGAAGAGAGGGATGGATAATTGGTCATCGAGCGATTCTAGCTTCATTGCATCGCGTTCCGTGCCCGACGAACCTTTTAGCAGTGCTGGGTAGAAAACGCGTGATACTAGAAAGGTGAGTCCGAAGTACGGATAGGCGGCAGCAATCAATCCGCAAATGGTCATTGATCCGATGAAGTGCGTGTAGTCGAAAGCGACATTGGGTACCATCCACTGCAATGACAATGGAAATATAACTCCTGACGAAAGCCAAAGCGCGACGCCGATGATCGAGGCAAGCGATCCAAGTTGCAAGCTTTGAATACGAAGTTCTTCTGAATTTGGAGAACTAATCGCGGGTGGCTTGGCGGTAGCTCTTACTGCAGTTGCAACGGGGCCAACTAGCCAATTTGCAAGGATCGCGCCCAGCGAAAAGTAGACGATATTGAGGACGGTGGACACCTGCTGGAAAGCATTCAATGCGTCATCACCCTTCATCACAATCTGACTTCGATTGTAGGTATAGTTAAAAAATCCAGCCAATCCGTTCGGGACCAGCACGATAAGAACCGACATTAACATTGGATGTCTTCGGACGATACTTCTCCATCCAGAACTCGATAATTGAAGAAGAGCTTGAGACTGAGGTTTCACGCACAGCCATAACTCACGAGCAAACAACGCCCCATCAATCGGCCGATCGTTTCGGTCCGGTTTCAGGCCAGCCAGCAGTACATTGGTCAAGCTGATCCGACTACGATCCTTATCTTCGATCGGAGGAGTGGGTTGAACGCGTCTGCGATTGTCCGCAATTTGACTAAGCATTCTTGCCCGATTACTCGATAAGCCATCCTCACGAAACGGTCGTTCCCCGTACAAAAGCTCCCAAAGTAGTGCGGACAAAGAATAGAGATCGGCTCTTCCATCAAGTGCATCAGCGGAAAAAGGGACCTCGGGATTAAGTGCGTCGAGCTGCTCGGGCGACATGTAACCTATTGACCCACCCAAGAAACCTTCCGCGTTATTGTTCTGTAAGTTGGAGGCAAAACTACAATTAAAATCTGCAAGCTTCGCGACGCAATCGTGTGTCAGAAGCACATTCGCAGGCTTGACGTCACGATGAAGAATACCTTGTTGATGGGAATAGTTAAGGGCTTTTGCCAACTGAATACCGACGTGGCATACGACAGCGACCCAACTGGATGCGGTATAGTAACGGCGTCGTCTCTCTGAATCGATTGGTGGATATCCGCATTGATTCAGTGATCGATCAACAGAATCGATGATGATCCGTCCGTCACGATCAGAAGCAGACGTTTTACGAACGGTTTCAATTACCTCGCGTAAGGTCCCGCCAGATGCGAACTGCATGTAGAGAAGCCACACTTGATGGGCGTCACAGAACCGCTGGTCGAAAACGCGAACAATATTGGGATGATCTAGTTGTGCAAGCGCCTCCGGTTCGTTGCTTCGCTCGGTAGATACCTTGAGAGCGACAAGTCGTTGCATGGAGATTTGCCTGGCCAAAAAGACCTGGGCGAATGCGCCGACACCAACTTTTCTGACTAACTGGAAATCATCGATCGAATCGCCTTCGCCTAGAGCCAAAGGTACGTGTCCTTTGTTTGATGTTCTAGGATGTTGTTCCTCTGGTTTGAATGGATTTGAATCTGGATTCATAGAAAAGAACCAAAATCATCTAAAGGATCTTTCATCGGTTGATTGCTACCCCCGAAAAACGCTGGATCCAACAAAGGCCATAGACACCAACGCTCCCTGCGAGATCTGATGCAAATCTATATTAGATCCCTAACTAAAAGAGCATTACCCTCTTTCGCAAGCAATGCAAGCCTGCGTTAACAAAGTTAATGATCCGAACAATTCATAAAGACATTGGACTTTCGAGATTGGCGTATTGCGTATTGAAACGAATTGTCACAAATTATATCAGATCGTATCGCAGCCAATTGTACTGGTATCTTTCGTGCGCTTGGGCCACTTCTGATTTGGGGATAAATGATGTTGAGTGTCAAAGAGGAAATCAAGCAAAGGGATATTGTCGACGTCGAGATGTTTGTGGCGGATAAAAAAATCCTTTTGCTTTTGGGAAAAACCCCCACTGAACAGCTTGTCATCAAACCTGAGAATACTCTCGGCGACCGAGGCGCCGTGAATAACGATCCACAGAACCTGCGTTATAACCTTCGGAATATGAAGGCCGTCGACCCATTTATGGCAACCAAGGTGATTAGCCGGCGAGAGATTGACGAGATTATTGCGGCTGCCCAACGCTTGATTCCGTTGATGGATGTTGGCGGGGAAAGCTCAAAAGAGTACACGGAGATCATCAGGGCGTTATCGAATTCCGGAGGACAGATAACGTGGGTCAAAACCGCAAAATTTGAGGAGTTCAAAGATCTCCATTCGGCGGTCAAGAAACGTGAGGGTGGTGACAAAAGTGGTGTGCGCGCTATTGCGAAAGCGTTGAGTGATCCCGGCGGACTTGAAAAGTTTGGTGAAATCCTTGCCGTCGACGCTTTCAATCATAACTTTGATCGGTTCGATCTAAGCGACAATCCAATGGGCAAGAACGATCAATTGAAACGCCTTTGGAATCTCGGCAACGTTGCAGTTTGCCTTCAGAACAACGTATTGCGCCCGATTGGTTTTGACACTTTTGCCGACAGTTCTGAATATCGAGATCTCACTAAGAATGAGGCCCCCAATCAAGATTGGTGGGGCTACCTTTTGACAGATGGAAATGCGCAGAAGAGAAAAAGCATTTGCAAGGATGTCGCGGATGACCTTGAAACCGCGCTGGGCCCTCGGAATCGAAATACGATTCTGCGTGCTTTGGGAGCAAGCGATAGAAGGCTTCCAAATGATGCGGCGCAACGGCTAGCGGCTGGCATGGACTCGGGTGCTCTGAAGCTCAAGACCAAACTTCTCAGTATGTCGAGCCCTGAGAAACGACCGCCAGGATTGCAAGCGAGAATAGTCGCACTTGGATGGGCAGTTCTAGTGAGAGGCCGAGCTCAGCCAGCTCCTCCACCTGGTCGACCATCGAGGCGTCCGGGCTCATAGAGCAATTAAACCTCTGCTCGCAATCGAACCTCTATTCGTGCGGTGCAGAGTCCGAAGACATTCTGGAGTTTTCTGACGAGTTTGCGTCAGGTGGGATAAAATTTCTGGCGACGGTTACTTGAGGATTCTCCGGTTGATCGAGATTCTGGTCTTTGGTGTTGTTCGGTTCGGCTGACGATGCTTTGGTTTGGAAATGGCGGTTGCGTTAACTGAATATTCGTACGTCTTCGTGGCGAAACAGACCAAACGGTTTCTAAACTTGGAAGTCTTTAACAATAGAAGACTTATGCGAAGTGAAGAAGAGAGTTATCACGAAGACCGTTGCTTCGCGTGTACTCTTTTTGATCTGCGAACTGTTGCTGCCACTCCAGTTCGTTCAAAGTACTTCACATGCCTTCGCCCGTTTGACCGTTAAAAACGCCAGATTTTTAAAGGGTTTGTGTAGGGTCGAGTCTCTCAAAGGCTATCGCAGAGTGGCTCCGCTTCAGTTATCTCTCTGCCGGAATCTGGCTCTGACGACGGAAACTATCGCGCTCGCCTCTGAGAGGCGTTATAAGTTCATTCGCCGTTTGCTTCGGCTCCTCCGGACCGAACATTGAACAACAACTCCGGGTTAACAGCCATTTGCGATCTGTTTCGAAAACCATCGCTTCGATTATCGGCCTTAGATTCTCGATCGCGTAACGTGACGCCATCTGTCGTTCGTCGTGCCGCGTCGTCGGGGTTTGTAGACAACCGCGCCCCAACGGAAAAACGCCGCGACGTCTGGCGAACTTGGCGGCGTTAACGGGGAGTTGTTTGAGACGTACAGACTTGAGAATCAGTTTGGATCGGTTGGCACAACTGCCTCGGCACGATTCAGCAGATCGATCCACATTGTTCGTTGGTCGCTCCAATCGTGCGTCTTGGCGATCGGCCGGACTTCACGTTCCAGAATCGCGTCGCGACCACAGACACTTCGAGGCAGCCCAAGAATCTTTTCTTGGATGTCCGGGGCTAGATTGTCGAGCCAGATGATTTGTGACATCCGCGTCGTCGAGATTTGCCCGTAGTGGGCCAGTTCCGACTGGTTGATGATCTAACGTGTGAAATGCAAAGCTTCGAAAGCAAGTAAGAAGGGCCACTTGCGCGCGGTTAAAGTGGCTGGTGGAGTTGGCATGGCATCCACCAATTGAGCTTTCACGACAAAGTACCATTCGGCGTCGCCATGCTCAAATTTAGCGTTGAGTCTGACGAATGGGCAGTCGACAGGGAGCGAAGTCCGAAGGTCACTGTCAAGTCTACGAAAGTGATGACGGTAACAGAGTTCGGATTCGATGCAAAAAGCGAACTGCCTGAACTGAATTAGTCATGTTGAAGGAGAATGGCGGTCTGCACTCGATAGCTACTTTTCTGGCGGTAATAGAAGCAGAATGATGCGTCTAACGACGAGCAATTCAAACAAAATGGTACCGACTAGCGGGTTTCCGGATGCCGAGACTGAAAAAACGGAGAAAAAATCAGAAGAAGTAAATGCTGCGTGCAAGAAAACAGATAGTGGTGTTACTTCCGTACAGTTGGTGTTGATTCGGAGAGGTAAAATCAGTTTTCGGAATTTATCGAACACTTTCAAGGCAGCTCGGTTCCATAGTTTTGCGCGCATATGTTTCAAGGTTGACCATTCATGATTAGAGAAAGCGCCCAATCACCTTACGATCCGCCTAAATTGAGGGCGATCGATCAACAATTTCGAGTAGGCGTGGTTCCAGCGACAGTGGTCGGATTCATCGGTTGTGTTGCCGTACTGTTCGGGTTGATGGTTGTACAGAACGTACTTCGCGATGCGATGAATGGTTACGACACTCGTTACTTGCTTCTCGCGTCATTGTTACCCACTACGCTATTCGGCTTCGGATTCGTTTGCTTCCTGGCGAGTTTCGAACTGAAGAGAGGCCGCTGGAAGCGAGCGTTGAAGATAATGACTTTGTTGCTTCCAATCGCGATTGCCTTTATCGTCTTTGTGAGATCATTTGCCTAACCACTTCCTAATCGACGCGACAAGTAATGCGTTTCGAATCTGTTCCACACAATCGGTGTTGTGCCTCTACGCGATCACCGTCGCTCTCGATGAACCAGAAAGGTCTGCGGGCATGACAGTCAAAAAATTAGGAACCAAAAGATAAAGTCATGTTTCCAAGTCCATCCGATACTCGTGCAAGCCTGATTGTTCGTCTACGCGATCAAGACGACAGGGATGCATGGGATGAGGTGATGGCAATCTATGGTCCACTAGTTTTTCGGATGGCGTTGCGTCAGGGGTTGCAGCGGGCTGATGCTAACGACGTTGTGCAACAAGTCTTTACTGCGATCTTTCAGTCTGTGGACAAATGGCTAGAACAGTCGGAACGAGGCCGATTTCGCAATTGGCTTATTGGTATTGGCCGAAACGTGGCTCTCAATATGCTGAACAGAAAGCCAAAGGGGGGGATCGGTGTCGGGGGAACGGAAGGCCTCGACAAGGTGGGGCGTTTAAAAGCCGAAGAAGACGAGCTTGCTTCCGAGTTTGATATCGAATACCAACGGGAAGTCTATCGATGGGCAGCGCAAAGAGTTGAGTTGGACGTTGATCCCAAAACATGGGAGGCATTCCGACGGACACATGTTGACGGAGTATCTATCAGCGAAGCCGCCAAGCAACTCGGCGTTGGTGTCGGACAAGTCTACGTCGCACGTAGCCGAGTGATGAAGCGTCTCCAGAGCTCGGTCAGCCATTATAGCGGCGTAGCCGATGATTAGTGTCGATTCCGTCTCAAAGCAATATCGAATCTAGGCAAAGAGCAGCAATATGATCGTGATTAAAGGATGCTGAATGATTACAGAAAAACCAATGGACGTTGAAGACCTTTTGGATTCGCGTAACGAAATGTTTCA
>JAIYDQ010000175.1 GCA_027487375.1 Planctomycetaceae bacterium
CCTCACGAAGTACTGCTACGAGTGCCATTCAAATGGCGTAGATGAAGGGGGACTCGATCTTGAATCGCTAGGAACAAACCTTCGCGATCCAGCGCAGTTCGCAAGATGGGAGCAGATTTTTGATCGAGTCGAATCAAAAGAAATGCCACCCAAAGATGCTGAACAACCAACGGACCTCGATCGCGCGGCCTTTAACAAACTAGTTGGACGCCAGCTGTGGGAGATTCACTCGCAGTCCAAAGGGACTGTTCTTCGGCGACTAAATCGTCGTGAATATACGAACACGTTGAACGATCTGTTTGGCACCAACCTGAATCTCGCGCGATCCTTACCGGAAGACGGGCGATCAAACGAATTTGATAACGTTGGTGAGTCTCTAAATATCTCGATGGTCCAATTAGAAAGATACATCGAATCAATTGAGCGAGTCATGGACGCGTCAATCGCAATGACTTCTGAGAAACCATCGTCGGAAGTTCGTCGTGCAAGCTACGCTGAGATGAAGGAATCCCAAAACTTCATTGGCAAACAGTGGTACTTGCGAGACGACGGGGCTGTCGTTTTTTATAGACAGTTTGGCTATCCAAATGGAATGCTACGGGGGACGAACACACCAGTAAGCGGTAAATACATAATTCGAGTGACCGGATATGCCTACCAAAGCCAAACACCGATTACATTTTCCGTAGGCTCGACATCTTTCGAGCGTGGGGCAGAAAGACCAACATTTGGATTCTATTCAATGCCACCGGGCGAGCCCACCACAGTTGAACTTGAAGTTTGGCTTGAACGGAATCACATGATTGAAATACTACCATGGGGATTAAGCGATCCCAAGTATGAAATCAAGAATAATGGTGTTGAGAACTATAAGGGACCTGGACTCGCAATCTCCTATGTTGAATTAGAAGGCCCGATCATCGACGAGTTTCCGTTGCCGGGCCACACGCTTCTATTCGAGGGTATCAACCGCCGGGAAGCAGAACCCACAAAACCCACGGATAAACTGCGAAAATCATACAAACCGAGATTTGAAGTCGTATCGGATACTCCCGAAGTCGATGCATCCGCAGCACTACAGCGGATTGCGAAAACTGCTTTTCGAAGAGAATTACGTGAGCACGAGATCGATATCTACAACAGTTTGTTCAAGCAAAGAATTGATCAAGGAGAGTCATTTGAAGTTGCTTTTCGTACTGCGGTTGCAGCAATCTTTTGCTCACCCGATTTTCTGTTTCTGAATGAACAACCCGGCAAGCTGTCAGACCACGCTTTAGCATCACGGCTATCTTACTTCCTCACGCGCACAACACCCGACAAATCGCTCATCAAGGAAGCAGAGTCCGGCAAGTTGAATTCGGATCCAGAAACTCTGGAGCGAGAAACGCGACGACTGCTTAGCGATCCACGCAGCGAACGATTCATCATCGACTTTACTGACGCATGGTTAAACCTGCGCGATATCGAATTCACGAGCCCCGATCAGAATCTGTTTCCTGAGTTCGATCCGTATCTACAGTTCTCCATGATTGCAGAGACACGTTCCTTCGTAAGGAATCTTTTCGAAGCAAACCTTGGTATTGAAAACATGATTTGGTCCGACTTTGCAATGCTAAACGAGCGGCTTGCAAGTCACTATGAAATTGATGGAGTCGCAGGCCCAGAAATTCGATCGGTAATGCTTCCCAAAGATAGCGTACGTGGTGGTTTACTCAGTCAAGCAAGTATCCTCAAGGTGTCAGCTAATGGGACCAACACGTCTCCCGTTGTTCGAGGTGTTTGGGTAACGGAACGCATTCTTGGTAAGAACCCACCACCTCCTCCACCAGGAGTTCCTGGGGTTGAACCAGATATCCGTGGTGCAACGACTCTTCGAGAATTGCTTGACAAGCATCGCGATAGTGACAACTGCCGCGCTTGTCACGCGCTAATTGATCCGCCGGGATTCGCTCTTGAAAACTTCAATCCAATTGGTGGATGGAGCGAACGCTTTCGGAGTCTAGGGGATGGTGAAAAAGTAAACCTCGAAATCGATGGGCGAAAAGTTCGATACAGAATCGGTCCCAAAGTTGACGCAACTGGGCAGCTAGCGGACGGTCGAAAATTCGACAGTTTCAATGATTTCCGAGGTCTTTTGATACCCCAGAAAGACCTGCTTGCGAAAGCATTCGTCACAAAGCTTCTTACGTTTGCAACGGGACGCGAGATGGGTTTCTCAGACCGAACGGAGATCGAAACAATTGTGCAAAAGTCATCGACAAACGGCTACCGAGTCGGCGACTTACTGAAGCTTTGCGTAGCAAGCAAGATATTCCAATCAAAGTAGGATCAATTACTGTGAATCGCAATGCAAACATACCGAATGTAATTTTGCGACGTTCAATGGATCGACGGAAGTTTCTTCGGGGCACCGGTGCTACTGCAATAGCGTTGCCGCTTCTTGATGCGATGGGTCCGTCGTTAGGTCAACAAGCGCGAGCTGCAAGCACAACTCAACCTGCTCCGAAGCGATTCGTTGCGATGTGTGCAGGTCTCGGTTTTCATACGCCTCATTTATTTCCCGAAAGCGAGACCAAAGATTTTGCCACAACTCCTTATCTAAAGAAGCTCGAATCATTTCAGAATCAAGTCACGGTCTTTTCGGGACTCTCACATCCAAATCAGCAAGGCAATAACGGCCACGCGTCAGAACTGACGTGGCTCACTTCAGCACAGCGGCCAGGTCTCGCTGGATTCAGAAACTCCATTTCTCTTGACCAACAGATTGCACAGAAAATTGGCTCACAAACTCGTTATCCGTTTTTGACCCTGTCAACCACGGGAGGCTCATCGTTGTCGTGGAGTTCCAACGGTGTCTCAATACCAGGTATTTCGTCCGCATCAAAATTGTTTTCCTCTCTGTTCATCGATGGCACGCAGCAGCAAATAGCAACTGAGATGCAAGGTGTTCGTCGCGGAAAAAGTATTCTCGACACCGTAAGTGGCCGAGCGATTGAACTAGCCCGCGAGGTTGGCCACCATGATCAAGTGAAGATCGACGAATACCTCACCGCAGTGCGCGATCTCGAACAGCGACTTCAACAATCTGAAGGCTGGATCACAAGACCAAAGCCGAAAGTCGACAGAAACCTGCCCGTTGATATCACCGACAAGTCCGATGCAATCGCCAAGCAACGGCTGCTTTACGATATGATCGTGCTTGCCCTCCAAACAGACTCGACGCGTACTATTACCTTCGCTTTAGAAGGTCTCAATGCGGCCCCCAAAATTCCAGGTGTAGATAGTGATTGGCACGGGCTAAGTCATCACGGGAAAGACCCAGAAAAAATTGATGAGCTAAAAATCATTGAAGAAGCTGAATTCACTGCCTTTGCAGATTTCCTATCCAAGCTCAGATCGATTCGCGAAAATGACCGCTCACTCCTAGATAGCACAACGATCTTGTTCGGTTCTAATCTTGGGAACGCTAGCGCGCATGATTGGCATAATCTTCCCATCCTTGTTGCCGGTGGAGGACTTAAGCATCAAGGTTATGTGGCTCATGACTCAAAGAACAACACTCCCTTAGCAAATCTTTTCGTGGCATTGGCTCAAAACATGGGTATCGAAATCGATCGATTCGGTAGCAGTACAAGCAGCAGCATCCGAGGGATCGAAAGCTGAAGCTCTCCATCAATCGAACTCCAAGGTCGACGTAAAGTTGCAAACGCGTACAAGTCGCTTTATAATTTTGAGGAGTTATTTGCTCGCACCCCCACCACGTGCCACGCTGCACCAGACCTGAAGATCTCCCTAGTCCGTCATCTTGCGACTTGGTAAAGACTCGTCAGCTCATCAAATCCAACCTCTCCCATTTCAGGAATTCCGATATGCGTCCTCTTGATGCAGGCTTACCCTATTTATCCGTAGAGTATGCTCGACGAGGCTTTCTCCAACAGATGACGACAGGCCTCGCTGGTGTCGCACTTGCCAGAATGTTATCCGACGATAAAGCCTTAGCATCTGCGACCGCATTGCATTATCCAGCTAAAGCAAAGCAAGTGCTTCAAATTTTCTGTCCAGGCGCCGCGTCTCACGTAGATTTGTGGGATCACAAGCCAATGCTTGAAAAGTTCCACGATACACCGATGCCTGGTGCAGATTCGGAAGTCACATTTCAAGGGAAAAACGGAAACTTAATGAAGTCGCCTTGGCCATTTATTGCGGCGGGCCAGAGTGGCAAAATGATTTCGTCAATGCTTCCAAACATGGCACGTCATGTCGACGACATGGCATTCATCCATAGCATGACATCTCGCACTAACACTCATGGCCCGGGTTGTATCGCAATGAACTCTTGCTTTACACGTGAAGGCTTTCCGAGTGCAGGATCGTGGGTTAGCTATGCACTTGGTTCAATGAATGAAAACTTGCCAACATATGTCGCCATACAAGATGTACGAGGTGAACCACCCAATGGCAAGGCAAACTGGAGCAACGGCTTCTTGTCTGCCAAGTACCAAGCAGTAACGATGGCGGCCCAACAACCTTTACGAAATCTGGATACGCCATCGGTTATTAGCGATGAGAAGGAAAGAGCCACTCGGGATCTGTTAGCAAAGCTCAATAGTCAACATGCATCCTTACATCCTGGTAACGACGAATTGGGGGCTCGAATGGCGGCCTATGAGTTAGCTGCAAAAATGCAATTGGCTGCCCCCAAAGTCAGCGATCTATCCCAAGAGCCAAAGCACATTCACGATCTCTACTGCACCAACGATTCAAACAACTTAAAAGCTTCATATGCAAAGAACTGTTTATTGGCACGACGATTACTTGAGCAGGGCGTTCGATTCGTAAGCCTCTACTGCGCATCTCGCGCAAGCTCCGTTGACGGTTTACTTAACTGGGACGCGCATAAGACACTCAAAGCCGACTATGAACGACATTGCCCAATCTTCGACGAACCAACAGCAGCTCTTTTGACAGACTTGAAGCAACGTGGATTGCTCAATGATGTACTGGTCGTATGGTGTACGGAATTTGGCCGGATGCCGACTCACCAGGAAGGCACCTCGGGTCGCGATCATAACCCAGATGCCTTTACTACCTGGATGATGGGAGCTGGCGTAAAAGGAGGCGTAAGCCATGGTTCGACTGACGACTTTGGCCGACGGAGCGTACAAGATGTGACGACCGTCTATGACTTCTATGCCACCGTCTTGAAGCTGCTCGGAATCGATCACGAAAAGCTAACTTACTATCATAACGGGGCCAAACGCCGACTGACCGATGTACATGGACATGCTATCGATAGGATCCTGGTTTCATAATGCTTAAATCAACATTCAAATTGCCAGCGCGGGTTCGATCGAGTATTTCGAAAGCTATATTTCACTCATATGCAACGATTGTCACCTTCGTGACATTTACTATCTCAACCCAACCATGCACGGCAGATCAGGCTGGCGATACGTTCTTTGAACAAAAGATCCGCCCTGTTTTGATAGAGCACTGCTACCGATGTCATAGCGGAGAAGCTGAAAAGTTAAAGGGGAATCTGCACCTTGATTCCAAGGCCGGATGGCAACTGGGAGGAGATAGTGGCGAACCAGCGATCGTTCCAGGCAATCCGGATGAAAGCCCGTTACTAGCTTCGGTGCAACATCTTGATCCAGGCCTTGAGATGCCACCTGATGCACCCAAGCTTCCAGATAACGTAATCGCCGATCTTATCACGTGGGTAAAAATGGGAGCCCCTGACCCGAGGACCGATGTAAAGATCGATGCCAAACGAGCGGACAAATCATGGTGGTCGCTACAACCGTTGGCAAAAGACTTTCATCAAGATTCGATTGATGGGTTTATAAGTGAAAGACTCCGCCAACAGGGACTGGAACGAAATCCGCCAGCAGATCCGCGAACTTTGATTCGCAGAATATCTTACGATGTCACAGGACTCCCTCCGACCATCGATGAGGTCAATTCGTTTGTTATGGCTTGCGAAACTGACCAAAGAGTGGCGACGGAGAATCTAGTGGATCGGCTACTCGCCAGCCCACGTTACGGAGAGCGATGGGGGCGCCACTGGTTGGACGTTATCCGATTTGGTGAAAGCAACGGCTTCGAACGAAATGTAATCGTCGATAATCTTTGGCCATTCCGCGATTACGTTATCCAGTCCTTCAACTCAGATAAGCCTTTCAATCAATTCATAATTGAACACCTTGCTGGAGATGTGATCGGAAAGGACGACCCAACTGTTGAAATCGGAAGCGCATTTCTCGTCGCGGGTCCATACGACGATGTCGGAAATCAAGACGCTGTCGCGCAAAAGAACATTCGAGCAGCAACGCTAGACGACATGATCACGGCGACAAGTGGCGCATTTCTTGGCCTAACGATAAATTGCGCTCGATGTCATAACCACAAGTTTGATCCAATTCCAACCGAAGACTATTACCGAATACGCAGTGCTTTTGAAGGAGTCAGACACGGTTTACGAACCATCGCGACTAAGTCAGACCGCCAAGCCTTTGAGGAGGCCACGAAACCTCTTGCAATGGAGAAAGAGAAGCTCGCAAGCGACCGGGAAAAGCTCGAAAAGGAGATTGAAGATCGAGCGAAGGTAGCATTTGAGAAGCTTACCTTTCAACGCCCGAAGATCGATGTTCATGGAACAAGCGAAGAGTTTCTCGCTACTCGTGCGCAACACGTGCGTTTCGTCATTCATTCAGTCACAACGGACGCGACCAAAACTCGATTAGGAGACGTGCGTTCCGGCAGGCTAAGTGAATTTGAGGTTTGGAACACGGACAATGTAAACGTCGCATTAGCGAACTACGGCAGCAAAGCAGAGGGTGCTCGCTCAGCGACCGCAGCAGACTTTCCAGACGCATATGGCCCGCAGCTTTGCATAGACGGCAAACAGGGTGAGCAGTGGTTTATCGGAAGTCCAGCAGAGTTAACGATCACTTTTCCACAACCAGAGTTAGTCCATCGGATTCATTTTTCCAATTCCAAAGGACGTGACCTTGATGAAAGCAAGGTCCGAGGGGCTACACCTTGTGAATATGACATCTTGGTTTCGCTCGACGGGCAGCAATGGACGAAAGTTGCGAGTAGCGAAGGACGAGAGCCCTGGACCCCGGCTCATGGAATTGAACGGGTACGAAGAAACGTAATTACGGAAGAAGAAGTGCGTCAGCTTAAGCGTTTTGATAGGGATATCAGTCTGATTCGACTGAAGATTGAACGAATACCTAAGCTACAACAAGTGTGGGCGGGCAACTTTACTCAACCGACCGAGCCAACCAACGTGCAGCTCGGAGGCGATCCGATGAAGCCTACCGATATAGTGGTACCGTCAAGCCTTAGCGTACTTAATCAAGTAACGCCAACATTTCAGTTACCAGTCGATGCACCAGAGTCACAACGCCGTCTCGAACTTGCAAAATGGATTGCCAGTGATTCAAACCCGCTCACTGCACGGGTCCTTGCTAATCGCATTTGGCAATACCATTTTGGGAATGGAATCGTCGATACTCCGAGTGATTTTGGTTTTTTAGGAAGCCAGCCAACTCATCCAGAATTACTCGATTTCCTTTCAAGAAAGCTTATAGGTTATGGATGGCGTTTGAAACCATTGCACCGTGACATTCTTCTTTCGCAAACCTATCTCCAAAGCTCCAGCTTTCGCGATTCCGCCGCAAACAAAGACAAGGATTCAAGATTATTGTGGCGATTCCCTCCAAAGCGATTATCGGCAGAAGAACTGCGCGATACCATTTTGATGGTATCAGGGAAACTGCAACTTGAACCCGCTGGCGGACCTGGGTTCAGGCTTTATCGATTTACACAAAACAATGTTTGTACCTATTTCCCACTAGACTTTCACGGTCCTGAGACCTATCGACGCTCTGTATACCACCAGAATGCTCGAGCAAGCGTAGTCGATATTCTTAGCGAATTTGACCTCCCCGATAATGCATTCGCAGCGCCAAAGCGATCAAACACGACAACACCCATGCAAGCACTTACGATGCTAAATCACAGCTTTATTTTGGATATGGCTCGTGCTCTTATCGAACGATGCGGCAAAGAGCTAACTCTGGATGATAAAATTACTTCTTCTTATGGACTTGTATATCAGCGATCCCCCACCGAGGTTGAGTTAACACTTGCGCGCGATTATATCGCCACCAATGGGTTCGAGAATTACTGTCGAGTTCTTCTCAACACGAACGAACTTATCTATATCGATTAGATGGTTGTTAAGACATTTCATAGTAAAGCCATCCACTAAATGCGTGCTAGCCCGCTGAGACAGGAACCTTTCCAAGCAAGCGATAATTGCTTTCTCGGTTTCCGAAATATCACAAGTTGTAACTGTTGTTCTGCTGATCGAAGGAAGTGATGATGCTCCAAAATCTCCCGCGAGTAATTTCCGATGGCCCGCTTTCCCCTGCAGTAAGCATGCTCCTTAAGGGACAAGTTGAATTACTGCCATGGGAACAATTGTTCGGTAACAAAGATGAAACCATATCAGGCATTTATACCTTCGGTCACCCATTGCTGGATGGAAAGTTAATGGACAACGTTCCCAACATCAAAGTGATTAGTAATCACGGAGTTGGAGTAGATCACATATCGTTAATGGACGCCAAGGCGAGGGGGATTCCCGTTGGCAACACGCCCGGAGTTCTCGATGGAGCAACAGCGGACATGGGATTTTGTCTGTTGATGGCTGCGGCACGAAGATTGGTTGAAGGGGACCGGATCGCTCGGTTTGGGACCGACCAATCGATTAAACCCCGTACAGGAGCTTTTCTAGGACGAGAGATCCATGGAGCAAGCTTGGGCATCATAGGCCTTGGTCGAATTGGTCTCCAAGTTGCCCGTAGAGCGGCTGCTTTTGACATGCAGATTTGCTATTTCAATCGCAAACGACGAACGGATATCGAAGCAAGTATTGGAGTAAGCTACAAGCCACTTCATGAACTGCTTGCGACGTGCGACTACGTCATGCTGTGTGTTCCGCTGACTGATGAGACTACACGGCTTATTGGTGCAGATGAACTCCGATTGATGCGTCCGACGGCTACGCTAATTAACATCGCTCGCGGCGCTGTGGTCGATACAGATGCTCTTACGCTTGCACTAACTGAAAATTGGATTTACGCCGCGGGCCTCGATGTAACTGATCCCGAACCCCTTCCAAAAGGCCACCCGCTTTTGAAACTCGACAACGTTGTCATCGCCCCACATATTGGTAGTGCGACGGTTCAGACTCGCCAAAAGATGGCAGAGCTCTCAGTTCAGAACCTTCTTGCTGGACTTGCAGGAGCGGAGTTGCCAAGTCGAATTATTTGAGACCTGCGACGGAACCTCATTCGCGCTCAACGTGCAAGCCATTCTTCGAGGTGGCTTTGTACGAAGGCATCGTCATTGAGGTGTGGATAACTAGCATACACCCGATCAATTTCCGCAAGTTGTCCAGGGCTCAAAACTTCGTTTGGATCAAGACACCAGACGCCCTCCAGTAAACCTTGTCGACGAAGCACCTCATGCAGCCCTGCTATGCAACCGCGAAAGTTATTGGCTGCATCAAAGAATGCAGCGTTACAGTCCGTAATTTCCATACCAAGTTGCAAAAGATCCGGCGAAGCATCTTTCCGACAACAAAGTTGCTGGATTTCAACAGCTCGCTTTGTCCATACAGACCAATGCCCAAGCAGACCTCCAACGAAGCGACGTTCACGATCGCCAAACCGATATGTGGTTAACAAATCTGACACAATGCAGTCATCATTGCCGGTGTACAATGCGATGTCGTCTCGTCCAGCATCGACAACAGCCCTTATAACTTCTAATGTTTGATAACGGTTGAACGGCGCGATCTTAATCGCCACAACATTCTCGATCTCAGCGAACCTTCGCCAAAAACTGTATGGAAGGATTCGTCCGCCAACGCTTGGTTGGAGATAGAATCCAATAACAGGGATCACGTCGGCAATGGTTCGACAATGGAGAATTAACGAATCGATACTTGCATCAGGAAATGCCGCAAGACTCAACAGAGCCGCGTGATAACCGAGGTCCAAAAGTGTTTGCGACTCCATCAAGGCTTGCGATGTATCGCCACAGACTCCCCCTATTCGCACTAGCGGTCGAGTTGCTCGATTCATTTCTTCAGCTGCAACCTCAAGCACTTTCCGGAAAAGCCCAACTTTCGCATCCCTAATTGCGAACTGCGTTGTATGAACACCAACTGCAATCCCACCGACACCTGAGGCGATGTAGTACCTGCTTAAAGCCCGCTGCCGTCGTTCGTCAAGCTTTCTATCTGCGTTAAGAGCAAGAGGATGTGCTGGAATCGCTACTCCAGATTGTAAGTGTGTATGAAAATCAAATGTCATAGCTTTCTCGCGTAGTGAATCTGTCTTCCCACCTCTACAAAGCCGCAAGATGGATATAGATGCTGGCCAACAGGATTATTCACCATCGTTTCAATCATTGCGAAAATCATGCCTTCTTGCCGCATGTAATCCAAAGCATGCTCGATCAGTTGCCTCCCAATACCGCATCCCCTTGCCGTCGAGTCTACTGCTAAGTTTGGTATTCGCCCTTTTCCAGATTGATGATCGACACGAGTGGATATGTATCCTAATACAACTCCATCTCTTTCGGCAACGAAAACACCGGCAGGATTCATCTCGCAGTCTTCATCAACATGTCGCATCTTACGCCATCGCCAATCGTGATCACCAAGAATTCCGAGCTTGTTCTCAACGTTCTGATCAATGGCAATTCCATCAAATCCTTCAACGGTTATACGGCGCAATTCAGGTAGATCACATGATCGAAACGGTCTTATAATCATCATTTAGTATTCACCACTGGTAACTTCAAAATGGGTTGGCTTGCCAAGCAATGGTCCACCCGCGAGTGTCCATTCACTTACCGCTATCATCATCTCATCGAGCGAGACTGTTGGCTCTCCGAATAATTGGTACGAGCGATTTGCATCCCAGACCCATGCCTTGTCGGACTCCTCTCCAACAAAAACCGGCTTTCGATTCAACAGTTCTCCAAATCGTATCGCCAGCGCACGAACTGAAATTCGCTCCAATCCTGTCACGTTAAGTGCCGTGGGTGGTGATGTTGTATAGGCAAGGGATTCGATAGCTCGAGCATTTGCATCACCCTGCCAAATAACATTTACAACCCCCATAGAGACATCCACCGGTGAACCAAACATAATTCGATTTGCAATGTCGCTTAAAACACCATAACGAAGTTCGATCGCGTAACAAAGTCGAAACAACAATACAGTTGTTTTGAATTGCTTAGAGAAAAACGAGAAGACTCGTTCCCTACCAACACAGGAATTGGCATAGTCACCAGGCGGTCCCAGCATATCCTCTTCCTTCGCACCTGGCCCATCTGCCGGGAGAAGCGGATAGACACAACCCGTGGAGAATGCGACGATTCGCGAATCGCGGTATCTCTCTGCAACGTAAGAGGGGACGAGTGTATTCATCGCCCAAGTCAGTTCCGGCGCATCGCTTGTGCCGAACTTCTGCCCTGCCAAAAAGAACACATTAGGAGCGCTCGGCAAGCTTTGAATTTCCTTGGAACTCAACAAATCACAAACATAAGTTTCGATGCCATGCTGCTCAAGAGAATGCCTGGTTTCTTTTGAAGAGAATCTCGAAACAGCGAATACTCTTCTCTTACGTTGCCCGATGGAATCCAGGGCACGACGAACCATTCGCGATAAGGTCGGGCCCATCTTGCCTGCCGCCCCAAGAATCATCACGTCGCCATCGATAGCTTCTAAAGTCTTCAACACACCCAAGGTTGGTCGACTTAACGACTCTTCCAGCTCTTCGACTGTTCGAATTGGCTTCATGCTGTAGACCTCGAATCCTTTCTAACCGCTTAGGTTTGCAAGAAAACCTGCCGTGGCAGTGTCGAAATGTAGTGCTTGCGAACAGGGCAAACGCCTAATCTCGCGATTGACGTAGCCCAATGTCTTTCAAATTGTACGCCATCCGTGTTACCGGAATCCTAGTCCTTACTCATCCAGAACAGGTTTTGACTTGAGCTATCGCTTGAAAACAAACTCATTCCATCACTTGTAAAATGCAACGAATCAATTGACGAACCGCGGTGCCCGGGAAGCGTAAACAGTTCGCGAGGAGCACGGTCAATACTTGGTGCAGCAAACCAAATACTAAGGTTTCCTTGCACATCTCCTATCGCTAGCACGTTCTCTTGTGCCGAAGAAGCAATCGATGCAATTTTGCTTTTAAATTCCATCGGCGCGAAATCTGTCATTACACCGCGTAAATCTAGAAAACATATTTTACTTGATTCAACATTATCAATTTGAATCGCCAGATGCCATCTTGGTTCTATCTGACTGCTCCATGATTCTCGGAAGAACACAACGTTTGATACCCGACTACTACTGTCTAAATGTTTATCCAACGCTCCAGATTGAACTAAGATCTCCTTCCATTGATCATCAAGCATTTTTACTTGACTATCTGAATTGATCAAAACAAGTGACTGATCTATCGGATGCCATTTCGCTAATTGAACATTCTCTTCTGAATGAACTAATTGCAGCGTATTGCTTCCATTGATACGAAAAATCGATAGTTTTCCAGAACCATTATCCGAGGGCAACAGGAAAGCATGGCTACCATCTGGCGATATCTCACCTCGCAGGTTTGTTCCGAGATTGTGACGAAGTGGAGCCCACAGCGGATTGCCGTGAGCGTCAATATCGCACAACAAGACAATTCCATTGTCATGAAGCGTGAGCCACCGATTCCCTAATGAATTTGAAGAAACCTGACGACACCGCGTTCGACCAAGCGCCCCTATGGATTGTGATTCCTTCCCATCTTTGATAGTAAGGCTGCCTAATTCATCGAGGACAATGAGTGAACCAGACGCATCTCCCATAATTGCGAACGGCTCCTGAAGACCTTCTAGCTCACTCAAAAGAACGGCAGCATCAAAGTTTAAGGTTCCTTTGCCGAACCATTGCAATCCATCACTCTTACGATTTTCGAAAGGCTTTGGCTCGTTTTCAATAATTGGCCACTCAATGACCGTGAATGTCGTTGAACTTGACGACCTAGAGTTTGCACGAGGCTGCCTAATTGCGATCTCAATACGATCGCTTTTATCGGTCGTATCTATCCGAAGACCTGCATGTCTCCATGGACGATCTTGCTCTTGAATCCGTAAGTCATCTACCGTCTGTGACCAAACTAGATTCTGTAGCACGCTACCAGTCCAATTTATCCGTGCGATCCTACCATCATCAAAAGTGATAAACAGTCGACGTCCGTCGGGACTCCAAGCAGCACTAATAGGCGTGCTGCGGCTATTAATGGCAATATCCAGGTATTGATACCCCTCTCGACTCCAGGTGTTCTCATCCTTTAGATTCAGTAGCCGCAACGCTCCAGTAGGAGCGATGAGAGCAATTAATGAAGAATCCACTGGATTCGTTACTGGAATGTGAGTCCCAAAAGGGATTTCTCTTTCTTGTAACGTTTCGCTATTGTTATCAATCAGGAAAGTTTTTTTACTATCAGAAACGACAATCATCTGGTCGCTATCTGCAAACGTGATCCTGCACTCTCCTGTCGTTAGTAAAGACTTTCGGTAAAGGATATCTCGATTCTCTAAACTCCAAACACATAACTCCGATGCATTTGGATACGCAGAATCCATGTATTGAACTGCCTTCGTTCCTAATTTTGCGACCGTAGCTACTAGGCGGTTTTCGGAAGCCGATGCAAAATCAGTTACTATTGCACCCGGGGTGTGGCCAAAATAGCTGTAACCCTTAGAACTACCCGCCAATCCAATCGCAGCGCCGTCTAAAGTCGACCACTTCTGTAAGACACCGTTTTGATCGACGGAGAACGCGGAAGATGGCGAGAACAAAGCCGATCCAAGGATTTGCGATGGACCAGGTCTTCTCGCAATTTTCTGACGACGCTCCTGCTGAGGAAGATTCCAAACGAGTAAGTTCCCTCTGTCATCAACTCCACAGAGGCTATCGCTGCGACCGAGAAATGCAACGGATGTTGTATTGCTAGGCAATCCAACCAGGTTGAGACGGTGAGAAATCGTTGCTTGCGATGAATTGGCATTCCAAACATTGACCACCGGTTCATCGCTGGCCGTAGCAATTGTGCCATCACTGAATACTTCTATCGACCGCACTTCAGTCAGATGGCGTTTTGGAAGGACAAGTCCAAACTCACTGGAACCGCCGCTTTCGCCAAATGAGACTGGGACAACTTTTAAGTTGTCTGAACTAAAATCTTCCGACTTAATCGAAGTTAAGCCCTCAAGCGGTCCAACCGCGATGTTTCCATCGTTCAAACCTAATAAAAGTTTACTGTTGTTGGAGACTACTGCTGCGGTTGTAATTTTGATTGCCATGACCTCTGGTATCGGAACCACTTTAATCGTGTTGTTGATCAGATCTATAAGAGCACATGAAACAGAGCCATTTGGTAGAACAGACGTAAAGAACGCGAGCTTGCTATCACCATTATCTTCGAGAAACTGCAGCGATACTAATTTCCCCCGATAATCAATATTGATCGGCTTTAAAAGGTCTGGATCGGATTTTCTATCCCATTTCCACAAGCCACCATTAATGCCACCGAGAATCCATTTTCCATCTTTGCTATAAGCAAGTTTCTGTATTATCCGTCGGCCCAAGGCCTCAATCGGCTGACTCGCTTGGTCGGATAGTCGCCATCTGTGCAACGAATAGCGAGATGTTCGCGTTAAGGTACACACAATTGCTTCTTTACCGTCTGGAGCGATGGCTGCGGAGACGATCGGATCGGAAAACTCTATGCTTTGATTCGGTACAGCACTTAGTTGACTTGACTCAAGGCGAACGACACGCAATTGTCCCAACGAAGTACCAACAATGCCGCTCCCTTGATGATGAGCGAAATCAAGTGCAGTAACCGTACCCCCGAAGTGACTTATTGGCAGGTCGGCGTTGTTGAGTAATTGAATACGACGAAACGCCCAGTTCTGCAGGAGCGGCCCCGAAGACGAAGATGACGGATCATCTAAAAGTGAAGAAGCGGATAACTGGGATTCAATTAGAGTGATATCTCGCAGTAATTGATTGCTTCTTGATACGTCAAACTGATTGTTCTGCGCGAGCGCCAGATTGAGTTGTGATTGATAATTGCCGATCAATGCTTGCCGAGCATTTTGCGTTGCAATCACAGCGTTTTGAACCGCCTTCTTTTCCGCAGAAACGGCAAGCGACCGAGCAAGCGACTCCTGTTCTTTAGCTTTGCGTTCCTCGGCTTGCGCGGCAACGGCCCTATCGCGATCAGCTTGCGCCTGTTTTTTTGCCAACTCTTCATTCTGTCGCGCTGCCTTCTCATCCGCTGCCGCCTTGATTGCAAGTTCCTTCTGCTGGAGCGCTGCAATCTTAGCTTGCGCCTCATTCTCCTTTGCGGCCCGTTCAGCCAATGTTGCGGCCTTCGCGTACGATTCTTGCTGTCGAGCTATCTGAGTTTGTCGCCGTGCATAAAGGGTTGCAATTGAGAGGGCGATGCCAGCGAATAGAATGACACCCGCTAGCACTCTTCTAAGCGTTCTGAATCGCTTTTCTTTTTGTTGATTCAGCTTCTTTAATGCAAGCGCCGAATCATAAATATTCTTTTCTTCTGGCTCGGATGTATCGAGTGTCTCAAGGCATAGATCGTAGTCCGCTCGCTGAAATGCGCATGTTCCATAAGCTAAACGTACCTTTTTCAGACCTTGAATTGCATTCTGATTTTCAGGCCAAAGTTCAATTGCATCTCGCATAGAGAACATTGCGCGAGCAAAACCCTGATAGTCTTTATTTGCAATCGATTGAACCAATAGCTCTTCGGCGCGTACGGTTAAAGCAATGCTCTCTGCGTTACTTAGATACTCGCGAATCGCATCTTGAAACTCGATCACAGATTGATAGCGAGCGTTAGGATCGGTTTCCATCGCTTTGTGAGCAATGTCTAGAAGAGGATCTTGGATATCCGTTTCGATGATTCGATTATCCATTGCCCACATCAAACATTCTCGAACCGTAGCTCC
>JAIYDQ010000149.1 GCA_027487375.1 Planctomycetaceae bacterium
ACCTAACACTAAGATCCCGACCCAAATTTCCGATTGCGTAAAACGCGTCGCGAATTCCCCTTGCTCAACTCCGAGATCAGTCCAAAGCTCTCGCGCAAAGTCTCCTCGGATGCTTCTAATAATGTTTGCCAATAGATAGACAATGATGATTGGGGAAAGTCCCCACGCGTATCTTCGAAGATAGGTCCAACGATCGGAGCCATTCATTACGGTACGCACTTGGCGATGCGATTCGTCAGCCTGACTTGGTCGAGGAATTTGCGATAGCATCCAAACAAAGAACAGCAGCGGAAGAATAAAGACCGATCCTGCGACAGCAGGCATCCACGATTCTCCGAAGGGTGCGATAAGTGTTTGCCCGACCGACTTCATAACTCCATCGGCTAAGATGAAACTGGTGCATAAGCCAGCCGCGAGAAGCTCAGTGGTTTGTCGGCCTTCCAAGAAACCTAATACAAGCCCAAAGACCATGCCCAATGGTAAACCGTTCAAGAAGATGAACAAAACATTCCAAGGCCTGCCTGCCATTCCAAAGCCAATCAACGCAAGATGCGAAAACGCGATAAGCCCGAGAATGGCAAAAGCGCGTCGATTCGGTGGTAATTCCGAAACAAATTTGATACCCAAGAATTTGCTGATGGTATATCCAACAACCTGAGCGATTACAAAGAGGCTCTTCTCGTCCAATTGAAGATTGCCAGTGACGTTGTATGTGAATTCATAAGCTCCTGCTTTGAATGGAACACGAAATCCATACATACAAAAATATGTCCCGAAAGCCGCAACAATAGACCATAGAGTCCACGAAGCTGTAGACCAATTCCATTTGCTTGGAGTTTGACACACTTCAGTATCTGATTGGGCAACGTCCAAATTCACGATGGTTGTCTAAGATGAGGATTTGATGAAGGCAATTTGCGTAACGCGGGCGGAAGTATATGCTATCGTCCTTGTCTGAGACCATTAATTTTTGGTTCAGAATTTGAACCCACGTTATGTGATCTATTGAAGGTGAACTTGTGAGTATCGATTTGTCAACCAGCGACCCAGTAGCGCATGTGTTAGAGTGCTTCCGATTGCGAGGCAACTCTGAATATGGCAAAGAAGCCGTTTCACAACTCGAACACGCGTTGCAAGCTGCTTATGCTGCTGAACAAGCAAACGCTTCCCCGCAATTGGTCGCAGCATGCCTGTTACATGACGTCGGGCACCTTCTTCATGATCTTCCGGAAGACGCTCCGGACCACGACATTGATGACCAGCATGAACAACTAGGGGCTGCTTGGTTGATAAAACACTTCGTTCCGGAAGTCGTTGAGCCTATCCGTTTACACGTAGCTGCAAAGAGATATCTGTGCGCAGTCGATAGCGAGTACTTTGCTATCCTGAGTCCACCTTCAGTGCAAAGTTTGCATCTGCAAGGCGGACCAATGACTCAAAGCCAAGCAGCACACTTTGAGCAGCACCCTCATTTCGCCGAAGCAATCCAGCTACGCCGCTATGACGATCAGGCGAAGATACCCAATCTCAAGACTCCACCTCTTGAACACTACATCGATCATTTGACTCAATCATTACTTACGAAATCGACCGACGAATGAAAGAGTCGACAATCATTATTGGCGGTGGCATTGTAGGACTATCGCAGGCATGGTTGGCAGCAGAGTCTGGTCAACGAGTAACGGTTTTTGATCGAGACCGGCTAGCAAACGGGGCCTCCGTCCGAAACTTCGGAATGGTCTGGCCGATCGGGCAACCATCCGGCGAACCCTACGAAACGGCGATGCGGAGCCGCGCCCGATGGCTGCGACTCGCAAGTGAGTCGGGATTATGGATTAACGATTGCGGTTCTATCCACTTAGCGCATCAAGCCGATGAATGGGAGGTGCTCCAAGAGTTTCATGCACAGTGTGAGTCAAGTAGCGTTCAATGCACGTTACTAAGTCGTGAAGAAGTTTTAGCAAAAACACCTTCCGCAAATCCAACAAATCTCGTCGGTGGCCTATACAGCCCGACTGAAGCCTGCGTTAATCCACGCAAAGCGAGTCAAGTTTTGGCTGCCTGGCTTTCGGAAAAGTATGACGTCCAGTTTGAATGGAATACATTAGTAAGCCAAGTCGAAACGGGGAAAGTCACCACGGCTTTCGGTAGAACCTACTCATGTGACCGAATCGTCGTTTGCTCAGGATCCGACTTTGAGACATTGTTCCCAGTCGAGTACGCAGATTCCGGATTGAAGAAGTGCAAACTGCAAATGCTACGAACTGGTACACAACCGAACGGTTGGCGTATCGGTCCTCACATCGCGAGCGGCTTAACCTTGAGACACTACGGAAACTTCGCCGGTTGCCCAAGCATACCGAAGCTTCGCGAAAGAATTGCGAGCGAGAATCCAGATCTTGATCGATTCGGTATCCACGTGATGGCTTCACAAAATGAATTAGGCCAAGTCATCCTCGGCGACTCACATGAATATGGGGATGAGATTACTCCGTTTGACCGCCATGAGATCGACGATCTAATCCTGAATGAATTGTTTAAAATTCTTTCACTACCGGATTGGACAATCACCGAGCGATGGCACGGGATTTATGCCAAAAACCCTCACCATTCTCATTGGATGATTGACCCCTTGCCGGGCGTTCGCATAGTCAATGGATTAGGCGGAGCAGGAATGACGATGTCCTTCGGTGTTGCTGAAAATCACTGGAGTCATTAACACGTGAATTGGTTGTCCGTTTGTTGCCCACTATTGATTTGCACTTCGATTGCAGGTTTCTAAGCTATGAAGATTAATGCAGTATTGTTTGATTGGGCTGGTACAACCGTGGACTATGGCAGTCGCTCGCCAGTTCAGGTTTTTATCGAGATCTTTCATCGGCTTGAAATTGAGATTACTGAAGCCGAAGCACGTGGTCCCATGGGGCAAGCAAAACGTGAACATATCGCGAGCGTTATGTCGTTGCCTCGCGTGAGTAAACTGTGGCAAGAAAAGTTTGGTAAATCACCGACATCGAGCGACGTCGACCAGCTATACGCAGATTTTTTGCCTCTGCAATTGTCTGTTCTATCTCAAGGATCGGATGTCATCCCGGGTGTTCCGAGCGTGGTCAAAGAGTTACGAAATCGAAGTTTAAAAATCGGTTCAACAACTGGTTATACAAGAGCTTTGATGGAGGCGGTCATTCCACCGGCTCGTCAGCAGGGATATGAACCGGATGTGATTGTTTGTTCTGACGAAGTTTCGGCCGGTCGACCAATGCCTTGGCTCAATTTTCGAGCCTGCGAAGCCTTAGGAGTCTTCCCTCCATCGAGCGTGCTTGTCGTTGATGATACTCCGATTGGAATCCAAGCAGCACGAAACGCCGGGATGTGGGCAGTCGGAGTGACCATGACCGGTAATGGGCTTGGACTTAGCCAGAAGGATGCCGAATCACTCTCGGAGGACGAACTAAACAAAAGATTAAGCCTAATCGAACAAGAGTTTCTTGCGTCCGGAGCACACTTTGTCATACGTTCGGCTGCTGATTTGATTCCTGTCTTGGATCGACTCAATAATCAAATGCAACAAAAGGAAATCTAATTCGACAACGCCACTTTGAACCTAACAATCAACGGCAACTATGCTGGAGTACAGCCTTTGGGCGCTGAACACCTTGGATGCTCGAAAAAACGGCTAAAGCCTGGACTCCAGAGCTGTCCATCTAAGATCGAATATCTAAGCTCGATAATCTCATCGGTATCAACACTAAATCAGTACCGATTGACTCGTTGCTGTATACTGGCTCGTTATGGTCGGTTTGTCAGGTCGTCGTTTCTAAGCGTATCGAAGGTGGTGCGGCATGAGATTTGCGAAATTGTCTTCGTGGATTCTGTTTCTCGTATCTGTTAACTACTCGCAGTTTCTTTTCGCCATCAGTGCGGCGAAACCAAACGTGCTGATTGTATTGGTTGACGATGCTGGCTATGGTGACTTTGGTTGTCATGGGCATCCCTTCTTAAAGACACCTAACATTGATAGGCTTCATAGTGAAAGCGTCCGATTGACCGACTTTCACGTGGCCCCCATGTGCACCCCAACTCGTGGTCAACTTCTTACCGGGCAGGATGCTCTTCGTAACGCAGCTGCATCAGTGACTGCCGGCCGAGCATTCCTAAGACCTGGTATTCCTACATTACCTGAGAAATTGGCTAAGGAAGGATGGGCTACTGGGATCTTTGGAAAATGGCATCTAGGAGATAGCTTTCCGCACAGACCGATGGATAAGGGTTTTCGAACTTCGGTTTGGATGAAGGGATGGGGTTTTACAAGTGCCCCCGAGTTCAGCAACACGCTGTTCGATGGGAAGTGTTTTCGAGGTAACCAACAAACTCGCTTCCCAGGATACGTAACCGATTTTTGCTTTGACGAGGCAATGAAATGGATGAGTGAACGATCCCGCGACGGAGAGGCGTTCTTTTGCTATTTGCCCCTTCATGCGGCTCATTCACCACATGTTGTCCCGGAAAAATTTAGTGCACCTTTCGCTGGTGAAAAAGCGCAGAAGTTTTTTGGGATGCTTAGCAACATTGACGAGAATATGGGAAGACTAAATGATTTCCTAATCAAAAGTAATTTGCATGAAAATACAATCGTTATCTTCATGACCGACAATGGAGGAACAGCAGGTGTGCCTGTATTCAACGCTGGTCTACGCGGGCACAAGACCGAATACTACGATGGTGGTCATCGAGTTCCGTGCTTCATTCGGTGGCCCGAAGGAAATCTTCGACCTCGAGATGTTTCGATTCCCACGCACGTCCAAGATCTTATGCCGACTCTACTTGAGATTTGCGGTAGCGATCGAAAATCATTACCCGACACAGGAAAGCCGGACGGTTTAAGTTTGGTAAAGCTGCTTCGCGATGATTCACCAATAGAAGACCGGATGCTGGTCATTCAATACGGCGCATCTCCACCACATCCTAATGATCCGAAGAAGTGGCGTAGCTGTGTGGTTTGGAACCAGTGGCGTTTAGTCCATGGTGAAGAATTATACGAAACAAAATCAGATCGATCGCAGCAACTAAATGTCGCTGGAGAGTATCCGGAGATTGTTGCCAAGATGAGGGCTCATTATGAAAAATGGTGGGCAGGGATCGAGCCTAAACTCGGAGATTTTGTTCCAATCTCCATTGGGGCGGACCAAGAGAATCCTGTCGAACTGACGAGTTCCGACTGGCAAGATGTTTACGCCGATAACTCAGGGCACATTCGAAACGCAGCCGGAGGACCGCGTGGTGGCCCCTGGAATGTAGTCGTCGAACGGGCCGGAGAGTATGAGATTCGATTGCGTCGATGGCCATTCGATTTAGATGCACCGCTTGATGGGAACGTAACACCTCCGGGCAAATCGTTACCAATCGCAGAAGCGACGATCAAGATTGGTACCACCGAGAAGCGAATGAAAACCACAGCCGGAACAGTTGAGGCTGTCTTTACCATCAATCTTCCTGCAGGTCGCACGCAGCTTCATGCTTGGTTCATGGACGCAAAAGGAAATGATTTGTGCGGAGCTTATTTTACTAAGGCTTTTCGCAAGCCATAACAAAGTCGCCGGGCATGCTATTCCCTGAACTACCATGAATCGAAAAACAAGGTACTTGATCCCGATTGAGCCATGTTGATATCCCTTGGCACGTGATCTCAGTTTCACATCTATTCGATGCAGTAAAGTGCACTCTCTGATCGAATGAATAATTGCTTATCAACGGGCGCAGGTGTCGCGTCGATACCCTCGTTCAATTTATTCGTTGAAACTACTTCCAGCTTTTCACTGTCTTTGATGACTGTGATAGCGCCGCTGCGATCGGTAAGATACACGTATCCACCGGCTGCGATTGGCGAAGCGTAGATACTGTTGAGTCCAGGCACTCGAGCAGCCGAATAGAAGGGCTTCCCGGATTTTGCATCGACACACGTTAGCAATCCCGACTTCCCTTTATAGAAGTAAAGGCGACCATTCGAAAGGAGCGGCGAAGCGATATCGGGAGTATCTCGATCAAGGCTCCAGGCCACATTTTGCGTCCCTTGTAGGTTGCCACGACCGGTCAATCGAAACGCTCCCAAGTAAGCGCCACGAAATCCGCTTGTGACAAACGCTGTATCGCCGAGCGCAACGGCTGAGGCTGCTGGACGTTCGGTTTGCCCTGCGCATCGCCAAAGCTCTTTACCTGTCTTAAGGTCATACCCACGAGCGTAATTCTGACCATTCATGATGACTTGTTTCGAATCGCCAAGATCGACCACCAAGGGCGTCGCCCAACATGTCGGTTCATCGCGTGCAACTTTCCATACCGTTTCGCCAGTTGTTTTGTTTAATGCATAAAGAAACGACGGGCCTTCATGGTCCCATGGAACGATGATGAGGTCATCGACGAGCGTGGGTGAGCTGCCTTCGCCAAAGCTGTTTCGCGTGTTCATTTGTCCGAAGTCATTGCGCTGCCAAACGAGTTCGCCGTCCATTGTGTAGCAGTAGAGCCCACGCGATCCAAAATGGCTGTAGACATGACTTCCATCTGTGCAAGGAGATGCTGATGCGAAGCCATTTGTTGAATGGGTCCCTTGATGGGGAACCGCTTCGATTGCAGTTTTCTCCCAGAGGAGTTTACCCGAGGACCGATCGAAGCATAGAGTTTTGAATTTGAGCTTTCCGTTCTCGCTATTGTCCGCCGCTACCGCCGTGACGACAAAAACGCGATCTTCCCAAACCACAGGCGACCCAGACCCGCGCCCGTGGATAGAAACCTGCCATCGAATATTTTTTGTTGGGGACCACTCTGTTGGCGGAGTCGCAGTGGAAGAAATTCCGCTGCCGGATTCTCCTCGCCAATGCCCCCAATTGTCAGCAAGCAGTGATGCATCAAAGCATGCAAAGCTTCCTAGGGACAGTACCAAACACGTTAAAGATCGCTTCAACATTGTCATGCTCATTTATTCTTTTAGGCAGGTGAAAATACAGCGGAGTGCGAACGCACTTATTTTTTTATCGAGAATGAATCGATTCGAAGTTTGAAGTGCCAGGGCAAGTTAGTTTAAAAAGTTCAAGTAAGCCAACCGTCGGGTCTGACAGAACGTCTGGCTTAGCTTTTACGATCATTCGTACTCGTAATCGTGCTCGCATTCGACAATTAATCAATCGATTATGAGTACCGGCTTACGCCTGAGTACGAGTACGAAAATGCGGGACGCTCCCTTATGCGTTTCGGTTGATTTGTGCAACTTGGTTGAATGGTCAGCCTTGTTTACTTACCGACGCAATAAAGCTTTTTGTCAGACCGGATATATATATAACCATCGCTGATCGCAGGAGTTCCGTTGAAAGGTCCTTCATCTTCTAAAAAAGCGCTATCGGCGATCGGGGTGTATTTCTCCTCGGCCTTCCACAGCTGTGATTGCCCAGAACGAGAGACGATCAAAATATTGTTATCGATAGCGATTGCCGAAGCGTAGTCGCCCGTGGGACCGCGACCACCAGATTCTGCAGCGTCGCCAGAAGGGCGTTTGATACGTTCTTTGAAGATCTCTTTACCCGTGTCGCAGTCAGCACACACTGCAAGACCAGACGAAGTCCAGTACAGCTTTCGATCAACGATCACCGGGGTGCCGGTACCGGAACGAAGTGATTTGTCCCAAACCGTATTCGTTGCGGACACATCACCAGAGCCACCGCATCGCACGGCGATGGCCGAGCCTTGTCGTCCACCCATTAGAAATACAACACCATCTAATTGGTTCAAGCTACCTGAAACAGCTTCTTTCACTGGTGAGGCGGCTCTCCAGTACTCCTTCCCTGTCTTTGGATCGAGAGCAAAAATCCTTCCTGGACTAGCAAAGACCAACTCGGTACGTTCTTTTAGATCGACCAAGATCGGAGTCGCCCAGCAGTTCGTAAAGGACTCGTCAAAAACCCGCCAAGCTTCCTCGCCTGTCGACTTGTCCAGTGCGATCATTGCGTGATCGGTGATGCCCGCATTGATGATCAGGAGATCCTCGTAAATGATTGGGCTTGCCCCGCTACCCCATTCATGAGGGTCCGAAAGCTGTCCAAGTTTGCGGCGCCAGACTTCTTGTCCAGACAAATCAAAAGCTAAAACCCCTGTCTTTCCGAAGACCACATAAACGTGCTTTCCGTCTGAAACTGGTGTGCTGCTTGCGTATCCATGCTGATTAATGAAGCCCTTGTAAGGATCTTCTGCTTCGTTGGAATCGATTGTGGCAGTCCACTGCAATTCACCATTGAGTCGATTGAATGAGAGCAAGTGTCGCTTCAGATCCTTTGGCTCACCAGGAGAAGTTTGATCGACTCCATAACCTGTGTAGCAAGTCAAAAAAAGCTGGTCTCCGACGATGATCGGGCTGGACGCTCCAGGCCCCGGAAGCTTGACACTCCATTTGAGATTCTCAGTATTGCTCCAAGTCACTGGGAGAGCTTTACTGTTACTAATCCCTGCCCCATTATCACCGCGAAATCGAAGCCAATTATCTGCGAGCGATATCGATGGAGTGCATGCGACAGCCGCCACAAACACCACTAGAAGTTCTCGGAATACGTTTCGACTCATTGCAAACTTCTCCTGGAAAACTGAACAAGAACGATACGGTTATCTTTAAAGATCAGGGATATCTATGCGTCTTATACGAAATCAGCCTGCATTCTATCAGCTTGTTACCTCAAGAGCGAACTCTTAAAAGCGAATTCAGTTCGCCATTCATTTCCGAACGCTGAGCAACTCAAGTCGTTGATTCGACTGTGTTGCTCACTTGGTTTCTGTGAACAGCATCGTCACTTGAAGAGTTTTTAGGGTGCCTTATG
>JAIYDQ010000345.1 GCA_027487375.1 Planctomycetaceae bacterium
ACTAGTATTCCGGTCAATGCTGGTGGAACTGTAGCTTTCTTGCCAGTAAGCACAAATCTTCCGGTTGGAAGTTACCAATTGGTGGGTTCGATTCTCGGTATTCAGAGCGGGGCTGGCCTTGATATCGATGGACCAGTTACTTCAGGAACCTTTACTGTAACGGCGGTTCCTGAGCCAAGCACTGTTGCTTTGCTCGCTGTTGTCGGCATCTCTGGTGTTGCATTTCGAAGGTTCCGAAATACTCGAAGCGTAGCAACCGTTTAAGTTGTATTTGTTTTCGAGTTACTCGATCCTGAAGAGTGGATCGTGACTTTTGTCGCGATCCACTTTTTTTATGCAATCTTCTTCGCAACCCATTTCAATGGATCGCGAAAGATCAGGTCCAGGTTTATGGCTCAAGTTGACTACATTTCGAAATGAACAAAAACTAGATTTCCATTCTTCTGCTTGCATTTAGGTATTCACACGAAGCGCAACAGCTTCGTATGCGAAAGCTATCAAGCTGCTTTGTGACGATGTTCGATTGAACCAGGGGTATCATCGAAGCTTTCGTCTTCAATTTCTTCAAATCGAACGGCAACCTGTCTGGACACTCCGCTTTCCTGCATCGTAACACCGTAGATGGTGTTAGCTGCAGTCATCGTCTTTTTACTGTGCGAGACTACTACGAACTTGGTCATGTGCAAGAAGTCCGTCAATACGGCAACGAAACGACCAATGTTTGCTTCATCAAATGGGGCATCGACTTCGTCGAGGATACAGAACGGACTTGGTTTGAATTGAAAGATTGCCATGATTAAAGCGACCGCTGTGAGCGCTTTCTCCCCACCGCTCAGGAGCGAGTTCGAGAGCGCCGTTTTCCCTGGAGGTGTTGCGACGATCTCGACTCCGGCTTCCATAACATCGTCGCCTGCTTCGAGTACTAAGTCTGCCGAGCCACCACCAAACGAACGGCGATAAAGTGTCTGAAAGTTGGTTCGAATCGCGTCCAGGGTATCAGTAAACAGTTTCTTTGAATCGTTATCAATTCTTTCGATTATCTTTCGTAGGTTCTCTTTGCTCGTCACTAAATCGGTATAGTGTTCGTGAAGAACATCATATCGGGCTTGTAATGAATCGAGCTCCGCTAGGGCTTCCATGTTCACCGCACCGACTGAGGCAATACTTGCACGGAGCTGATTCAGTTCCGAATCCAAACCTTCTTGGCTCATCGGCTCGTCAGCTACATCATCGATCTCAGCGTTCGCGATATCGATCTCGTAGTCCTTTAAGTAATGTGCGAAAAGTTGTTCGATCGCCTCGCCACACCGAGAGATTTCATGAGCTAGTAGCTCTTGTTTCTCGAGCGTCTTGTCGACTTGGCGTTGGCACTGCTCCAGTTGTTTTACGCACAAAGTTCTCTCAACGCGAAGTGATTCCAAATCGGCTTGGTCTGCTGTCAGTTGCTGATAAGTTGTCTGCGACTGGGCTACAAGCGAAGAATGTTCGTCATCTGCCTGGGTAGATTGTTCGATCATCGCGATCAGTCGGGCGTCTGTAGCAGCAATCGATTCAATAGTTTGCGATACGAGTTCCTGGCGCTCGGAAGCGTCGCGATTCAATTGATCGAGTGTTGCGCAAAGCCCCTCTAGCCGTTGATCAAGTTTTGCTAACTGAATTCTTTCATTCGTGATCAATTCCTGCAGTTCAGATCGTTGGTTATCCAGGGATTTCAAGACGGATTCCGCGTCAAGCAACATGGTCTCTAACTCAAGAACCTCTTCATCGCATCGATGGAGGAAGTCCGTTGCTGCTTGGATTGCTTGTTGGCTTGAATCTTTCTTTTCTAGAGTATTGGTTAGTGTCTCTTTAAGGTTGACGCGTTGAAGTGTCAATAAATCCATTCTGGCAGATTCAGATGCGATCTTCGCCGTTGCGTTCGAAAGCTGCAAGTTTGCATCGCGAGTGATTTCATTTCGTTGGCGAAGAACTGCTTGTTGTGACGCGATAGAAAGTTGAACTGCGGAGAGTTTATTTGCGTTTTCGACTATCGATTGCTCTAGTTCAACAATTTGTTCACGCGCAGATGACATTTCGCTGCGTCGTGAGACCAACCCAAGAGCCGTCTGAAGGGAACCAATCGACACGGTTCCATCCGCGTCAATTTTCTCACACTCGGCAGTGACAAAGCTAAGCCCGGCCCCACGCAAATGACTAAGATCAAGAGCCGTGCCAAGCGTATCGACCAGCCAGGTATTGCCAAGTAAGAATTGAAGCAGTGGCGCATACTCCGGCTTGGTGTGCACAAGTCGATCTGCCCGTCCGAGTACACCTCGCAAACCATCAAGCTGTATTCGGTCGCCCCCCCGCCTGCTTGGCAATCGGTCCATTCTAAGCATGGAGATACGACCACCCAGTTGAACCGCACCATCGCGAACCAATTCTATGATTGTTCCGTCGGTTAAGACAACGGTTTCTGCTTTCTGCCCAAGCGCGACGTCAATCAATGGTGCTAAGTGTACGTCGATCTCAATCAAATCAGCGACAAGTCCATGAACTGAATTCCAAGGTGCATGCGGTTGTTCTTTGGCGAGTTCAAGTAGTCTTTTCGCGCCGCGCCCGACACCTTCTTGCTGCTCATCGAGTTGTTGTAGCAGATTGAGACGTTCGTGAGCCCCATGCAGGCGTCCTTGGTCACTGATGGATTTTTCTTGGATCGAGGCGAGTTGCTTTTGAATGACTTCCAACTCGTTCTGTGCTGTAACGTAATCTTGTTCGGCATCCACTGCTACTTGTTTACAAATTACTAACTGAGCTTGGCTTTGCTCCAAAAGCTTAACTTGCTCGTTGATAGATGTTTCAATCGAATCTATCTGCGACTGATACTCGGCAATGGCATGCTCGAATTGCTCGAGCTTTCCGTTCTCGATTGCAATCTGGGACTGATGTTGCTGAGCGTTCTTGGACAATTGAGTCAAATTCGCGCGTAGTAAATCTGCTTGTGACGAGCATTCCTGAAATTGCTGTTCAATGACAACGCGATTGTTTTCTAATTGGTCAACTCGTTGTTCTTGATCGAGTCGTGTTGCAGTGAGAAGTTTTACTTCTTCACGGCGTTCTGCAATTTGTTCCGTTGTAAGGTCGACACGCTGCTCGAGCGATTCGAGTCGGGTTATCGCAAGCCCCTTTTCAGCGTTCAATTCAACTATTCGTGCATTGTAAGATGTTCGCGAGCTTTCAAGGCTCGCGATACGTTCTCTTTGGACTTGGTGTGCCTCTTGTTGTTGTTCAAGTGCCTTTTGAGCAGTTGCGATCTTTCGGTCTTGATTCTCAACATCGTTTTTAGCGGCTTTCGCCTGATCTTCTAGCGATGGGAGCAGGTCCTTTAAAGTGTTTGCATCACTTTCAAGCTTCGCGGATTGACTGATAAAAGCCTTGTGTTGTGCGACCCCCGCACGATAGCGGAGTTTCGTCATCCGCTGAGTCATCTCGCGGTATTGAGCCGCTTTCGTTGCTTGGCTCTTAAGATTCGTTAGTCGCCCATGTACTTCATCGACGATGTCTTTGAGTCGAACTAGGTTTTGGTCGACCCGTGTCAGTCGGCGTTCGGTTTCAACCTTTTTGGCTTTGAATCTTGATATGCCAGCGGCTTCCTCGAAGATCGCGCGACGATCTTTGGGGGAGGCTTGTAGCATGCGATCGACTTTGCCTTGCTCGATCAAGCTATACGCATCGACTCCGACGCCCGATCCGCGAAACAAGTCCTTGACATCTTTCAACCGACACGGCTGCCGGTTGATGAGATATTCACTTTCGCCACTTCGATAGACCCGTCGCGTTACATGAATTTCTTCCGAGTCAACCTCTAGCTTCCTTTGAGAGTTGTCGAGAATAAGTGTTGCCTCAGCAGAATTGGCCGGCTTTCGTCCGCCTGCCGCTGAGCCTTTGAAGATCACATCAGCCATGTCTTCGCCACGGAGGCTTTTCGCACTTTGGGTTCCCAAAACCCATTTGATTGCATCCACAATGTTCGATTTCCCGGAGCCATTAGGCCCCACGACGACGGTGATTCCATCGGGAAAATCGAATCGTGTTTTGTCTGCAAAACTCTTAAAGCCTGCAAGCTCCAATGCCTTGAGCATGATAGTCCGTTTCGACGTCCAGTGTCTGATTTCGAATGCCAGCTAGAAATTGGTTTGTAGGGATTTTTGATGCAAATTCCAACAGCAAAATGCAGAGATAAACTTGTTGCTTGAGCAGAGCTCAGTTTAGGGGAGCGGAATCCGTAAGCATGCTGGAGTCGCAAAAACTGATCTGGATTTTGCGATCGATTAAGCCTATACCACGCAAATCGATCGGAAGAGAAATGACACTGGGTCTTCAATGGATGGAGGGCCTACTCCGATTCTGGGTAGCAAATGGTCAAGGAGGACCACAGTGCAAACCATAAAAACAGCTGTTGTTGTTGTCTTATTGTTAGTTGTGCTCTACGGTGCATATATCGCAATCAATGGAGCAAGCACGGACCTTCCACCTGAGCTTCAAGCAATGCTTGATAGCGAGGCAAATCTCGATGTCGAGGTTTCGACATCTGGTTCATCTCCATTCTCATCGACAACGAACTCGGATGCGTTCTCTGGTGGCTTCTCGGGAAGTGCCGGTCTAAAGCCAGCAGCAGCGCCATCGTTTGCCGGGCCTGCTCCAACTTTCGGAGCTCCTGTCAGCACAAGTCCTGGCTCAAGTGGGAGTTCGCTTGCGGCTCCACAGTTAACTACGTTGCCGAGCATCAAGCCACTTGAGGTTGCTCCTCCGCAGCCACCGAAGACTATCGATGTCGCTAGCGAAAGTAGTGCTCCGTTTGGCCTTAATACTCAAAGCAATCCAGCGAAACCTGCTGCAGACTTAGATACACCTCCGACCTTTGCTGTTCCCGTGAAGACAACTGCAAATGAGAATCAGTTTGCCGAAAGTGCCGCGCCGGTAGCCACCACCGAGGCGCCAGCAAGCACAGCTCCATCTGAAGCATCGCAGCCAAACAAATCGACACTCACCGGGCGGTCATACGAGACAGCTAAGCAAACAGCACTAGAGCAGATCAACCGTGGCGAAATGAAGGAAGCACTCGCGACCTTGAGCGTTTTCTATGGTTCGCCCGAGCTCAGCGAAGCACAGACTCGTGACTTAATCGATCTTCTTGATTCGCTTGCAGGTGAGACAATTTATTCTCGTCGCCATCTACTAGACACTCCTTACGTCGTAGGGCCCAGCGAGACCATTGAGATGGTCGCGAAGCGTTTCGAAATTCCAGCAGAACTACTCGCAAGGATCAACGCGGTAGAGGTTACCGGCAGCTTGACTCCCGGCACCAAGCTAAAAGTCTTCCAAGGCCCCTTCCGTGCTGAGGTTGACATGAAAAAGAACGAGATGACAGTCTTCCTTGGCGAGCTTTATGCAGGTAGGTTCCCTATCTCCGCAGGTGCTGATCCAGCTCCTAAAGAAGGGGTCTTTCAAGTGCTCGATAAGCAGCGCAATCGCAACTACTACGGTCTAGGTGGCACACAAATCGATGGTCAAGATCCTCGCAACCCTTACGGCGGCTGGTGGATCGATCTCGGCCAGGATGTTAGTATCCACGGAACGGCTACAAGTGGAGGCGCCGAGAACGCAAAGCTTGGCTGTATCAGCCTCTCACCTCTTGATGCTGGCGACGTGTTCTCCATGCTCAGCCGCGGCTCCCAAGTGACGATCAAACGATAGGGCTTCATAGTGGACTATCCGAGAGCAAAGTCTTTGGGATAATACGGCAACTATGAACTACACAAAGCAAGTACTGATCGATATTGTCCGGCAACATGCGCTCCGCTTCGGGGATTTTACCCTCGCGAGCGGTAAGAAGGCCTCCTACTACCTTGATTGCCGGCATGTGACTCTTCATCCACAAGGCATCAATCAGATTGCCTGTGGAATGCTTGATTCCATAAGCGTCGAATATGCCGATTCCTTCCCGGATTGTGTTGGAGGAATGGCGATCGGTGCCGACCCAATTACCGCCGGAGTGGTCACCATCGCCGGTCAGCGTGGCTTGAACACCTTGGGTTTTATGGTTCGCAAGGAAGCAAAGCAACATGGCATGGGGCGGCTAGTGGAAGGTCCAGTCCAGCCGGGAATGAAGGCCATAATTGTCGAGGACGTTGTCACCAGCGGAGGCAGCGCGCTCCAAGCTGTTAAGGCGGCTCAAGATTTCGGGCTTGAAGTATTAGGAGTTGTCGCTGTTATTGATAGGTTGGAAGGTGGACGAGCGGCGTTTGAGGCCGCCGGATTAAAACTTACAACGTTACTTACGATCGAAGACTTCGGAATTCCAAGACCGTCGTAGGCCTTGTCTCGAAAATGATTATCGACTTTAGATCTTACTGCGATGTGTTAACACTTAGTGATCGACTCTCGACATATTATCCACAAGTCGGCTGCCTCCAGTTACCAAAGCTCAATAATTACGTACCTTAATGCGATCTGGCCTAGTTGGATAGCGCCACTTTGAACCTGACAAACAATTGCTACTCTGCTGGGGTACAACCTCTGAGCACCTTGGATGCTCCAAAAGGCGGCTAAAGCCTCGACTCCAGCGCAAAGTGCGCTTTCCAACTAGGTAAACAATGGAAACAAGCTTACATCGAACACTTAA
>JAIYDQ010000172.1 GCA_027487375.1 Planctomycetaceae bacterium
AAGAGATCCATGGGTTGGTGTCGCCCGCGGCTCCGAGCAGGAACATCGAATAGGTGTCGGGATAATCGACCTCGATCTGTGAACACGCAACCGATGGATAATCGCCGCTGATAAATCGATTGCCTTGCCCGATTGTTACCGGATGGACGCCGATACTCCACAGAAGAAATTGCCTGGGACCATTGGTTTGCTGGAATGCGAGCAGGGTCAGCGTCGGGTCCGGCGCAGGCTGGGGAGGAAACTCCCAATTCACTTCGGGGCTCCAGCACATGCGGATTCGGCTATCTACCGAAACACGACGCTGGTAACCAAGTCCAAGGGGTGCTTCACGAACCCAGGCCGTGGATGGAAAAGTCATCACTGCAGCGCGCCGCGCAGCGTCAATGGCTCGCTCTTCGATTCCCGCAAGATACTCTGGAGTCGGATCCGGTCCGGAATGAGTGTGTGTAGCACCGACCAACACGCGTTCCGTGCCAACCTTCAACGATTCTGCAATCTTCCCTCGTAATGATCGCGCCCAATCAGTGGGCAACACGCATAGATCAAAAATCAAGATTACCGCAGGTTTATCCTCGCTCTTCAGTGCACATGCTCGCACAAGCAAAGGATCATTTACCCCATCGTTTCCTGGCCGAGCCTCAAACGGGTACCCCATCATGTTGGCTGATTTATCAGGTGTAATGTCAGCCCGGGCAAAGCCGATCGCAATTGTTGGTGGCGTGGTATTGTCTGCTCCAAGCACGGCCACCGATGCGCACAAGTTGCAAGCAACGATCAAGCAACTTAGCACGATGCAAATAGAGCGACGACAGGTCGCGGTAGATTTAGCTTTAATCGAATCCATCGGTGATTTGGTACACTCGTTTGGCATTTGTGCTACTTGAGAACTCGTGGCATTTAACTCGTATGGATCTGACCAACATCGAAGTCACTTACTCTAGCTTCAGCACGGGTTTGCTTCCGCTGACGGCGTGTTTCACTTCGAAGGTCTTGGTCTTTCCGCCATGCTCGATGGTGATGTCATACCAACCAAAGTAAGCGGGAAGGGTGGCTTTGCCGTCTCCATCACTGGTGAGGTCTGCGTTAGTCCACCATTTGCCTTTGACCAGATCTCGCCACACTTTTACGGCCGGGCGTTCAGTCCAGTCGGCTTTGAACATGGCGGCAGTTGGCTTCCAGTGCCGCGATTCCCAGAAGCCCCATATAACAAAGCCAGTCATCTTCGGATGGCTGTAGCAAAGTGTTAGCATGTCGCGCATGTGATCGGCATGGAGTTGGTCGTCGAGCGTTTGGAAGTCGTACTCAGTAACGGTTAGGTGCTTTACCATCGATCCAAAGTTCTGATACGTCTTCCACTCGTCGTCGATGCTCGGGATGGCGTAGTCGCTGAAGTGACTTTGGAAACCGCAACCGTCGGGCGTTTGGCCTTTAGCGATCATGTGCTTTATGTGCTTTTCGAAGCCTGCAGTCCGATCGGGATTGAAGGTATCTTCGTTCACGAAAAGAAGCTTATCCGTTTGCTTGCGGATCTTCGCGTAGATCTCGGGATACACATCAGGACCAACAACATTGTACAGTGCATCGGCTTCGACAAATGGGACAGGATGATTCAATGCATCCCACTCATCGACATACGGAGCCGCAAATGGAAGCGCAAAAGCCAAATGTTGATCGTAGCGGTTCATCAAGCCCGCAGGTCCACCTTTCTTCACTTCGTCAGCAGCCCAAGACTCCAAGTAACCCCAACTGAGGTAATGACCTCGAGAGGTCATCTTTTTGTCCTTAGCCCATTGAAGCGTCCATAACACTGCGGCTTTGGTGCGAAGGCGGTTGTTCGTTTCCCACGGCTTTAAAGGATCTGCTTCGTTTTCGATGTTACCTACGCGCATGCCATTCTCAGGCACCACGCGGCTAAACAATTCGTCGACCGTGTTGCGATACTTGATTTGATCTTCTTGGCTGATCTTGGTTCCAAGCCCTGAGAGCATGTTCACGTCGACAGCACTTCCAAACCCAAAGAGATGTCGCTTCATTCGCACGGTCACCTTTGCACCTTCGATCGGTTTTCCTAGGGCGTCATTGACCACGACGTTGAGTTGTCCTTGACGCAGTTTCGCGATACGCGCTTCGGCCTCTCCGCGCCATGGCGCATCGAGTTCGCGACCTGCATAAGTTTTCTTCATCTGCGGGGCTTTGAAGATGTCGTACCCAACCGGAAAACGGTACACCTGGATGTCAGCTACTTCGATGATCTGCTTTTGTTCACCAATGGCTATCTTCGCATTGCCCACACCCTCTGGAATGTCATTGCCCGCGATGAACGCAAAGTACGCGGTCTCCCAGTCCTTGCCAATTATTTGCGTCTTCCAGAGCGCGGTGGAACTATAGTCTTTCGTGTTCTGCACGGCACAAGTGATCCTCCCTTTTCCATCCGCCATTTCACTTTCCAAAGTGCGTGCCCTCACGACAAACAAACACACTTGATCCTTGGCGATGGCTCCAGTGAAGTTCTTATTCAGGACGAGCTCATAAGATTTTTGTAGCTTCGTCGGTGATGTTACACGAAACACTTGCTTCGCCGTCTCACCCGCAATGTTCACTTTCTCAATAGTGCCAAACTCCGGTTTCGCGACTTTGGGAGTAATAAACGCTTCCGGTAACAGCGCAACCGCTTCCGAAGGAATCTGAGGTTCCTGTGCGTGAAGCGATGCAAAGGCAACAAAGGGAAGGATGAGATAACGAATCATGATCAAGTATAGTTGGGCTATTTATATGTTAACTGCGCTGTTGCTGTGCAGTTCGCACTTGCCTTCACTCGCAGCCAATGTGCAGAGTAGCCCTGCGGGAACTCGTACACAAGAGGTTTACCGGGTTCGACAGTGAATCGCCGGTATTCGTGCCACTGGTCGTCTGCATAGAAGTCTACTTCGATCGTGAAGTCAACGGGATGGTTAGCTTCGTGCGAGAGTGTTATGGACTTCTTGTCATAGCCAGCCACAAGATAGGGATCGCTTGGTTCGTGGGCTTTCACGGTAGTGTCGAGCCATGGTCCGCCATTGCCGCTCGCTTTTCCAAACTTCCACAGGTCGTCGATGGCTCCAAACCAAAGCTTGGCGTCCGCGTTGCCGAAGACATGGCCATCATTGGTCGCGGAGGAATTAATGCCACTTAGAACAAGCAGACCTCGCCATACGCAGAAGTCGGCGACAGGTTTATTATGCGTGGCAATGGGTTTCATCCTTTGGAAGTCAGGCATGTTACGTTGGCCTGAAGGGGAGGAGCCCCCGCGTGGCACTTCATAAAACGTACCGTGATAGTTGGCCAAGTATCTCTCTTGGATGCACTCGCGGATGCCACGCGATAAAGGGGCCCTGCTCAAACGATCATCGCCTTTCGGAAGTCGAAATCGTTGGCCGTCGTAGCGTGTAACGATGATAGACGCGGCATCTTCGGTGAAATCTCGGGTTAAATCGTGCGTCGCTTGCAGTTTAGCGACTTCGTCAGGTGCTTTGGCAGGTCTGAACACCAGCTTCTCATCAACCTCGAAGTAGCGGCCATCGCGAGTCAGGAACTGCAAGTTCGTAGTTGGGAATCCGGCGCGGACAATACCGCTTATGTCGGCGGAGGAATCAGATGCATTCGCCAGTCCGTCGACAACTCGAACTTCGTTTGGTGACGTTGGTCGCGGTGACGAGACATGCAGAAATGCAGTTGCAATGCAATCGAGATTAGTCTTCACTCGCAACCATTGCGCATGAAGATCGCTTGGTAGAATAAAGGGCGAGTAACCTTTGCCTGGCAACTTGTGGGTTGCTATTTCTTTCCACTGGCCATCACCTTTCGCGTCAATCTCGATGGAAAATGAGACTGCTGCATCATTATGATTCGCAAGATGAACACAGCGTTGGTCGTAACCACCGATGAGGATCGCATCGCTTGGTGCGTTAGCTTTCACAAGATCTTCCACCCATACACCGCCGCGTGCTTCAGCCGGCCCCCAGAAAGGTAATTCACTACGCTGGAGGAACTGCATGTTCGAGTGGGGTTGGCCAGGTACTAGCGAAGGAATCCCGTGAACCGAGGTCGCTTGCTGACTGACGACAAGCTTACCATTCCATTTAGCCATATCAGTGATGGTAACAAGCGACGAAGCGATGTGACGCAAGCCAGCGCTCTGACTGGCACTGAAGTCAACCGGCAACTCGTATAGTCCATTGTGCAGAAACATCAACCGAGGTCCATCGCCTACGTCGCAGATGCGTGGCCACTCGGTGTTCGAGCCATGCACACCATCGGCCGTGTAGCTTGATTTCGGTAGTCGATAAGTTGTCCAGGAACCAGACTTATCTCGCACTTTCAGGAAGGCCGATCGTAAGTCCCAACCGAGTGCCCAGACCGGTTCATCGTCGCTCATCGCGCCCGAAAGTCCGCCCGGACCGGTGATGTCCAGATGCTGCCGACGCGACAGAATTTGCCACGATTTGCCATCCCACTGGCCGAGATTGCCGATATCTTCGCTGATACCCTTCCATAACGTCTGCCCAGTAATGCGTGGCGTTGCGAGCGGCTGATAAGGCGATTGCAAATATTGCCAAGTAAGCTTCTCCGTTTCGAACTTCGTTTCCGCATTGGTGTAGTCGACCTTCCAAAACGGTGAAGGCGCAGGCTCCTCGCCATTAGCAGCAACAAAGAATTGTCCCTGGGCTGTCCACGCACCTTTATAGTGCCAACCCGGAAGCGGCTTCTTGAACAGCTCTGTCACCGCAAGAGAATATACATTCACCTCATATACTGCCCCTTCTTGCGTCAGGTAGAGTACCTTGTTCGCCGGATCGGTCAGATGACGCGCAAGGGCGGTTAGTCTTCCAGGCAACTTATCGCGAGGAATGACGCGCACGTTACCCGCTTCATCGATCGCATAAGATGCAATGAACAACTGCTTCGACTCGCGATGAATCAGCCGACAAGCACTCGTCCCGCCCACGCTCTCAGGCCGAATCTCCAGTGACATGTCAGGCAAAATCGCGAACAGTTTGTCATTGCCTTTGCCGAGCGCATGAGACGTATAAGTTGTGCTCCACAACTTCCCGGCCCACGGCACTGCAGCACCAAGCCCACACTCCATTTCTGGCCTCTCGCGTTTGGGATCGGAGTTGAATACGGTGAGATGAGGATAGATTCCAGAGACGCTAATCGGTTCGGTCGCTCGGGCTGAATTGAAGGACACCAGCGTTACAAGAAAGATAAAGTTGAAAATTAATCTCATTAATCAATATCCATTGGGTATGAGCGACGTGTTTTCGAAGAGGATCACACCGCCTCGTTTCAAAAGCTCTTGCTGTACGGCGGACACGTTCACATTGCGGACAACAGTGTTGTCTCGAAGAGCAACCGACGCTGCAATGCCGCTGGCTTCACCCAGTGCCATAAAAACGGGCTCCATGCGAAGCGTTTGATAGCCGACGTGACTGGCACTGCACGCGACCGGTACCAGTAGTCCATCGACGCACTTTGGAACCATAATACGATACGGAAGTTGAAAAGGATCGTGTGAGATAAAAAAATAGCCAGGTCGCAGTAGTGGATGCGCTGGTTCGTACTTGCGCACGGCGTGCGAATCGAATTCGAACTCCGTTACCGCTATGCCGTCCACGTGACGCGCTGGTAGACCCGTTTCAAAAATCGGCTTCGCGTCATTCTCCGTCACCGTGTATTCGCCCCAGATACGACGTCCTTGGCGAACATAGATATGATGCGGACGGTTGCGATGGTCAGTGAACTCGTCCTTGGGAAAGCCCCATTTGCTTGCCTCATCGCGAATCGCTTTGGGAACCGCTTCGTCGTTTTGCAGCAACCAAACAAGTCCCTCGTTGTGACTCCAATAGCGATCGAATATGCGTTTTCGCTCGACAGGACCAGCCTCCGGCCAGCCCCAGTTTTCCTCGGCAAGGTCAAGCGACTCGGCAGGCACTCCGGTGTCCTGATGCGGATGGTCGCTGTTGACTTCGAACTTCCCATTGGGCATCTCATACAACTGGATGACCTGATTGAATCGCGTTATTTTTCCTTCGGCGATTTGCGATAGGACGTATTTATAATCGTTGCGATTAAAAGCAACTGGCTTCTCAACAGGCACGAAATTGGACTTGTCCTTGGTGAGATGAAAGCGAAAGCAAAACGCTTGGATACCGTCGTCTGCTTCGCCTGTCGAGCCAGGAAGCGGATTGTAATCTTTGAAGCGAACATAAATGTGCCCCGCATGAGGCTCACCAAACGCCTCGCGACTCTCGCGTCCAACTCGATACGGCACACCAGCAAGCGCCGCGAGGTCCCCCTCATAAGTACAGTCGATGAAGGTTTTCGCTCGGAACTCGGTCATCGTACCACGCTTACTTAAATCCTCCGCTGTAATACTGACAAGTTTCACGGTCGGGCCAAAGTCTTTGGGTGCTGGACCATCAATACGTTTGCCGCGATTCGCTGCTCCCTCTACCCCATTAGAAACAACGCTCGCAGAAACAACGCGATGCCTCTCAAGCAACGTAATGTTTTTCTCAGCCGAAAGCATCTCCCGAAAAACTTTTTCCGCGACATGCGGCTCGAACATGTTACCCCCTTTGCAGACTTTCACCTGACGCGATTCGACTCCGTAAGCCATCGAATAATGCTCAAGGATGCGCCTCTTGAATTCGTTATAAAGCCCTCCGACTGCGCCATGCTTGCGGATGTCGGTATTCGTAAGCCCACCTGCAACAATACCGCCGACATGTGAGGACTCTTCGAGCACAATAACCTTCGCGCCGCTTTTCGCCGCAGCCACGGCCGCCGCGACACCGGCAGGGTTTGCTGCGATGACTACAACGTCCGCTATCTCTGAAGCGTGAATAAAGCCGTTGGACAAAAGCGTCAAAGCAATCACAACGATGTTTGTATAGGCTGTTTTCATGGTGCCTCCTTAAAGCGTACGTTCGTAGCTGCGCCTTCGATGGTTAGGTTGATGTCGGCGGCGTTCGTTGAGGTGCGATTGGCGACGCGAACGTTTTCGAATGTGATGCCATCGGCGCTGGATCGAAGAAAACTTTTGCCTGCTTCGCCAGCGATTTGAATATTCTTGAATCGGAAGTTGCTCAGCGTCGCTTGTGGCCAGTTTACGCCGAGCAAAGCCAGTGGTTCTTCACAGCGAATATCTTCGAAAAGATAATCGCTGTGTTCACAAACGCCAGTGCCGTGCGGGATGACCGTGGTGAACAATGCCCAGTCGGCTCCCATCCACGGTTTCTCACGTAACTTATCCATGTGAATCACGTCGCAATCGCGGATGGTCACATCTCGGGTCGTAAGCGATTGGTTATTCCAACCCGCTCGGAGAATGTTAGCAACCGTCGGCCAGAAAACGCATCGTTCAACGGTAAGGCCACTGAACTCACCGTGAGTAGGCGGCGTTTCTTTATGTGGTGCACCGACTAAGTGCCCGCCACCACCGCGATCTACGCGCAAGGCGATGCTGGCATCTTCAGGATGTACTGCAAAGATATCGTCGGCGGTTCGGAAGAAGCTATCGCGAACTACCGCGTTTCTGCCGCCATACCAATCCATTCCATCACAGTTGAGGTTTTCGGGCGTCGAGGCGATCACCTTGACGTTTTCGAAGACTGAATCGGTTGTCCGCCGGAACTGCAAACTCCACGTTCGTGCGCGGTTCACGAAAGTCACTCCTTCAACAGAAAGCCCCTTCACGTTATCGGTGGTCAACGGATGCCAGTTGGGGCGAACCATCCAACCGGAGTCAAAATTCCGAGCGTTCGGCCCTGCATACACCACCACACCGCGACCACAGATGTGTACATTATCTGCATCCCAAATATTAATCGCTCCGTACAACACCGCGCCCTGCGCAAGATAGAGTGTCTGGCCGCTGGTCAGATCGACTGACCGTTGGTGCGTCCCCGCGCCGAGCCATACGACCTTTGGATCATCTTGACTCGGGATCTTCTTCTCTGGCGGATTTGCGAAGAGAAACAACACCTCGTCCTCGAAACCGCTTGTGCCAGGACGTTCGATGGAATACTGGCCTGGTTGTGTGATCGCGAAGGTAACTTTACGTCCGTCGTTTTTTGGTTTGATACCGCGCCACATCGGGCGCACGATGGCGTTGCCTTGCCAGAAGTCCGCCGCTTTGAGATAGGTCTTTTCGTCGTGCCGGTTGTAGTCATTCTCGTTGATTGTAACTTGTACATCAGCTTGCCCTGTGAAATCGAAGCTCACGAAATGCAGATTCATTGTCGAGAA
>JAIYDQ010000404.1 GCA_027487375.1 Planctomycetaceae bacterium
AAACTACGGCCATGCAGAATAGACGTGCCAGTATTGTAAACGAACCAACAGCAAGTTACCTCAACGCCGACGTGAAGAATTATTGCCTCCCCAAAAGGGAAAACTGAGCAAACGGGCTATGCAGACATTTGCGTACAGCCGGTGTACCAATAGCAACAATGGACGCACGCAAACCCTACGATTCAGAGTCGCTGTATTCAAACTTGGCCGGTATCCCCGCGACCTAGCTTCTGGCGTTCGAGCATCCTCCGTGCTTGTTCAACCTTGGATACAAGATGGCTGAACAGACGCCAGTTCCCAGTAAATCTATACCGCTTCAGCTCGACGTAAGCCTATTTCAGGCATTACCTCGGTAGATGAACGTCCTCCCCCGGCTCGAACTCGTAGCAATACAAGCAGATTGCGACGCAGAGTTCGAAAGGGTACGGCGACCGCTCGATGAACATTCAACCACCAGGGGATTTTGCATTCGAGCGATTGCGACGAATTCTGACCATGGATGCGGCGATGCTTGGCTACATTAAAGAGATCTAAGTCCCTGAGCGCGCTCATCAAGATCCCACCCAAAAATCCGCGAGAACATTGGATGCTTACTTGAAAGTCAATCAAATACGGCAAGCCGTCATCGCCGACGATAACGTTCTCTTGTTTGTGCAAATCGACATATGCAATTCGCCTGCCGTGCAGTTCAGCCAAGAGTGCTTCAACTCGATCAAAGAAACCCAAGGGCACGTTATCACACAAGGACAACGGCCCACCGACGACAAAGTCATGGGCAACTGCGTTAGACTCAATCTTCCCCGACGCTCTTACATCCCGGTAAGCATTCGGAATTCCGGCGACGCCACGTAATTGGTTTAAGAAGTCGTGCTCGCGGTGGGCAAGAAACCTACCAAGCCAACGCATCGGGATCGGGCCAATCGACTCTGTTCGGTTAAACTTACAGACCAATTGCCGTCCGGATTCGGAAGCATAATGCGCAGTCGCTGCCCAGGAATCGTGTTTGAAGACACTAACTCGCTCGAACATGCAATTGTCGACTGTAACTGTTAACGGAGGCTCACTCATTCCCAATGCTCGCAAAGTCTTGGGACGAGGACGAACTTGTGATTCGTTCTTATCTATCATTACGGCCTCCGTGCCGGATACTTATTTATACTAAAATGAGATGTGAGCTTGCATTCTGAATAATCAGCGTTGCTTTTATAATCGTCATATCTTTCCATTTCCTCCAAAGAAATTTCCATTTCAATGAAATTTAACTGAAGAAACGTTTGCGGCTTGGTCCAGATCAGCAAGTCAAGCTGGAGAGTTCCAAATTGGCTATGCTCCAATTATTCGGGAAACGTTGACAATCGGACTTGATGCCACGCTGGATGATCCATTGATAACCAACAGAATGAAGGCGTTATGAGATTCGCAATTCGACTACTAACAATCCTGATATTCCTTGCTGGATTCGGCATTCTCGTTTACTTTTCGATCGAGAATAATCGACTTGCTTCGGAGGTGGATCGATTGGAAGCAGAACTGGGTAAGATGGTCATTAAGGATGTCAACCGTGTTCATATTGTCGAGATTGCGGCCCCCGACGTTCCGCCCGAAGTGGCATCCCATATCGAAGGTGTATGGCAATTTCGATGCTACCTACCACCAAAATACAATTACATGCAGATGAGCGGCGGCGGACGAGTGACATTAGACAGCCTCTATCAAAGCGGAGGCTTTAGTTCCAGTTGGGGCAGTCCACCATCGACTTCAGTTCAAAGTCTGCTGACGATGAGCTTTCAAAAGAAAGACAAACGATTAATTGCGTTTTACTCGTTCAGCGGTTCACGTGGCACAACCTCGTGGAATAATTTTAATCCAGATCGCTTGGCAACCATGGTTGTTCAAAAATTGGTGAACAGCAAGAAAGGGCCTCGCTCATTCGACCAAGAAACGATTCTTCCATTGTTGAAGATCTACGATCCAACTACCGCAAAGAACCAAGAAATCGAAGGGAAGTCAATCACGACGTACGAAGGGGGACAGTTCGTCCTGTGTCCGAAATCGCTTGAGACTTGCCTGCAGCAACTGCGAGAAGGAAAGACGCCACAAGATTTTAATCCAAACTGGGTTGCGACGGCGGTGGTCGATGAGTGAGCCCCCATTGAATCGATCCCAAGCGGCACGATTTTCGGTGCTTAATCTGCTTGTCTTTACTGCGTTAATCGCCGTTGGTTTGGCGATTGGCTTGGCGTATCGATTGAACCACTCGCTGAACGATCAACTCTCTCAACTTGTTGCTCTTTCAGGCCGCTTGCCACTTACGAAAGAAGATGAATTGGGCTCGGTCAAGATGCCTGCTGTTGCGGACAATTTCGATTCTTGGCATGTAAATGTCCCCATTGGCCAAGACTACGATCTGCGACTTGGGATCGGTGCAATCTCCGAAAGCGGTATTCCACCCATCGTTGGAAGCGTTCGAATTCCAGGTGGACAACATCGAATAACCCTCTACACCGGGGATTCAACAAAAGACGAGTTTCGGTACGCGGTCTATCTTGATGGTACGCTTGTCATTGAAAAAACGATGGGTAGTGATTGGATGCCCAACGGATGGTCGTCGTCTCACGGTCTCGATTGGCCGCGTTCTTCAAAATCTTCATCAAGTCCGCTGCAACTTTCTGCTCAAAGCTACGCCTCCAAACCAAACCTAGATCGTGAACACTATTTCAACGGACAGAGCGACGAATACGTAACTCGGCCAGGCTATCGGCTTTGGATTGACAAACCCGATCACACGTACGAGGCGGCATCTCCCTTTATGGGTTTTCCAGACGAGCCACAGCACCAGGGAATTGGGTTGCGTGATGGGCTAAGATACAGAATGGCTTCTCTTCCATACCGATGGATATTCACACGCCCGAAGTTAGAAACCAGAGAACCAGTCCTTGCCGTCGAAGCTGAATTCATTACCAGCGACGGAACGGTTCTTTCAAGTCAAACCCCAACTTTTCAGGCTTGGAAGATTCGTAATGCGCCGACTGGAAACGCCTTTCTGCTTTGGCAAGAAGATGCTTCGCAGACCACACAGACAGCCTTTCTTCACGCGGTTTCAAACTCCGCTGACGGGCTCCAACCGGTCGTTGAATTGAAATGGGATGTTGCCCAACCGGATGCAGTGGGAATACGCTTGGCGGACACTCCCGCCAATGAACAGATCGTCCGCTGGCGGCTTCGCATCCTTGACGGCAGTTCCCATCTATGGCGAGAACTTCAAATAGGTGACCGTCCTTGGATCACTCCTACCGATGCACTTAACGCAGACAAGCTGCTCGACAAAAGCTCGGTGAAGACTTCTGAGAAAACGCCTAATAAAACAATTGAGCTAGAGTCAGTCGATGCGTCAGCAAGCGATATTCAGCTTCGTTGGCAACCGAATGAAAAGTTGCCGTTGCAGATCGTCGAGCAAAAAGACAAGCGTTACGCGGGACTAAGGCTTTACCAGGGTCTTCCAACAAGACTCGGAGTTCAAATTCCAACAGTCTTGAAACCCAAGCTTTCGGTTGACGTTACCGACAAGCATCCGACAAATACAGGAACGGCTTTTCCCGGCGGGCCCGTTTTCGATGCAATCCAGATTGAGCTCGAAGCCGTCGAACGCGACTGGATCTGGTTGAGTGCAGAATTGAAGGAATAGGAGGACTCAAACGGCACCCATTGAGCAGAACAATAAACGATTCAATACGCAACTCTGCAGGAGTACAGCCTTTAGGCGATGAGCACCTTGGATGCTCCAAAAGCGGCTGAAGCCTGGACTCCAGCGCAATGTGGCGATGTCCAACGACGGACCATCAGACGCCCAATCCTAACAAACCGAATCGCCTGGATTTACTTGCGATCCATCGTGAGATTGTGCTTGAGTAAAATGCTTAATTCAGAGCGATCAACGCTGCGGCCAACGAAATTCGGTTATCATTCACTGACCATCCTTCCACATCCTTCCCACCAAACCTGGCTCATTTAAGCATTTCCGTTTTAAACGTTTTTGTTTTGAACGTCGTTGCTTGAACCATTTTAGTTTGCTATCGACTGCCAACTAACCTCTCCCTCATGTTGAACAGAGTAATCTCCAAAGAAACCATCAGTATGGCTTGGCTAGTCGTACTGCTTTTGTTTCCGGTTGCGTTGTTGAACTATCTTGATCGGCAAATGATTGCGGCGATGAAGACGTCGGTGATGTCGGACATCTCGGGCATAGCCAGCGAGTCGCAGTGGGGTTACATGCTTGGCCAATTCAAATGGTCTTATGCATTCTTCAGTCCTATTGGAGGGCTTCTTGCAGACCGGGTAAGTCGACGCTGGACGATCGGAGCGAGTCTAATTTGCTGGTCGGCGATCACCTTTCTCACGGGCTTGGTAGACAGCTTTCAAGGATTGCTATGGACTCGAACGGCCATGGGAATAAGCGAAGCGTTCTATATCCCGGCAGCACTAGCTCTCATATCGGACTACCATATCGGGCCGACGCGATCCAAGGCAGTAGGCGTTCATCAGATGGGCATCTACTGTGGAGTGATACTCGGAGGTTTCGCGGGGTATGCTGCCGATTCACCTGCCGTGGGATGGCGATTAACATTCCAAGTGATTGGAGTAATTGGAATCGCGTACGCCGTTCCTCTACTATTCTTTTTACGTGATGTTCCTCATGAAGACGCAAAAAGCGTAGCGAATAGAGTCGATCGAGAGACCACCGCGAATCGCTCGACAACGAATCAAGCAGAACGCTCGGTATTTTCAGAGCTCTTCACGAACTTCTCGTTCCTGTTGTTGGTTGCTTATTTCACACTCCCTGCTTTGTCAGCCTGGATTGTTCGAGATTGGATGCCATCGATTCTCAAAGAAAGTTTTGATATCAGCCAAGGATTCGCGGGCGTTTCAGCAACCTTGTACTGGCAAGTTGCCGCGATCTTTGCGGCTCTCTTCGGCGGTTGGTTAGCCGATCGATGGGCGCGTCGATCACCGCGTGGAAGAATTTACGTTAGCGCTATTGGCGTCGGGCTGATTATTCCCGCTCTTATCGGAGTGGGTATCGCTACCAGTGAAAAATCGATGTTGGCAGCCATTGCAGCACTCGTTTTGTTTGGCATTGGTTGGGGATTCTTTGACTGCAACAACATGCCGATTCTTTGCCAGATTGTTCGTCCGAATCATCGAGCCACAGGCTACGGAATCATGAACATGATCAGCATCAGTTGTGGCGGATTAGCAGACTGGGGGTTCGGAAAAATGCTCGATATGAAACTTCCGATGACTACAATCTTCGGAGCCTTTGCGGCTTGCTGCATTTTGTCGATTGTTATCGTTTTGTCCATTCGCCCACGTTTCGCGTCCGAAAGTGACGCTTTGGAGAACTCATGACCGTCTCGTTTTCCGGGATTATTCCACCCTTGGTAACGCCGCTCAAATCGAGAGACGCGATCGATCACGAGGGACTCGAGCGATTGCTTGAGCATGTGATAGCCGGCGGAGTCCACGGGCTTTTCATCTTGGGAACGACGGGTGAGGCTCCGAGCTTGAGCTACCGACTGCGACGCGAGTTGATTACAACCGTGATCGATCAAGTTGCTGGACGCGTCCCTGTTTTGGTTGGCGTGACGGACACTTCCTTCGTGGAGACCATCGCTTTATCCGAACATGCAAAGTCGGCGGGTGCTGCCGCAGTGGTCGCAGCAACTCCCTATTATTTTCCGGCCGGGCAAACTGAGTTGTTGGGCTATGTCGAAAATCTCCTTAGCGAGTTACCGCTCCCACTAGTTATCTACAACATGCCAAGCTTGACGAAAGTTTGGTTCGAGATCGAAACGATTGAGAAACTGGCTCATCACTCGAAGATCGTAGGCATCAAGGACAGCAGTGGTGATCTCGAGTATTTCAAGCGAGCCGTTGGGCTGAAAAGCCTACGTCCCGATTGGTCCGTCATGATCGGACCAGAAGCGATGCTTCCCCAAGCCATGCGAATCGGTGGCGATGGTGGTGTCAACGGAGGAGCAAACGTTTTCCCCGAACTGTTTGTCGAATGCTATAACGCTTGTCGAGAGCAAGATGAAGGGCGAACTGCAAAGCTCGACGCAGTGATTCAAGATTGGCAACGTGTTTACGACATTGGTAAATATGCGTCGCGTCACATTAAGGCGACTAAATGCTGTTTGTCGCTACTTGGAATCTGCGATGACTTTATGGCTGATCCGTTTCATCGTTTCCGACAACCCGAACGCGATCGTGTTGAGCAGATCCTTCAATCTATCAAGATGATGATGGTACAACTATGAAACAAGTGATAATGATACTCGCGTTGGCTGTCAGTAGCGTTGGAATAGCGCAAGCCAACGAACTCACGCCGCTGCCATACAATCATCCAGGTCTCGAAGTTGATTTGGGAGTTGGACTGTGGGCTTGGCCGTTGCCATGTGATGCTGACGGCGATGGCGATTTCGATCTGATTGTTTCATGCCCAGACAAGCCATCGAACGGCGTTTGGTTTTTTGAAAACAAGAATGGTGATACGGCAAAAGACAAGTTTCCAACCTTCGAACCGGCCAAGCAAATTAGTAAAACCGTCACCTATGTGATGCCAAGCTACATCGACGGCAAAATACGGGTTCTTTCACCAGGTACCGAGTATCTCAACTTCACAACCAAAGGGATCGACGAGAAAGTAAAGCTTCCGATAGAAGCCAAATTCCATAAGCCGCTCGGGAAACAACCGAAAGGACCAAAGATGCGACACAACCAATGGCGTTATGTCGACTTCGATGGGGATGGTCTGTTGGATCTAAGTGTCGGTGTCGAAGATTGGAGTTACTACGGATGGGATGACGCATGGGACTCGAAAGGGCAATGGACTAACGGGCCGCTTCATGGATGGATCTACATCTTTCGAAACACCGGAACAAACGATGCACCGAAGTACGACAAACCATTCTTCTTGGAAGCTGCTGGCCAAAGGCTAGATGTCTTTGGTTGCCCATCTCAAAACTTTGCCGACTTCGATAAAGATGGAGATCTAGATTTGATTTGTGGTGAGTTCCTTGACAAGTTCACTTACTTCGAGAATGTGGGGACTCGTAACAATCCCAAGTACGGGGCGGGAAAGCGATTGATGAACGACAAGCAAGAGATCCTCGCGATGGACTTGGAGATGATCGTTCCGATTGCTTTTGATTGGGACAAAGATGGCGATGAAGACTTGATTGTCGGAGACGAAGACGGCCGCGTCGCATTGGTCGAGAACGTTGGCTTGGACAATCAAATGCCTGTATTCAAATCGCCTCGTTACTTCCAGCAAAAAGCCGATACTTTGAAATGCGGTGCGCTCGCCTCACCGGTTGGAACGGATTGGGATGACGACGGCGATATCGATATCGTCAGTGGCAATACAGCAGGCTATATCGAATTCTTTGAGAATCTAAGTGGCCCCAATGTGGCTCAACCGAAATGGAATGGACCGGTGCGCCTGATGGCTGGCACGCAAGTTTTTCGTGTGATGGCTGGAGAAAATGGAAGCATCCAGGGGCCAGCAGAAGCCAAATGGGGATATACCACACTCAACGTTGCCGACTGGAACGGTGATGGGCTGAAGGATATTGTTTTCAATTCGATTTTAGGAAAGGTTTGTTGGCTGCGTAATGTTGGCTTAAAAGGGAAGCCGAAGCTTTCAACTCCAGAGCCGATCGAAGTGGAGTGGGACGCTCAACAACCAGAACTTCAATGGGGTTGGTTGAAGCCTAAAGGAAAGGAACTCCTTACCCAATGGCGTACAACTCCTTTGGTCTATGACTTCAATGAAGACGGATTAGTAGATCTCGCGATCTTGGATCACGAAGGATATCTGGCATTTTTTGAGCGATACCGTGATGGAAATACAACCGAGTTAAAAGCTCCACGTCGTGCATTCGTTGACGAAACGGGTTCGCCGCTACGACTCAACCCAGGGACTGCAGGAAGAAGTGGTCGCAGAAAGATATGCGTCGCGGACTGGAACGGCGATGGTAAATTTGACTTGCTATTAAATTCATCGAACGCGGACTTGTTGGAACAAACCAGCATGAAAGAAAACGCTTGGGTAATGAAGAACTCGGGGACACTTGCCGAGAAGAACATTGAAGGACATGACGTTAGTCCAACGGTAGTCGACTTCGATGGAAACGATGTCCCTGACTTTCTAGGCGGTGCGGAAGATGGGCGACTGTACTTCCTGAAGAACTTGAGAAACTAACTGAGCAGTCGCGTGATTGTGAGAGCAAGTCAATTGTTCATAACACGAACTGAGCCGTGAGCGCTAGCTCCAGGTTTTCCCATAGCAACCCGGAGCTAGCGCTCACGGCTCATTGCCCAGCATGAAAAACTGACTTGCCCTGGTGTGAATGTCGATGCTATTGACATTTGCGTTGAGAACAATGTGATTAATCAACAGGCAAACGGTGCCCCATCTTGTCGCGTTTGGTTGCCATGTAAGTCGCGTTGTGAACATTGGTTGGCGAGATAATTGGCACTTGGTCAACGACTGTTAAATCAAAGCCCCTCAAGTTGAACGCTTCGATTTTCTTCGGGTTGTTGGTCAATAGTCGGACTTCTCGCAATCCAATGTCTTTCAAGATTTGAATCCCGATACCGTAGTCTCGCATGTCAGCTTTGAAACCAAGTGCGTGATTTGCCTCCACAGTGTCCATGCCTTCTTCCTGGAGCGCGTAGGCTCTAATTTTTTGAGCCAGCCCGATGCCTCGTCCCTCTTGCGGAAGATACACAAGCACGCCTATACCTTCTTCGGCGATGCGTTTGAGAGCTAATTCTAATTGATCGCCACAATCGCAACGGAGCGATTGAATTAAATCACCTGTGAAGCAACTGCTGTGCATTCGAACCAGTGGGATCTTTCGGTCAGGACTAGAGCTAGCCACATCGCCCATCACTAAAGCGATCGGTTCTTGCGA
>JAIYDQ010000038.1 GCA_027487375.1 Planctomycetaceae bacterium
GGTAACGGATTTGTTGAGCCGCTCGATATCCTACTAGTAATCAATCTGCTAAACCAAAGATCGATCTAGTACCTTCAGATGTCTTGTGACATCTGCTGTGAGTACGCAAATGAGTGAGCAATCTTGGCAAAGCATTAATTCTTGCCATCGACAAAACGGTAGATGATGCCACCGCTAGCTGTGGATGTGAAGTAAACTTCGCCCGCTTCGTCCTCGCCGAAGGTCACGATCGGAAGAGCAGACTCCCAAGCAATCGGTCGATTCGCAATCGTCTTTTTGGTTTCAGGGTCCAACTTAAGCGCCCATAGCTTTCCGCTTACATAGTCTCCGTAAAGATAAAACCCTTTTAGCGCATCGATTTGTTTGCCTCGATACACATTACCTCCGGTGATCGATTTGCCCCAATCTGGAGTGTGTGGATACTCCCAAACGGGTTCGATCATTGGCGACGAATTCGATGCCGATTCAGCGAACGGATGGGCTGCTTCGCGTATGCTCCATCCGTAGTTGCCGCCTAGCTTTCCTACGTTAATTTCTTCCCAAAGATTTTGTCCGACGTCAGCGATGTATAGCTCGCCATTTTCACGATCGAAGCTCATCCTCCAAGGATTACGCAATCCTGTTGCGTAGATTTCCGGACGTGCTCCTTTTAATCGTGCGTAAGGATTGTCACGAGGGATGGCGTAGCCCAAGCCTGGATCCTTATTATCGACGTCGATTCGCAGAATTTTCCCAAGGACCGTACTGGTGTCTTGTGCTGAAAGGAGTGGATCGTTTGCGTTACCTCCGTCGCCCAGAGCGATGTAGAGTAAGCCATCTGGCCCGAACACGATTGTTCCGCCGTTGTGATTCCAGAACGGTTGCTTGATCTTCATCAGGATCTCTTCGCTCTTCGGGTCTGCTACGTTTGGATCGCTGGATGAAACTTTGAATCGCGATATGTAAGACATATTGGGTTCGACGGTCGTCGTGTAATAGACAAAGAACTGGCCGTTAGTCTTAAACTTTGGATGAAACGCGAGTCCTAGCAAGCCTTCTTCGTTTTGCTTTTCTTTATACGAAACCTGCGGTTCAATTTCTAAGAATGTGGTTGGTTCTTCCTTCGATGTGACAGATGGCAGAACATAAATCGTTCCCAGTTGGCTTCCTATAAAAAGCCGACCACTCCCATCTCCTGCGTGATCAATCAGGACGGGGCGTTCGACTTGAAAGTGATCAAACGCTTTCTCTACCGACACCGGCATTGGAGTTTGGTCAATTGAAGAATCAGCACCCAGAACCGAAAGGCTTACCCCTAACAACAGCGTCGAAGCCAAAGATCCTTTTAGCCATGACCGTCGTGGTGTGCAGGACGAATCATTCATTAACAAAACCGAGTGATAGAACTTGGAAAAGACCATATCAAAAGTACTCCAAGGAGAGTGAAATTCTTCAAAACGAACTACCAAAAGATAACCGAAAATACGTTATTCACAAAACGTGCCGTGCCCGATTATATCTCGAATGCGTCAAAAGATTTCGAGGGCGACTGCTTTCTTAAAAGGAATTACCCACGCAGTTGCATGGGGCTGGCACCGGTAATCCTTTTGAAGGCTCGATAGAAAGTAGTTAGATCATCGAATCCGCACTGGAATGCGATCGAAGTCACCTTTCGATCACTTTGCTTCATCAGTTCCTTTGCATGGTGGATTCGAAGTCGATTCACGTATTCCAACCAGGTTGTACCCGTTCTTAACTTGAATTGGTTGGTAAATGTTCGCCGAGACATGCCCGACGCATAAGCCGCTTGGTCAAGCGTCAGCGACTCGTAGAAGTTTCGGTGGAGCCACGCGAGATAAGCCTCGAGAAGCGGATCGGTTGAATGCTCCGAGTTTGCGACAGGATTGGCGATCATGCGTGACCGCTTACTTTTGGGAGGGACCAGCACGAGCGCGAGTTCTGCGAGGAGACTCATGGCCGTAGCAGCTGACGAAAGAAGACTCGGTGCATCTTGCTGATCGTTCAGGTACAAAATCTTTCGCAGGTGTTGCTCAATTCGGAGCGTATGAAACTTGGGCTCTCGATAGACTCCAGCGACGAAGCATTGCAAAACAGGTGTCACGCAAGTCAATTGGTTGAAGTCGATTCCTAATCCGTAGAGCGATATTGGAGAATGAGCGGAGTCTACAATTCGATGAGGCAATCGAGCTGGCAATAGCACCAGGTCGCCCGTTTCGCAACCAACTGGTTTTCCATCCATTTCGATGCTTCCATTGCCCTCTCGAATCCAAAGAATTTTCAAGAAAGCATGTGTTGTAGTTCCCATTGAAAAGGCTTGGTCGTGACGGCTTTCGAAGGCCCAAAGTCCGTTGGAAACAAGATTTTGAGGAACCGGAGTCGAACGCCGCTGGTTCGATGTTGAGTTAGATGTCGGAGAAAACAATGGGGTGATTCCTATTTATTTTGATTTAATTCGCACCATGCCATTGTACTTACTTGAGAGGGCTTTTGCCCGAAACGCCACTCTGTTTTGCTTAATTCGCCAAGCCTGCTTGTTGCCACCCCGTTATTATTGTTGGCATGATGAATAACACACCTCCCATTCGATATCGGCGTAAGATCACTGGCATGTCCGCGATTCTTTTGCCTCTTTTGTCTAGCACTGAAATTGACTGGCAAGGCCTTCGCGGTCACGTTGGTCGAACATCTGATGCGGGACTTGTTCCTGCAGTCAATATGGATACCGGCTACGGAAATCTGATAACTCCGCAACAACGCATCGACGTCCTTCGAGCGACTCAAGAAGTGTCAGCAGGACGACCTTTTATCGCCGGTGCGTTTGTTGGTGACAAACCCGATTCGGCTTTTAATTTCGATCTCTATCGAGAGCGAATCGACGAGATTCAGTCCTTTGGCGGTGCGCCGGTCATATTCCAAAGTTATGGATTGACGCAGCAATCGCCCGACAAGCTAATCGAAGCTTATGCAAAAATCGGTGCCCACTGTGGCGGCTTTTATGCGTTTGAACTTGGCAAAATGTTTGCGCCGTTTGGTGCGATCTATGACTTGGATGTTTACGAGCAATTGATTCAAATTCCGCAATGTCTCGGCGCCAAACACTCGTCTTTGAATCGTCAACTGGAATGGCAACGGTTGGCTTTGAGAGATCGGGTACGGCCCGAATTTATGGTGCTGACCGGAAATGATCTTGCGATCGACATGGTCATGTACGGGAGCGATTATCTGCTTGGGCTAAGCACATTCGCGCCAGAGGAATTTGCTCGGCGCGATGCGATGTGGGAAAGCGGTGACAACGGGTTTTATGAACTGAATGACCTCCTACAGTATCTCGGGTTTTTGGCCTTCCGATCGCCTGTTCCCGCTTACAAACATAACGCGGCCCAGTTTCTCAAAGCACGAGGTTGGATTGAGACCTCGCTTACTTACCCCGGTAGTCCAACTCGTCCGGACTCCGACGTTGCCATCCTAGAAGAAATCCTAAAAAGGCTCGAATCATGAATCGCACTCCTCTCAAAATTGCCATGCACGGCGTGACCGGTCGTATGGGAACCAATCAACACTTGATTCGATCGGTACTTGCCATCATGCGGCAGGGGGGCGTGAAGCTCGCAAATGGCGAGATGCAACAGATCGAACCCATTCTCCTTGGGCGAAGTCCATCTAAACTGCAAAAGCTTGCCGAGACGGTTGCTACTCGAGAGATTGGCCGATCAATCGCTTGGACCACTGATATGGAAGCAGTTCTTAACGATAAATCGATTCCCATTTTCTTCGACGCGTCCAGCACACAAACCCGTCCCGAAGTTTTGCGGGCCGCCATGGAGCACGGCAAAGCAGTCTACTGCGAGAAGCCAATTGCAACCGAACCAAATGCTGCAAAGGAACTCGCAGACTTTGCAGCAAAAACCGGCATGAAAAACGGAGCCGTTCAAGACAAGCTTTGGCTACCCGGTATTCGCAAGCTTCGGATGCTTCGCGAACAAGGCTTCTTTGGAAAAATCTTGAGTGTTCGTGGTGAGTTCGGATATTGGGTCTTTACTGGTCACGACCAAGATCAACCCGTGCAACGACCTTCATGGAACTATCGAAGTCAAGACGGTGGCGGGATCATGATCGACATGTTCTGCCATTGGGAGTACTTAATTAGCGATTTGTTTGGACCAATTGATCGCGTGTTAGCTCACGCAACCATTGAGATTCCAGAACGTATTGATGAGTCGGGTGCGGCATACAAGTGCACAGCAGACGATGCAGCGTATGCGATCTTCGTTTTGAAGAACGGGGTTACTTGTCAATTCAACAGTTCTTGGACAACACGAGTCCGCCGCGATGACTTACTTACCGTTCAAGTCGATGGCACACATGGCTCTGCGGTTGCCGGCCTACGTGAATGCTGGATTCAAAGTGCGGGCGCAACACCAAAACCCACGTGGAATCCAGATATCCCTCAACCAATCAACTTCTTTGAGAGCTGGCAACAAATGCCCAACACGGTTGAGTATGACAACGCTTTCAAGATTCAGTGGGAGCTGTTCATCAAGCACTTTGTTGGAGAAGGCGAGTTCCCTTGGAGCCTTGCCTCTGCCGCCGCTGGAGTTCGCTTGGCTAATGCTGGTCAACAATCTGTAGATGAACATCGATGGGTTTCCGTCCAATAATCGCGAAGCATCGCAGCATCTGTCGCAAAAAGCATTAACGTAACGAGTAAGAAGATCACCTGAATGAAATCGTCCGTTCTAGATAGTCCATCGCTTGATCGACTTGCAGTACATACCATCACTACGAAACCGTGGTCACTCGCGGTTGCTGCGGATCGATTTGCTGCAGCCGGTGTCAGCGGGATCAGTATCTGGGTCGAAGCGATCGCAGGGATGTCGAACTCGGAGGTACGCAACACAGTGCAAGCCTCTGGTTTAAAAGTACCGGCTTTGGTTCGTGGTGGATTCTTTTGCGATCCTGATGCTCAAGAGCGAGTTCGTCGAATCGACAACAATCGACGGCTGATTGAACTTGCAGGCGAAATCTCGGCAGAGATGCTTGTTCTGGTGGTCGGCGCGACTCCTCGAGCCCCACTTGATATCCAGCGAGATTGGGTTCGTGATGCTATCGAAAATCTAATTGACGATGCGAAAGCGGCTAATGTGCGTTTGGCAATCGAACCGCTCCACCCGATGTATTCAGGAGATAAAAGCTGCGTCAATCGTTTAACACAAGCTCGAGAAATGTGTGAAGCAATCCAAGATCCGATGGTTGGAGTTGCTGTCGATGTCTATCACGTTTGGTGGGACGAAGCTTTGGAGAGCGAGATAAAAAGACTCGGCGAACTTGACGCATTATTTGCATTCCATCTTTGCGATTGGCGAGTCCCCACTCGAGATATGCTTAACGATCGCGCATTAATGGGTGATGGATGTATTGACATCCGCGGTATTCGAAAGCTTGTTGAAGCAAATGGCTTTCGCGGTTGGAACGAAGTCGAAATCTTTTCCGAGGAACATTGGGCTCGTGATCAACAAGCCTTTCTTGATGACATTGTCGATCGTTACAAAGATTGCTGATGGTTTAATGTCCAACATCGAGGCGACTAAACAAGTCCTTGATGTTAACTTGCCAATCAGGCAGAACAGAGCCTCCGTCAAGTATTTGCTCTTCGTCAAATACGGTGGCATCCAGCGCTGACTTATAGACAGTCACTGTTCGTGGGCGATGTTCAACCATCCAAAGCAGTTCAACTCCTGCATGGAAGTAATCGCGACGCTTGCGAGACATTTCTGCATAGGTGTTTCCGACACTGATCACTTCGATCACAAAGTTCGGTACCAGATCTGGGATCGGATCCTTCGGAATTCTCCGCTGCGGAAGTCTAGACCAGTTCACAAACGCAACATCGGGGCCTCGCACGGCGTCTTCAAAAAGGCGAGTCATTCCATCCGCACCGGTAGCAACTCCGATGGGATTTTTATCTAAATAGCTGTGTAACCAATGCAACAGAATGCCTGCCAAAACCGATTCCTGCCAACCCATGGCTTTCTCGACTAAAGTGCCATCGACCAATTCAAACAGTCGCTTTTCGGTGTCGCGAATTCGGATCACATCTTCTATGGTCGCGGTGCCAATTGCCGGTTCGCAACGGACTCGGCTAGCGGGAATGTTACCCAAGTCCATCAGTCTTTCTTCCCAGGTGGTCGCTAGTGAGATGCTCATTTCGAGTTGTCTTCGATGGAAAGCGATAATTGGTTGTTTTGTAAAACTCTAATTGGACAGCGACACCTTCCGCTGGAGTCCAGGCTTTAGCCGCTTTGGAAGCATCCAAGGTGCTGAGCGCCTAAAGGCTGTACTCCAGCAGAGTTGAGATTGCTTGTAAGGTTCAAAGTGCCCTACTGCTGAACGGTTGGTGCACCTCTTATTCTACACAGAAAGCCATCGGAGTTTGTGATCTCTCATTTACTCTTCTTCATATTATTCGGAGTCTTCCTCGAAATCTTCCCATTCGACTTCTTCGTCCTCCTCTGCTTCTTCTTCGTCGGCGGCCACGGTTACGGCGGCTCGTTGGCGGTTGTCTTGATCGTGCTTAGTTGGCTTGGCTTCGTTTGTATCCCAGCCGTCGTCGCGGCGAATTTTATTCTTACGGGCGGGTTTATCTTGTTCGACTTCACCTCCTCGCATTGCCTCCCAGTCTGCCACACTGAGAACGACTTCACGAGCTTGAGAGCCGTTGTATTGACCAACGATTCCATCTTCGGCCATGAAGTCGATCAAACGAGCCGCTCGACCATAACCGATCCCCATCGCACGCTGTAGCAATGAGCAACTACCACGACCTTCACGGACAACAATATCAACAGCCGACTCGTAAAGCTCATCTCGTTTCTTGAATGCACCCGGCTTCACGGGATCGCCTTCGTCTCCGTCCTGCTTAGGTTTGATATGCATCAGTTCATGGACAAAGTTCTGCTCGCCAGTGCTGCAGTGATCGACGACTCGATTGATCTCATCGTCACCTAGGTAAGTGCCCTGACCACGTAGAAGCGAGCTCGTTTGCGGCCACAGGAACAGCATGTCACCGTTGCCCAGTAGCTTATCGGCACCCATCTCGTCGAGAACAACTCGCGAGTCCGTTCGGCTGGCGACTTGGAAGCTGATACGTGCAGGGAGGTTGCTCTTGATCAAGCCAGTGATAACGTCGACGGTTGGTTTTTGAGTCGCAAGGATCAGGTGAATTCCAACGGCTCGGCTCTTTTGGGCAAGTCGAATGATGTGGGATTCGACTTCCTTTCCGCAAGTCATCATCATGTCGGCAATTTCGTCCGCGACGATCACGATGAATGGAAGATGATCTGGGATTAGATCCGCATCTTCTGCGGTTTCAGGCTTGAGTCGTTCGTGCAGCTCTTCATGACCAAGCTGATTATAGTTCGTGATATGTCGAACACCTGCGCGAGCAAGTAATGCATAACGCTCTTCCATCTTATCGACCGCCCAAGCCAATATCGCTTCGGCTTTCTTCATGTCCGTCACAACCGGGTGCATCAAGTGAGGCAATCGCGCATAGCCACTCAGCTCGACCATCTTCGGGTCGATCATCAACATTCGGACTTCATCAGGCCGCCGCGACATCAAGATCGAAGTGATAATACTATTCAAGCAGACCGACTTACCTGTACCGGTTCGGCCTGCGATTAGTAAGTGAGGAAGTGTTGCGAGGTCCACGGTCAACGCCTTTCCAGAGACGTCTTTGCCCAAGAAGAGCGGGATCTTCATCTTCTTGACGGCAGCTCCGCTTTCTTCGATGACTTCGCGAAGGCGAACAACCTGGCGTTTCTCATTCGGTACTTCGATACCTACCGTGTTTTTCCCAGGAATAGGAGCCACAATCCGAACACTCGGAACCCGAAGCGCGATCGCTAAGTCATCCGAAAGACCGGTGATTTTATTCAAGCGAAGGCCCGCTTCGAGTTCAATCTCGTACTGCGCGATAACTGGCCCCGTTTCGATTTCAACGACGCGAATGTTCAGATTGAAATCCTTGAAGGTTTGCTCCAGGACTTTCGCTTTGCGACGGACTTCCGCTTCTTGATCATCGTAGGAGACTTCATCGCCAGGGATGAGCAGATCAATTCCAGGCAAGACGTATTCCTCGGAACCTTCGGGAAGCTTGGTGTCGTCTAAGCCTTCCAAGGAATCGCGAGCCGCATCTTTATCGGCCTTCTTTTGCTTTCGATTTGCAATGCGAGGGCCTTCCACGTCGTGAGCTTCGTCGGCACGTACGTAAGTTGTTTCTCCATCTATCTCCAACTCTCGAATAGCAGATTCGATCGTCTCTTCGACATCTTCTTCCTCTTCGCCTTCGTATTCCTCGGACTCGTACTCATCCGATTCTTCCTCTTGCTCTTCTTCGTCGGGTGCATTCGACTTTTTACCCAACAGGGAATCCTTGAGTCCGGACGCAAAGGAGCTAGTCGATGAGCGACGCGCGCTATTGCTATTGGAGCTACTATTCAACGCGGACTTTGCGGTAGCTGAAGCAACCGTGGTCGCTGCGGTTCCAGTCAAAGGCTCAGTGGTCTCGCTCGACAGGTCAATCTCTGCCGGCGTATCGCCTTGCGCTTTGCGGCCAATTCGAATGGGCGGAAGCGTCTCTTCCTGAGTCGTCGATTCCGACGTTCCGCTCGCCGGTTCCTTTCGCAAGGTAAGTGATGCAGGCAAGTCCGAACGACCGACGGCAGGTCGCGTCGATGCGACTTCGGCCGTCTTTTGTACTAACCATGCAGCCGGAACTCCAAACGCTCGAGCGATCTCATACAACCCAGTTGCCGTGATGCCCAGATATCGCAAGACGGCGTACTTGGTGCTTAGCAAGAGACCTGCTGTCAACGTTGCAATGATAAGCACTAGACCGCCCGCGAAGGCTGTATGCTTGTGTAAGAACCCGCTTGTCATCGCCCCAAGGTAACCACCAGATCCGATCGGAACTGGCAAACCGGGATTGAGACCGACTGCAGGAAAGAAAGTGACTATCGATAATCCAACAAGGCTCCAACCAAAACTTCTTCCAAGTGGCGAAGACCACGGTTCTTGACGCAGCAATACTACGACAGTCAATACTAATAACGCCGCAACAACGTACGCGCCCGCTCCTGTCGCTTGAAACAGCAGATGGCTTACCCAAGCACCCGTGTAGCCACAAATGTTCGCGACGGTTGTATTAATTGGGTAAGCAATTTCGTCAGGCTGGTAAATGCGAGACAGTATTTGCAGCGTCGGTAACGGGTCAGCGGCGTCGTGACTAAGAAGCGAAAGCCACACAAAAACAGCGATGGCTCCAACAAAGAGAGCAGCCATATCCCAGCGGACGTTGCGAGAGTCTGACATGGAGCAAAACAATCCCGGCAAATGTAGTCGAATACCCGTTCTGCCGAATCCATGGCGTCCAAAAGGTGGTGCGAGCCCTCCATAACTTTCAGGACATCGGCAGACCGCCTGAGCGAATCCAAGATAAAATGCATTCCTTGAATCAAATCCCGGAATTGATGTCGCATATCCGGTTTATTCGATAGAATCGAGTAGGCGTGTTTTCCGCATATACACACTTGATGAGCAAAGTTGTGATGCAGCAATGCCTTCAACGCAAAGTGATTCACCCACCAACAGCAGAACCGATTTCAACTCAAAAAGCCATCTCCGCAAGCACTATGAACATCCGTTTTCGAAAGCCTGACTCGCTCGCCGCGCATCTTGTTGTTACCGTCGCATCAGGTCTTGCTGTTTTCGTATTCGCCCAACTACCTGCGATAACTTTGCAAGCCGAATCGCCAGGCGTATCGCACCTCCAGAAGACCGTTTCACACGCCATGGAATCCCCAATGGGTGAAGCACCATTTTCATTTAACAAGTCGGATTATCAAGGCGATTTGACTAAGCTCCCGATCGGTGTTTTCGACTCAGGGATAGGCGGACTTACGGTTCTCGAAGCGATCTTGTCTTTGGACGCGTTTAACAATGACAATCTGCGCCCAGAATCGGATGGTCGACTCGACTTCGCCAACGAGCGTTTTATCTACCTCGGTGACCAAGCCAATATGCCATATGGAAACTATGCGGCTCGCGGAAAGGAAGATTATCTTCGTGAGCTAATCTTGAAAGACACCATTTTTCTCCTTGGTAAACGCACTTTCGAATCATCTACCGCGACCAAGCCTCGGTTCGATAAACCGCCAGTAAAAGCAATTGTTATCGCGTGTAATACGGCAACCGCGTACGGATTGGAAGATGTCCGTCAAGCAATTCAAAAATGGGATATCCCGGTCTTCGTGGTTGGAGTGGTCGAGGCTGGTGCTCGAGGTGTCAATGAACTTATCTCGCCGACAGATGCTCCCGCAACCATCGCGATTATGGCAACCGTTGGAACTTGTGCCAGCAACGCTTACCCCAAAGCGATTGATCGCGTTACAGGACTCGCTGGCAAGAGAATTCCAACCGTTATTCAGCAGGGGTCGGTCGCACTTGCCGGTGCGATTGAGGGCGATCCTGCATTTGTGAAAGGATCGCAAGAATCTAACGCAGCAACTATCGCAGATTACATTCAAAACGATGTAAAGAGCTTGGTCGAAACCCATCGTCAGTCCGGAGCGAAGGAACCAATCAAAATGGTGGTCCTTGGCTGCACTCACTTCCCGCTGGTAGAAGAAGAGATTTTGAAAGCCTTTGACACACTTCGAAACGCGGATTCGAACAATGATGGGAATCCACCCTATCAGCAGTTCGTGTCCGAGCACCTACAAGTCATTGATCCAGCTAAGCTCGTAGCAAAGGAATTGTTTCGTCGACTGGCCACCGATCGATTAAGACTCGCTAGTACGCAATCTTCGATCTTGCAAGACGACGCATTTTACATGTCTGTACCCTCACCAGATGTCGCTGCTTCGCTTAAGACCGCAAACGGTGATTTGACCGTTGAGTATAAGTATGGTCGCGAAATCGGTAACCTTAACTTAGAGGATACTCGAGTAGTCCCGATGCGAGTCGAGATGCTTCCCGAATCAAGCCGAAAACTGATTCAAAACCGTTTGCCACAAGTCTGGAAGCGTCTTGCGAAATGAAGGGTTTTGATAGGCGAACGCAAATCGCTCCAATCGGAACGGTTTGGCCTTAGAGGAGTCCTTGTCTCATCTATCGATCGTCAAACTAAGTTCTCAGGATGAATCCAAAAGCAATCCATCCTAAAGATTTTGCGTAACGCGATCTTATTTTTTGTTATCGTTCTTTTTCTGGTTGTTGTTTTTGTTCTTGCCGTCATTCTGCTTGTCCTGAGCGATTGCTTTCGCAAGTTGTGACTTTTCCGCGAGAAGCTTACCTTGCTCTGAAGCTGCTCTCCTTCTTAGCATTGCAACCTGCTGCTCATCCTTCTCGCTCGCTTCCTTCGCTTGAATACGCTTTCTTTCAGAAGCATTTAGATCTGGATGGGACTCGACTTGTTGCTTTAGCTGTGATCGCAAGCCGGCGAGCTTGCTTTGAGCTGAAGCAAGTTTTTCGCGGGCTGGATTCAGCTGCGAAATCGAAGAAAGATAGGAGCTTACCGTGCTGCGCCACTCAGCCATATCGCTTGCGGCCTGGGTTTGTTGTTGCCGCAATGAATCGTCAGGCTGCGATTCTGCCGCGACTGACTTTAAGATTGAAGCTGCTCGAGTTGCCTTATCAATAGCTGGCAAGTATTGCGGATCTTTTTTCATGGCTTCCAACCAAGGCTTCGACGCTTCGTCGTAGGCCAACTGCGCGGCTCGTTGAGCCTCGCTTGCCTTTGGTAGGCCTAGCTTTTCACCCAGTGACTTTTCTAAACGCTCGACAACTTCGTTTTTTGCTTTACTGGAATTGGTAAATGCTTCTGCAGATTTCTTTGCCTCAAGTTCTGCCGCACGCAACTCTTTTAGACTCGCTTGAATCTTCTTCTCGGCTTCATTGATGTCTTGCCGCTCGTTCTGGACTTTCGCGTCGTCTTTTCGTTCTTTCGCTGCATTTGAAGCATTTCCCTTTTGAGCTGAAAGTCCGTCAGAATTCAAGCTTGCGACACCAGCGATTGCCAAAAGAAAAGCCAGCGAAAACGTTGGATGGTGACGCATGAGCAATCTCGCTTCCATGGATTAGTGAAAATGGCTGTGAAGAGGCAGGAAAACGCTGAAGGCCCAGATCGGGAGGCCACAGTTATCGATCCGAGTATACATTCTCAAACTTCGCGAGACAGGAAAAGTTCCGTTACAGGCGGTTTATATTCCCGCTGTTGCGTTCCATGGTATAATTCTGCGACACGGTCCGCTCAGTGAAAGCCTCCGGCAGATGAGCGGTGACAGCTCTCAATCCAACGGGCATGCGATAGCAAGTCCATCCCACCGATAACACTTCCAACCCGAGATTACTTTTATGCAACGCATATCTTGCTTTCGTTTTCTACTGCTGTTAGCAACTATTCAATACGTTCTTCCAACGATAGCGAAGGCTGCGGATGCCGTTTTTTCGCTTACCGAATCGGACAAAAAGATCATTGTAAAAGTTGGCGATCAAACGTTTGCAGAATACGTGCTTCAAGATCCCGCGACCAATAAAAGTTATCTTTGGCCAGTCTACGGGCCAACCGGAAAGTTGATGACCCGTAGCTTTCCAATGAAAGACGTAGAGGGTGAGGTAACCGATCATTATCATCATCGAGGCATATGGTTTGGCCACGAGGATATTGGTGGAGCTGACTCATGGGCTGAGACGAAGACTTTTGAGAAGAAGGGAGTTATTCCTCCGAGTAGCCAAGAACGTGTCGCCAAGCTGGGAAGCCAAAAACACCGCGGTATTCGTTCAATGACCGTTGATGGCCAGCAAGCGACCATCGTAAGTGATGTCGACTATCTTGGACCAGATGGAAAGAAGACCCTAAGCGAAATTCGAACACTGGTGTTTCGCGTTGATGGTAAAACACGATTGATTGATTTTCATCAGGACTTCATCGCAACCGAAGGCGAAGTTACTTTTGGTGACAAAAAGGACGCTGGTCTTAGCATACGCGTTCCTTCCACGATGTCCGTGGACAGCAAGAAAGGTGGGCGCATACTCAATAGCGAAGGCTTGACTGATAAAGACGCATGGAGCAAACGCGGTCGCTGGTGTGACTACTCGGGCCCTGTTGATGATGAGACGCTTGGCGTCACTCTCTTGAATCACCCATCAAGCTTTCGCCATCCAACATCGTGGCACGTAAGAACCTATGGACTATTTACTGCAAACCCGTTCGGTACTCTCGATCCAGAATCCCCCAACGGGCCTCACACGCTCAAGAAGGACGAGAAACTCTCGCTGCGGCATCGATTCATTCTTCACGATGGAAACTTTACTAAAGAAGATATCGAACAAGCTTACAAGCGTTACGTCGACTCGCAATAACGCTCGTTGTTTGGGGGTGAATTCCGAGGCACCGTGAGCACAGACATGCGGGTGCCATCATGACGGTTATTGGCTTAGCAACGGTTGAAGTTCTTGCAAACTAGAACACGCGTCGCGCGGCGAAAAGTAAACGCGTATTGCTTATTTTTGCGATTGCATAACTGCAAAGATGACACCGCCGACAATCACAACGGCCAGAGCGATGAGAATTCCAACTTTGTTATTTTTGCCTTCCGTTGGACCACCTTCAACAAGTCGGCTTGTAAGGGATTTGGTTTCTTGAATCGATGGCTCGCCGCCTTGGCCAGGCTCGACTGCCGGCTTTTCAGTTGGTTTGAGAATCGATTCTAAAGTTTCAGCTACGTTTGCCGCTGAAACAGGACGATCATCAGGCTTCTTTGCCAAGAGTTGATCCACGAGACTAACCAGCCGGGGCGGGCAGTCTGAGACGAAATCACTTACGAGAGGCGGCTTTGCTTTGACATGCTTGCCCATCAAGTCTCTGAAAATTAGTGCTTGGGAACTTTGGTCCTCACAGATAAAGGGAGGGCGTCCCGTGAGCATTTCAAACATGAGGCACCCCAGAGCGTAGAGATCGGTTCGGCCATCGACGGGTTTCGCCATAGCCTGTTCCGGCGCGAGATACTTTGCGGTCCCAACCGTGAATCCTTCGACCGTTAATCGCATCGACTCGAGGTCGCGAGCTAAACCAAAGTCGCCAAGCTTTAGTCGACCATCGTCCGACAAGAAGATATTGGCTGGTTTCAAGTCGCGATGCACAATCTTAGATTCATGGAGGTGTTCGAGGCCACGGCAGATGTCAATTCCGCACTCAACGGCATCACTCCAGGGAAGCTTCTTCTTTTTCGCAAGAACATCACTCAAACTGCCCCATGGTACCAATTCCATTGTGTAGTAAAGCACATTCTCGTCGAACCCACAGTAGTCGTAAGCAACGATGTTCTCGTGCTTCAGTTTTTGGGCGACAGAGATCTCGCGAACAAATCGCTTGTGAATTTCTTCGTTGATGGTTGTCTCGGAAGTGAGAGTCTTTAACGCATACTCCTTTCCGTCATTGAGATTCTTTGCTCTAAAGACGGCACCCGCGCCACCGATACCCAGGCGCCCTGTTATCTCAAAGTGCTCCAGTTTTGAACCAACAGTCAAATCTTGATGCATCGTATATCCTCAAGTTTTAGGGAAATAAACTATAAGCTTGCTTGCTCTCGATAAGGCTATTCTCGGTCAGTCGCCGACTTCACACGATCGATAACTTGCCAATGATTATCAAAAAAATCAGCTGCAACGACTTTACCCGCTGCATCGAGGCTTGGCGGCTGCGAGATATCCAGCAGTGCCCAATCGGGTAGCTTGGGGTTTTGCAGCGAGTTCGTCTTGTCATGAGCTTCGCGGAACGTGAGTCCTGAATTGACAATGATGTACCGGTTGGGGTTGTATGGGTTTGGATAGCAGAAAACAGGAACACTGCTGGATACATCTGCTTCTTGGTTTCCAATCTTAAGTACTAGGTCATCCCAAACGATTACATCACTCAGCGTCTTGCTTTCAAGCATCTTCTTCAACAAAGAATTTGTCGCAGGAGTACCCCATAGGATAATGTTGCAGTCCTTCACTTCTTGTCCGGTTATCTCGCGAGGCGAGCGAGTAATCACGTCGCCACGCATTAGTCCTCGCCAGCGATTAAGAAAATGCTCTGCTTCGATTCGAGACCATTTATCCGCTGCAGTACCATCAGACTTTCCGTCGGGAAGGACAACGATAAATCTTGACTTCAACCCATCGTCAATCGGGCCTTGTAGAAGTGGCTTCTTCACAAGCGTACTAGTCGTTAAATCGGGCGATGAAGCCCACTTCCAGCTTGTGCCATTGTCGGTGCTTGTCGTTACTGCGGTCTCCGCTCCGTTGACAAAAACTTTTGGTTTCTCGAGAGTCTTAGGCAAATCAACAGTTAAACTCGACACGTTACTGGTTGTGATTTGAATCTCATTCGAGGACTCATCCCAGTTCGCGTCGACTCGTGCGTCCTCCCACTGCCTTTCCATTCCAGTAATATGAAGCCAATGCATGCGACTGTATGCAAGTGAGCGGGTTTGCAACGATAACTTTTTCGGAAGTGAGTTTCGTCCAGTCGTGACGAATTGCTCAACACGCGACTGGACGTCCTTGAGGACTTCCGGGTCATACTTGTGCCCCATTCCTGGCCCGATGAGATGCGTCGTTTGCAAACCTTCCTTAGCAAGGACCTCCGACATGTACTCAGCAGAGTCGCGTTGTGGGTCAACTTCTCCGGAATAGCAAACGAGCGGAACATTCAAAAGGTTTCTCGCATAATTTGGTACGTCGTAAACACCCCATAACTTCTGCTCATACCATGGCGGCATCTTTTCAGCGGTAAGTTTCTGATAGCGTTTTACGTCGACAAAGCCTGCCCCCGTATGGACACAAGCCCATTGATCGGCAAAGTGA
>JAIYDQ010000234.1 GCA_027487375.1 Planctomycetaceae bacterium
AGAGCGATTGGTTTTACTGCTTGGCATGAGTATCCGCCGGGCGTCGTGTATCCTTCGACCGACGGCTCCGGTCGTAGTGTATCTAGATTCACGCCTAAGACACTACGAATCGTGTTGATGGCGGAGACACCGTGAACACCCGCAGCGAGACTAGCTCGGGTAGGGTCTTCGATGTGCGTCACGTTCGGAGTCATCTTTGCCCACACGGGCTTTTTCGCGACGGCCATGACCCACCCACAGACTTCACGAAGGATCGCTGGATCTTGTCCCATGGCGGCTCCCATCTTGCGTTCAGGAAGACCATGCGGGCACGAGAAGTTAAGCTCAAACGAATCAACACCTGCATCCTCGCACTTACCAACAAGCTCATGCCAAGCGTTCTCGTTGTATTCTTCCATAATCGACGCAATCAAAATTCGATCAGGATATTTGTCTTTGATCTGCTTGAACTCATCGAGCCAAATACTGAGATCACGATCGCTAATAAGCTCGATATTCTCCCAGCCATAAATCTCACCGCTGGTTCGGCTGCGAAGCCGCCCGTAACGCGGTTGAACGTTAATCACCTTCGATGCATCCAGTGAAACAGTCTTACAAATGACTGCTCCCCAACCTTCGTCAAAGGCCTTGCCGATCACGTTGGCATTGGTTCCTGGAGGACCGGAGCCGATAATAAATGGGTTGGGAAGCTTAAGTCCGTCGACAACTGTTTCAAGCGTTGGCATCTAAATAAAGGCTTTCGAATCTAGGTGAAATGGATCTTGGTTTAACTAATTTGGTCAACGCGATTATCGCTTGGGCATTGACTCCAAAACTTCATCCAACATGGCGACAAGATAACTCGCATCATCGATTGTGATGCACATCGGTGGCTTGATTCGAAGGACGTTCCCAAAGAGTCCACCTTTACCGATCAGAACTTGTCGCTTCTTGAGCTCTTCCATTACGGTGGCTGCTTCCGCTTTTGCAGGCTCCTTCGAAACGCGGTCGCTCACCAATTCGACACCGAGCATCAATCCCATTCCGCGGACTTCCCCGATGATTGCGTGCTTGTCTTGGAGGTCTTCTAAAGCACTCTTCAAATAGTCGCCGACATACAACGCATTCGCTTGAATACCTTCTGCATCAATGACTTCCAGAGTCGCTAACCCTTGCGTCATCGTGATCGGGTTCCCGCCGAACGTGTTGAAGTGGACGCGTCTTTTGAGGACTTCAGAAATCGGTTCGGTGGTGGTCATGGCCCCAAGCGGCGCTCCATTACCAATCCCTTTTGCCATGGTGATCATATCGGGTTTCACGCCCCAGTTTTGGTGCGACCAATAGTGATTACCAGTTCGTCCGAAGCCACCTTGGACTTCGTCTGCGATACAGACTCCACCATGTTGCCGAACAATGTCGTAAACGATTTGGAAGTATTCCTTCGGCGGAATCACCGTTCCCCCAACACCTTGAATCGGTTCCCCAATGAAGCAAGCGATTTCGCCCGACGTCTCGTACTGAATCACGTTCTTTACATCTTGAGCGCACTTCACGTTGCACGACGGATAAGTCAAACCATAAGGGCAGCGATAGCAGTACCCCGGATGGGTGTGATGGATGTTTGCGGTTGAATTGGATTTGAATTTCCAATTGCTATGAGCCGTCAGCCCCATCGTGCTCGATGTCCCACCGTGATAGCAGTTTCGAAGGGCGATCACTTCGCTATTACCGGTGTATTCACGGGCGGAAAGAATTGCCATCTCGTTGGCTTCGCTTCCACTGTTGGTGAAGTAGCTTCGCGACAATCCCTCAGGCATCTTTTCGGCTAGCTTCTTCGCAAAAAGAGGCATCGTTGGGTTTAGGTAAATTGTCGTCGTATGCTGAAGCCGTCCGGATTGCGCTTTGACTTTTTCGAGAATCGACGGGTGGCAGTGCCCAACGCTGACCGTCACGATCCCGGCAAAGGCATCAAGGTAGCGGGTACCTTGCTCGTCATAGAGGTACTGCATGTGCCCTTCGACGATCATCAACGGATCTTTGTAGTAAGTAATGACGCCCGGGGATACATATTGATGCCGCAAAGCAATCACTTCGTCCCGGCTTGGTCCGTCGTAGGGTTGCGGTTGATGATCAATTACGGGAAGGGATACACGGGGCGCTGCAAGCGTGACTGCGGGGTTAGCCATCGAGGGCTCCTGAATGGTAGAAAACAACCTGACCAACGAGCGGAGAGAACCCGACCGGTCTTCAACAAATCTTCATAATCAATTTCGTGATTCTAAGCGATAGCGGATTCGAATTCATCAATTCAAGCTAGAGAAATCAAGTTTTTATTGACAATTCTCATTGATTGCCAGCATCTACGCGCTTGGGTTGAAGCTTTTGCCAAGTGAGGGTTTAACCACTCGAGCCGCTGGCGCTAGCCGAGTCGTTGGACGTTGCAGCGCAAGGGGATGGTCAGTCGCTTGAACTCGGCTATCGCCTGAGGCTCAATGCATTTGGCGTTGATGTCATATTATGTCAAGCCTGCCTTACTTGGCGGCGCAGCCAGTTCGCTATGAATACTTACATAAACCACTTACGAATAGGTCGTTACCAATCAGTTGTATTCGCGGGTTTTCGATTTGATTTGCCATATCCATCCTCAAAACCCCTTGCCCATGATTGGGAACGACTGTTGGTGTACCGCCAACGATTTTCGGAGCAATATAGATATGGAGCTCGTCGACCAATTGATGATCGATCAAGCTCCCGATAAGTCGTGGTCCGCCATCAATCAGAAGATTTGTCATCCCGGCTGGTATGAGAATTTTCGATAACTCTTGAATCATCGTCGGGCTGCTTTCATTCGAGCATACAACGACTTCGCAACCATGATCACGTAAGGCATCGACTCGACGACTCTCCGCGTTCGGTCCGCAAACGATCAGTGTACGTTGATCGCGAGCGGACTGAACCAATTTTGATTCGAACGGAGCGCGAGCTTGACGATCCATGATAATGCGAATCGGATTTCGATTCCCTGGGAGCGCGTAGGGAAGGTTTTCATCAGCCCCGGATGCTGCGGCTCGTGCTGTGAGCATTGGGTCGTCTGCGAGAAGTGTTCCCACGCCGACCATGATGCCATCGACACAAGAACGAACTCGATGCGCGTGTTGTCGCGATTGTTCATTAGTGACCCATTTCGAATCCTTATTGTGCGTTGCCAGTCGACCGTCGAGCGTCATTGCCCACTTCGCAATGATCCAAGGTAAACCTGTTCGAAGCCGCTTTAGATACGGAGCGAGCAATCGCTCGCATGCATCAGCGTTGACACCGACCAACACGTCGATTCCAGCTTCGCGAAGCTGATGAATGCCTCGTCCTGCAACTTCAGGAAACGGATCTTGCAGACCGATTACAACTCGACTCGGTTTTGAACGCAAAAGCAAATCAACACATGGCGGTGTCTTACCAAAGTGAGCGCAAGGCTCGAGTGTCACATAGACAGTCGATCCTTCAACATCAGCGGCTGACAATTTTGAAATTGCATTGACTTCAGCATGTGCACATCCAAATCGCTCATGAAATCCCTCGCTGATGCATTTGCCGTTTTTGACAACAACGCAACCAACCATCGGATTCGGTTCAACGCTACCACGACCTCTTTGAGCGAGATCGATCGCACGGGTCATCCAAAACTCATGCAGATCAGAATGTATAGCTGCTATTGAAGAATGCATGAATCCAGTGCGATTTGAAAAAGATCAAGTAGGAACGGAATTGGCTAGATCACCAATACTATTGTAAGTTCGATACGCTATTCTTACTACTTGATGAAATTCAATCGTAGTCGCGCGGTCGCTATTTGCAACTATGACTTCGTACCGATCCAGTGAAGATAGTTGTCCACGGGCCATGTCGGTTGCACTTGCAGTTGATCTATGAGGCAAGTCTTCCTTAGGACGTGGCGCTTGCTGGAGAATCTAGTGACTCGATTCGATTCATGCTGACCAGTGCTAACCAATGAGCCTTCAGCTTTCCATCGTCGCGCCGGTACAAAACATACGCCGTCGTGCTATCGACCAGACACGATTTATGATCCGGAATTTCGTAAGTCTTTCCGTCATTCATGTAAACACGAACGGGCCCTTGGTCGAGCGCAGAAAGTAGATGAGAACGGTCCATACCCACCTCGAAAAACAGGAATGCTTCTCCCCAAATTATAGTTCACCGATTGCTGCGAATCCATGGTCAGTCCAAGCTTGGGTTCTTCGATTTACCAGTATCGCTCGACGATGATTTGACCGGGATGTTTGGCTCGTTGGCGTTCGAGACCACGGCTTTCAAGGATCGACTCCATTTCGTTGAGCATATCCGGATTGCCGCAGAGCATAACTGCAGAGTCTTGCGGTGATATCGAGAGCTCGGCGGCTTCTTCTAGCGAGCCATCTGCAAGTCGAGTAGTTACTCGGCCCGCAAGAGCTCCGGGGTGACTGTCTCGCGATGTGCAAGAGACAAATCGAAACTTATCGGGGTGAGATCTTTTGTACTCGGCAAATTCGTCTAAGTAAGCTAGATCGATTGAGTGGCGTACTCCTTGAACCAAAACAATTTTTTCATAACGTTCCCAGACAGCCTTGTCTCGAAGCATTGCTACGTAAGGCGCCAGACCTGTGCCCGTAGCAATAAGCCAAATCGTTTTCAGAGCAGGAGTATGGCTTAGCGTAAAGCTGCCGGCAGCTTTCGCGGAAACATCAATCGCGGCACCTATGGGAAGATCCCAAAGCAACGTCGTCAATGCGCCGCCTTCGACTCGCACGATGTAAAAATCGAGAACGTCCGCGTGGGGTGATGCAACCGAGTAGGGACGATGCAGGTGTTTCTCCGGTTGTTCCAAACCAATTTGAAGAAACTGCCCCGGTTCGAACGGAGCTACTCCCGGGCAACGGATTGACAATGTAAAAAGTCCATCCGTCCATATTTTTTTCGATTCAACGCGACCAGCTATCCATTGAAGTGACATACGTAACGCTACACAGTGAGGGAGAGGAATAAAGACGAATCAACGGTAGTGAGGATTCGAGCTTCACCATCTTATCAAATGAGACACGTCTCGCTAATCGCCGGTGCAAACATATTGAAAGTCGTGCTCGTGCTCAGTGAAACGGTACTCCTGCTCGTAATCGAGCGCTCCTGTTGGAGCACGAGCACAAGTACTAGCAAGCTTCCATTTCAATGTTTTCGATTGCCGAAGACGTGCGATCAACGTGAAGCGGTTGAGCGAAATACAACTCCGCCATAGCCAACAACGCGAGCCGCATCACCACCGTGGCTTGCGCTGTTGTCGTAACTTATTTCCTCGACGGTAAAGATTTCGCCCAGTTGAATAAGCGTTTGCATTACGATCGCTGCGGGAACGAGTCCGCACATGCTTATCTGGTTCTCTCTGCAAACATCGATTAGTTTTTGAGGCTCACCACCTAACATGGCATTGATTGCAAGGCGATCTCTGCGGCGATTTTCTGCCTCACTTTCAAAGTGATTCAAATCGCTTGAAATCACCAGCAGCGGCCGCTCGGGTAAGTCGCGTAAAACCTTGGCGAGTTGCTCTGACGCGAGCAAAATCTCGTCCCACGATGAGTTCTTCAGCACGATCGCGACAATCTTCGGTCGATCATCGGACGGCGACAAAGCTTCGAGAATAGGGAGCTGCGTTTCGATAGAGTGCTCATGTAAATGGGCTACAGAGTCAAACTCCAATCCGTCGACTTCATCGACTAATCTCTTTGCAAGCTCCGTGTCGCACAGCCAGCGGTCGCCACCTGGCAATTCCCACGCTGTGGATGGCGACATGGCCCATTCAGAACCCATCGACGTATGCTTGGGACCGATTATGAGCAAGGTTGATGGCAACTTTACGCGACTCCACACATCCGTGGCGACCTGGCCGCTGTAGCGAAGACCGGCATGTGGTGTCATGATCGCAAGGACCTGCCCGGGTGTTGACGAGGCCGGAACATTGGCTTTGAGTTGACCGACTATCGTTCGTCGGTCTTCCGCTTGGGCGGGATAGAAGGAACCAGCGAGCGCAGGCATGCGGACTGTCTCGTCATTATTTGAGTTGGGTGCGTTGCTTGCGTGAAGCTTACTAGCGGTAGAAACATATGCCATCGAGTAGATCCCGATTGGGTTACGGCGAATTTTGACGGAAGTAGCCGACTCAACTAGTAAGTCATACGGGCTTTTATCGCCATCGAAAACAATCGTTACCAGATCGCCACACACAGCTACCATGGCCCGCAGTGATGGGGCAACACCAGCGATCTCACAGCGGCTTAACTCGGGCTTCAGCTCACGACCATTCCAGTCATCGAACCCAATCGTGCCGTGATGGGCTGGGTCAAAAAGGACCGAAATTACTAGATCAAGGTCGGTCTGCTTTTGGACTTGAGCATTTGCAAGAAAACCTGCGGCGGATTGACAAAGCTCAAACAAGCTCGATTGAAGAGGCATATCATTTCGGAGCGATGTCTTCATCCAGTGAACGAACGGTTCGCCCGATGCAGAATCGACGATTGACAAAACAATGCCATGCACGTTCCCGTCCATCGCGTCGGGGGCGTAATAGGTTGGTGTTGCACCCATCGACATTGCGACAACATTTTGAGCGGCAACTTGCTTTAATCGTAATAGACTCGCAACGTCACCCGGTGCCTTCGCTGTGGGGAGTTCCACTGGCAGGCTGGCCTGTTCGATCGTGCCTTCAATCAGGACTCCTTCGAAGGTTTCAAGTCTTGCTTCTGCATTCATCCAAGCCGACTCAGGTAATCCCGCTTTGCGACAAACACCTTCCAGAAACTGCTTCGAAGTCCAATCTTGCTCGACAGCAACGCTAGGCAGAAGGAGTCCTGCTTGTTGTCCGAGAATGATTTTCAGTCCATGTTTTCCTACTTGAACATGGTCAACGCGACTCTCTGGAGCTGCTGTCAAAACAATCGGTGATGCGAGTATCGAAACGTCCAACTTCAGATATGGAAGCTCTGCTACGGAAATAGAGGGCATCCGTTTATCTTCCTTGGCTGTTCGTCGAGCTGACGAAAGGATCGCTTCACTTAGCGACGTGGGTTGACCTAAGAAACCACAACATCCCCGCAATTGCGAACCACGATAAAGAGTGGTGAACATTCCCATCACTTGCAAAGGAGCCAAAGGTCCCAGCACATCGATCCATTCGTTTCCAAGCTTGCGATTGCAAACAGTTGCCACGACGACGAGCTGGGTTGCCTTTTGAATTGCAGTCTTTTGCTGCTCGTTCAATTCAACGAGATTCAGCATCGACAGATCTCCAGCTTGCAATAGGGGTGTTGATATAGATTGCGTAGACATAGAGGCCTCGTGAGAAGAAATTTGCGAATCAGTGGATGATGATAACGGAGTTTCCGTCGAAGATCGTTCGCGATTGATTAATATCGGCATGATTGGATTACTAATCTTGGCCGAAACATGCGTTTGCCGAAAAGAATCCAAGTTTACAGGCTGTCGCTTACGCCCCCAGTCACCAGGTGAGTCACCGAAGCGACCTGATTGTTTCATTCCGCAGGCATGACATTGATCACGCTTCAGTCTATATTGACCCAATTGATACCAATCACGTTCAATCAGGAGTGTAGAACAAGACCAGCAGTAGGTGGAACTCCGCGCGACATCGTGAATGTTACCGACATAAGCGTAGCGTAGTCCAGCTTGCTTTGCGATTGAGTGCGCTCGCATTAACGTTTCAGGTGGCGTTCTGGGGCGATCCATCATTCTGAAGTCAGGATGAAACGCTGAGAAATGGACCGGTACATCCGGTCCCAGTGCACTCAAGATCCAATCACACATTCGGGTCAGTTCGTCTGTTGAATCATTCGAATCCGGAATGATGAGGTTTGTGATCTCAAACCAAACATCCGTTTCATGTTTCAGATAACGCAACGTGTCGAGAACAGGCAGCAAGTGCGAATAGGTGATCTTGTGATAGAACTCCTCGGAAAAGGCTTTGAGGTCAACATTCGCCGCATCCATGTGCGAATAGAACTCTTTCCTAGCATCAGGAGAGATGTAACCGGCGGTAACGGCGACACTTTGAATTCCCAGTGCGCGGCAAGCCTTTGCGGTATCGATGGCGTACTCTGCCCAAATAACCGGATCGTTGTAAGTGAACGCAACGCTTTTGCAGCCGAGTTGCTTTGCGGCCTCTGCGATTAACTCGGGCTCCGCTATCGAACTGAGCTTTGCGACTTCACGTGACTTGGAGATGTCCCAGTTTTGGCAGAACTGACAACCCAAATTACAGCCAGCAGTACCAAAGGACAGCACGCTCGTTCCAGGATAAAAATGGTTGAGCGGTTTCTTCTCAATTGGATCGATACAAAACCCAGTGCTTCGACCATACGTATCCAGCACCATCTGGTTATCTTCGACTTTTCGTACAAAGCAAAAGCCGCGGTCCCCCTCCTTCATGCTGCATTGACGAGGGCACAAATCGCACACAATGCGGCTGCTCTCTTCGTCGCGGTGCCACCATCTTCCAGGGTGAAGTGCACTCATTAGCTAACTCGTTCTTGCAGAATCTCGATCCCGATTTCTTGGCCACAGTATGATAACGTTTGCGAGCAAGATTAAACTACCGCCTTGAACTAAAGGTGCTGTCCACTGTTCGTTGGCAAAGCTTACTCCGGTGAAAAGGCTGATCCAACCCGGAAGGCACAAAGCCCACCCCGAAGCGAAAACGGGTTCGAGCGAATAGATGATCGACGCTTGAGTCGCCGTCACATAGGGTTGATATTTATTCATTCCGATAAATGCGACAAGCGAACAGACCGATCCGAGAATTCCTAATAGCGGAAAAAAAGCTGGTTTCAGGGCCAAATCGATCCATTTAGCATTCGTAGTTTCAACAGCCATCGGCGAGCAGACTGCAAAAGTAAGTGACGCTAACAGGATTACCGCTGAGAACATACCGGGAGTTAGCCCTGACGAGTTCACGCGCGAACCAATCCGATCAATCAAGAGAATCTGTCCTGTGAAGAATATTGCACCCACGGTTGTCAGAGTGTCACCGATTGACCAGGCCTCAAGAGCCTGAGATGTGAAGCTCAGTCCGCTAGTCGAGATCGCCGCAAGTTCGGTTAAAACGCCAACTCCAAATAGCGCGACTGCAACTGCCGCACACACGAAAAAGTCCGGCGCGCGTCGAATGGCAACTGCCGTAGCGAGTGGAATGAAAATCGCGGTGAGACTTGTAAGGAATCCGCTCCTCGATGCGGGGATTGTCGCTAACCCAATGACTTGGCACATCAAACCGAGATAAAAGCAAATCCCGATGCAGATCCCTGCTTTCCATTCCAGGGCAGATGCGTTCCGAATCAAGCTTCTGACAAAAATCGCCATCATGGCCAGCGCAAGTCCAAACCGAATCGCAATCATCCAGGCCACAGAACCAATGCGAAGAGCAAGACTCGCCGTCTCCGGAGTGACGTTGAAATGATGATCAACCTCTTGGTTCAGAAACTTCATGACAGGAAACGAAAGCCCCCAAATTGCATTGACTCCAATCAAAGCGAAGATAGCGATCAACTGCGGTCGCGGACGAAACATTCGGTAGAACCAAACTGAGTAAGCGAAATTGCGAAAAACGCGTCAATCTGAGGCATGTCGTCTGAAATGTCGCGTCTGCAAGCGCACGAGTAAAACGCCATTCGACATTCTGCCATCGAGCCGACAAACCAGAAGCAAACTTCCAGAAGCATATGTAAGCGATAGATCATAGAAGCCAGTGCAAATTGCATCGAGCCCCGTCGGCTGCTTCTAATGCAAACTTCTGTTATTTGTCACGCTATTGGCCAATCTCGTTTTTGAAAAACTGTTAAGCGACTTAGTGTTACAATCAATGCTCTGTTGTTTTTTCATTGGTGTTCTCATTTGCTTGATTGAAAAACATGCATGACGTATCGCAGGATTTCTTTGGCGGTGTTTTCAGTGACAAGATAGAGGGTGGTCGAGCAGCTGCGAAGATTTCGATTAATTCCTATGGTTTAGTCGCGGAAACGCTAGAGGAAGAACGCTTTGAGATCCCATTTGGCGAATGCCAGCTGGACAAAGGTGGGGCGAGCGGGCGGATGATTTTCTGCAGGAACAGTGATCGCAGCATCACGCTGTTCTGCGAAGAGCGAGGGTTTCCCAAAGCACTCGAAACTCTTTCGACGGGTGCATTGTCAGGCCAGTTGCGAGCCATTCAGCTTAAGCAACGTGGGCATGAGAAAACATTTTTGTTCTGGCTGACTGTCGGCTCAGTCATGACATTGATTGCGGGCGTTATCGGATACTACGCATTGATCGCTGCCACGCAGGCAGCTGTTGCTGCGTTACCGATCAGCATCGATGAAAACATCGGCAGTGTCGCGATCAAGTCGGTAGACCTTCATGCACGCTTGGATGCAGGACATGTGGCGACGAAACTAGTCAACGACATCGTCAAAGAGCTTGAACCGCACAGTGCTATAAAAGGCTTGAACTTTCGTGTCATGGTGGTTGATGAACCAACCGTGAATGCTTTTGCGCTCCCAGGTGGGCAGATCGTGGTCTACACGGGCTTAATCAAGAAGGCAAAATCTGCGGAGCAACTGGCGGGAGTTATCGCTCACGAGATGGCTCACGCGACACTCCGACATGGACTCAAGGGGGTTGGGCAATCGCTCGGAATCATCGCTGCGATCCAGTTAGTAACCGGAGATGTCGGCGGACTATTAGCGCTGAGTACCCAGCTGGCGCAAGAGTCGATCCTCACCAGCTATAGCCGAAAATCGGAAACCGAAGCAGACTTAGAAGGTGCTCGAATGCTTCACGAAGCGGGTATTGATCCCAAGAACATGGCTGACTTCTTTCAGATGCTCGAAAAGCTTGAAGGGGACATTCCAGATTTACTAGCTTGGATCAGCACCCATCCTCAACACGCCGACCGAATCGCTAGAATCGAGGATTATCAAAAACAAATTCCGCAAAAGCCGTATAGGCTACTTGAGCTACCGTGGGAGGAAGTTCAAAATCAGCTTGCGAATTAGTGGATGTTTCTCTTCATTCGATTTTGACTAGGCAACCTATGGAAGTCACAATACGCAACGCGCCATCGTTCGCTAATCTCTTGGTGAATCTTGATCCGGGCGACCGGATTGTCGCCGAAGCAGATGCAATGGCCAGCATGAGCAGCGGTGTCGAGATGACGACTCGATGGAATGGCGGCGTCTTTCGTGCCATCGCGAGGAGGCTCTTCGGAGGCGAATCGATATTCGTCAATGAATTCAAAGCTACACAGCCAGGGCACATCGTAATAACACAACCTTTTCCCGGTGACATGGCCTGTATCGAACTGAAAGGAAACACGATGTTTCTTCAGCCCGGTGCATACATTGCAAGTGAACCGCAAGTCACTCTCGGACTCGGGTGGGCTGGCATTCGCAGCTTCATCTCGGGCGAAGGACTGTTTCGTATGAAGGTTAGTGGCTACGGGCGGGTTTGGTTCGGTGCCTACGGCGCCATCTTTACTCGTGAAGTCGTAGGTGAATACATCGTCGACACAGGGCATTTAGTCGCGTACGAGCCGACGATTGGGATACGAGTCGGAATGGCGGGCGGGATCTTTTCGAGTTTCTTTGGCGGAGAAGGGCTCATCACGCGAGTCAATGGTCAAGGCAAAATCTATATGCAGTCGCGCTCCTTCGAAGGCTTAGCGGCTTGGACGAATGCACATCTCTAAATCGCCCAAGAAAAAACAACCAAGAAGGGATGATCCAACATGAAACATGAACTACTCTGTCAGCCAGCTGCGACTGCGATTCGATTCTCGCTCGAACAAGGAGATGAATTGACTTGTGAAGTCGGTGCGATGATTGCGATGACAAAAGGAATCACCGTCGAAACGACTTCGAAAAGCCGTGGCGGTAGCGGTGGAATCATGAAGGGGTTGAAGCGGATGTTCTCGGGTGAGAATTTCTTCCTGAACCATTTTACTGCTCAACAACCAAACCAGTCGCTGATCATTGGTCCGACAATGTTGGGTGACTGCATACACCACTCGCTATCAGGCGGATCCATGATTGTGCAAGGATCAAGCTGGGTTGCCTCCGACAGTGGCATTCAGATCGACACGACCTGGCAAGGTTTCAGCTCAGCATTCTTCAGTGGCGAATCCATGTTTTGGGTAAAGTGCTCCGGTGCAGGCAATTTGTTCTTAAGCAGCTACGGGGCGATCTATTCCGTTGACGTCGATGGCGAATACACAGTCGATTCAGGTCACATCGTTGCCTTCGAAGACACGTTGCAGTTTCGAATTGGTAAGGCTGGCAAGAGCCTTATCGGAAGCTTCCTCGGTGGTGAAGGCTTGGTGTGTAAGTTTTCTGGTCGAGGTAAGTTGTACTGCCAAACCCATAACCCACCCAGCCTCGGTAAGCTTCTAGGCCCCAAGCTAAAGCCACGTTAGTCGTTCTTCTCTCGCTCCGCTTTCTCGCTCAACCGATCTCAGTGCAGCCCCAAGCTCGCAAGTAACCGCCATGACAAACGCACTCGACTACAAGATAGATTTCCGACCAGACTTCTCGCTTCTGACGGTGAATTTACAACCGGGCCAAAAAGTTCACGCCGAACCCTCGGCGATGGCATCGATGAGTCCATCTCTAACGATGAAAGCGGCTCTCAAAGGGGGCGCGATGAAATCGCTTGGACGGATGTTTGGCGGCGAAAGTATGGTCGTCAACACGTTTACAGCATCCAAAGGGCCCGGCGAGGTGGTCTTCGCTCCAGGGCATCTTGGCGACACACAACATTATCGCTTAACAGGTGGATCGCTCATCCTCCAGCGTGGAGCCTTCCTGGCACATAGCGAAGGGGTCGATATCACTGGAAAGTGGCAGGGAGCAAAAGGTTTCTTCAGTGGGGAAGGACTCGTATTGCTGAAAGCCACAGGAAGCGGTGATGTCTTTTTCAACTCCTACGGTGCAGTCATAGAAGTCGATGTTACCGACGATTACGTTGTCGACACAGGCTACATCGTCGCCTTTGAAGACACACTCCAATATCAGATTACAACATTGCCTGGCCTACGCGGTGGAGGATTCAAACGGCTCTTTTTCAGCGGCGAAGGACTTGTCTGCCAATTCTCTGGCCAAGGTCGACTCTGGATACAAACTCGGTATGTAAACCCGTTTTTGTCGTGGATAAATAAATTCCGACCTACGAGTAAAAACGATTAGTGGAAAACTCGTACCGGCGAAAGCCAATTGTTTTTGCCTCAAATTTTCAGGCGGATGGTGTCGATTCGCGTGAAGGGCCTTACTTGGCCGTTTTCGTATCGTTAACGCTAGGCGGTTGCTGGGACGCTAAATGACTCATCCAGGCGCGACTGTCGGGTATCTGCAAGCTTGTTTTTCTTTTTTTTTTCAAGCAATTTGGCGGAATTTCTGGTGGGGGTTTGTGAACGGCAAACTACGCCGAGTCTTCACGATTTCTTCGCTATTTCTTCATTGAATATGGCTAAGATTGCGTCCTATCGCTGAAGGGCGTGGTCGTGCAAAATGGGTTGTAGCAAGAGGAAGAGCTTTGTTTCTGCCTTGCCGTTGTCCTGTTTTTTCAGATAGCAAACCCCGTCAGCACATTCGGAGCATACATGTCACGCCATTTAAGCCAAGACCTTAGCGAAGCTTTTCATTCCCTTTTGCGGCTCTCAGGGCACGTAGAGGAGATGATCGGTTTAGCCGTCAAAGCTTTGGTGGAACGAAATGACGCGCTTGCTTTGGAGATGATTGAGCGTGATGAGGAAATTGATCAGAGCGAGGTTCGGATTGAGGAGGAGTGTTTGAAAATGCTCGCTCTTCACCAACCGGTTGCTGCAGACTTACGTCGAGTGACAACAATGATGAAGATCAATAATGACTTGGAGAGGATGGCGGATTTGGCGTGCAACATCGCTCAGCGAGCGCACAGTGTGAGCCCATTTCCCGATTTCCATATCCCGGTCGAATTACATCAGATGGCCGGTATGGCTGCATCGATGGTGCGTCAGAGTCTGGATGCGTTCGTGAACCAAGACATGGATCATGCTTACCAGGTCATCAGTGCTGATGACAGGGTGGATGCGATGAACGTGAAGGTCATCGATCAGCTTGTCGAGATCATGAAGCGGCATCCCGACAGCATCTCGACCGCTCTTCATTGCTTTTCCGCATCTCGACATATTGAACAGATTGCAGACCACGCAACCAACATTGCAGAAGAAGTCGTGTACATGATCAGTGGGATCATTGTCAGGCACAGAAGAACCTTAGAAAATCGATCTACGAATGGCAAAGACTAAAGTCCTAATCATCGAGGACGACCGTTCCCTGTCAGAAATCCTCGAATACAACATGCAGAAGGCTGGTTATGATGTCTCCAGGGCACATGATGGCCGCGATGGATTGAACCAAGCTCAAGTGAAGCAGCCAGATGTGATACTCTTGGATGTCATGCTTCCAGTAATCGATGGTATTGAGGTATGCAAAAGGCTACGAGCTAACCCTGATACGAAGAATGTATTGATTCTGATGTTGACGGCCAAGAGCGAGGAGTCTGATCAACTGATTGGCTTTTCTGTCGGTGCAGATGACTACGTTGTAAAGCCGTTCAGCATTCGGGTTCTGTTGGAACGTATTAAGGCTTTGCAGCGACGCAAATCTTCTATCCCGGATCCGCAGGTCGATTTGGTTTCGCGTTTAGGAGTCGTCGTCGATCGCATGCGTCACCGAGTGATGATTCACGGCGAGCTGATGGACCTGACAAAGAGCGAGTTTCGATTACTCGATACATTGATTCGGCAGCCAGGACGTGCATTTGAACGGTCTGAATTGATTGATGCTGCGTTAGGCGAAGACACTCTCGTCTTGGAGCGAACGATCGATGTCCACATCCGCGCTCTTCGGCGTAAGATGGAAGGCAAGGCGGATGTAATCGAAACCGTTCGCGGAGTGGGTTATCGGTTCAAAGAGAACCTCACTGACGGTGAAGAAGAGTCAAGCATTTAGAGCGGGCCATCGGTTGCTTCAAAACTGATCGAACACTAGAACCAACTTGATTATTGAAGTAGCCGGATTCGTAAGAATTCGGACTGCGACCCATGCATGAGAAGTGGTAGAAGTCTCCACATGTCTTACGACATCTACTACTAAAAGCCACTTCCCGCCTAGTGATTTAGCGAGTCGCTAATTTGCTTCGTTTGGCTTTGCGTTCCCGTCTGAATCATCAGATGTTTGTGGCGCTTGGTCACCACTCGCTGATTTCTCTCGCCAGAGAGGTTTGCGACGTTTCGCGCGGGGATGGTGTACGGGAGTCATTCCCGCTTTCTGAGTCTCATCGAGCTTGTGGGACAAAGGGCGAGAAGCGGCTTGTACCTTTTCTGCCTTTAGCTCACCCAGTTCTAATCGGCGTACTTCGTTCAAGTCGAACTCGACTTCCTGGCCAAGGAACCACCGTTCTGGATTGGAGCCTACCACCGTCGAGAAGTGAAAAAAAATATCATCGCGAAAGTTATCCGCGCGGATAAATCCATAATTCCGATCGTACGCTAGTTTTACGACTTCACCGACACGCATTACATTCCACTGATCTGATTAAAGGCTTACTTACTTTTGTCTTGCTCGAGATTTGCTTTTCATCTGTTACTTAAGGAGTCATCTTCGAAAATTGGTTCGACTATCTGGTTACCATCGTAGTCAATAACCACTGTTCTTTTGGACTGTTCCATTTCTTGCGAAAGAAAATGGCTTTGCATCATCCCGCGTCCAAAGACGACAAACGCGCCCGAGACTAATACCACTCCGAGTAGAAAGATGGCACCAAGAGGAGTGTGACCACGCGAAGGCTGCTGGCCTGCAATTTCCACGTAATCGTCCTGAACTTCCATGGTAGGTGTCCGCCAAATTTGGGTTAGCAAAACTACAAGACGCTCATCTTTCTACCTAAACATTCTAATAAAAACTCAAGCACTTCCATATGGCGAATCGCTTGAGAAAGATCAGATCCCCAGCAATACATACCGTGTTGTCGGATCAGGTACCCCCAGCATTGGGAGGAAGGATTTTTTAGCCAGTAATCCTCGACTTCCCGACGAAGGGCTGGGATATCTTGCGTATTATCGAATATGGGTAGCCAAATTTTACTTTCGTGGGTTGAAATTCCTTCTAAACCCTTCAGCATTTCAAATCCTTCGATCCATATTCCTTTCAGGGCCGAGTAATGTTGCGAAAGAATCGTCGCCCAAACACTATGGGTGTGAAGGACTGCTCCTGCATTTCGGTGAAGAACAGCGGAACAATGCAAAAGTGTCTCGGCACTCGATTTTGATTGATCAGTGGGTGTTAAATTGCCATCTTGATCGACGATCACGAAATCGTCTTTACTGAGATGCCCTTTGTCTTTCCCTGAAGCGGTAACCAAAAGTCGGACCGGATTCCGATCAATGACAATGCTGTAGTTGCTGCTGGTTCCACGGGACCATCCTCGACTCCAGTAGTCGTGCCCAACCTCGCGAAGCTTATCGATGCTTTCTCCGAGCCATGGATATTGATTGACTGTGGATTTCAGCAGTTCCGAGGTAAAGGTTTGTTCCGTCATGGATTGTTTATTCGGGCGATAGAGTTACAAAGTGGGTTAAATCGCGTAGGTTTTACGTGTTCAATATTTCAGGGGATGTCCTGAGCAACGTCGAGGTTTTAAGAAGCATGTTAAGCGACAGCGAGATTCTATTCCAGCGCGACGCAGCGGTTGGGCAAATGCGGTTTGTCCGAGAGTATACACTTACCCTGGTGTCCGATATTCCTTTCGAGTCGTGGTACGAACAACCATCAGGGATTCCGACGCATCTTGCATGGCAAGTCGGGCATCTGGCTGTTGCCGAGTATGGGTTAATGCTATTTCGGCAGAGAGGTCGTGCTGAGGGAGACCTGGAACTCATGCCGGGTTGGCTTCGAAAAAAATTCAGTCGCGGAACCTCAGCTGTTTCAGCTGAGGAAACGGGCGTTCGTCCAGAAGACCTCATGGACATCCTTGACAAGATTCACAAGCAAGCGATGCTCGAAGCGGCCTTGTTGCCCGCCAGTTCGCTTGGTGAGCCGACAGAGATGCCGTATGCGGTTCATCCGCTTCGTTTAGGTGCCCTCATGTTTTGTCCACTTCACGAATCGATTCATGCCGGCCAAATTGGAATTCTTCGAAGGCTACTTGGAAAAGCCCCCATTCGTTAATGATATTGAGTTCACTTCGGCAAAAGGTCACTTGAAAGACGGCTCACTTCGTCGCGGCAAAGAGCCAACCAGGCGAGTGTTTCATCTCCTAGTTGTTCCAGTCCGACGCGTTTCATGATTTGGTTTAGTCGTCGAAGTAACCGGCGATCATCGGAGTAGTCTTCTAAGAACCGCTCCTCGACAAATCGATCTATCCATTTGTCCAAGCCGACAACCTCTTTTCCGACCGCAAGAGACGCTGCTTTGCAAACTAGTTCTCGATCCAAACTGTCGATTACTCGGTAGTACTCTCGAAGTAAATTGCGATCTGATCGACTGAGCGTATCGTCAAGCAAAAGTTCAATCACGATGTGCCCGAGGAATCCCGAACGTATGGAACTGCCAGGACCGTGAATGGCCCGCAGGGCAACTGAGAGCTTTGCGCTGGTCAGAATGAAGGTCTCGTTTTGGTGAAACGTGTCGTCATCGGCATGATGCTGAATAACACCTTGCAGAAAATCACCAACCAGGGAGCGATCCGATTCGTTAGAAAAGACTTCGACTTGATGGAGATCCGCTAATGCGATTTTTGCGGTATTCGAACGAGCACGATACTGCCGTCCGACGACACTCAGCCAATCGGGAAGCGCGACACCCGCAACAATGTAGGGATTGTCTAAAAATCGATACGCATGCGCGAGATAGTTCACATTGAGCCTTGTTACTCGGATCGGGTTTTATACCGATCATTGTAACCGGATCTATTTTGGTGTCGCCTTTGCTGCAGGCTTTGCATTCGGCTTCCCTTGCCAGAAATTCAACCAACCTGCAGCTCCTGCGACCGATTTTGCTTTACTTGGTTGACCATCTTCTTCGATTGTTTCGGCAACATTTCCAACCAGCATGTCTGTCAACTGCATGATCGATTGCGTTATCGGTGCCTTGGGCGCTTGCTCGATCAAAGGGACACCGTTGTTCCGCATCTCAATCATCGTGCGGTAATCGTTCGGGATCTGATGAAAGACATCACGGCCTATGGTCTCACGAGCCTTCTTCAAGCTGATCTGGCCACTCTCAAGTCCCATACGATTCACGACTACTTTTACCTTGTCGCGAATGTTATCCATCTCTTGAAAGCTCATCAGCAATCGCACCATGTTTCGAAGGCATGGGAGATCCAACTGGACAATCAATGCGACTTCATTGACCAATTCCATCGCTGTTAGATCGACCGCGCTGAATGACTTTGAGGTATCGATCACGACGTGTGTAAATGAGGCACGAAGGAGACCGATGACGCGTCGAAGACTTTCGGGGTTAATCGCCGACAACTCTTGAAGCTGAACTGGGCGGGGCAACAAATAGAGTCCCGACGAGTGCTTTGTAAGACTTTTTCGAAGCAGTTGAAAATCGAGCCGCGCGACGTTCTCTGTCACATCAAGCAGACTGTAGTCAGGTATCGAATCAAGGAACACGTCTGCGTCCCCCAACGCAAGATCCAGGTCAACGAGAGCCACGGAATTCTCGGGATTGCTTGCCAAGTTGCATCCAATGTTGACTGCTATTGAAGTGCAACCTACCCCACCGGTAGCTCCTGCAATGGCGATCATTTTGCAAGTTCGAACACGAGAGTCTCCCGATCCGAATTTCGCTTCTTGAATCCGGTTTAGCGCGCTGTGAACTTCTTCGACCTCAATCGGTAACGTAAGGAATTCACGAACACCTGCACGAATGGTCCGAAGAATCGTTGGACCATCGGTGTTTTTGGACAATGCTAGGAGAACGCAATCAGGTGTAGATGCGCGAATCCTTTCGATCAACGCAATCGCTTTCTCGGGGTTGCCGTCAAGATTGATGACACCCACATCAGGATTGGTTTGCGAGACAACATCCTGGAAAAACTCGTATCTGCTGCACTCTGCTTCGAGCCAAACGATATCCATACCAATCAGCATAGATTTGAGTGCCTCGCGCGAATCATCGTGAGGATCAACTAAGGCTAGGCGAATAACATTGCTCATGTTGCACTTGTATGGTTAAGGCGAATACCGAATAAGGTCTCAGGAATAGGTGGGCTGCAAGTTATCGGCTTGGTTGGTTCAAACTACCGGCGCTACTTTGATTTGAAACCCGATAGCCTGCGGGAGTCGCACCGTTAGGCGGAACATTGGTTCCGGTTTGTGAAAAGCCTTGAGGAGGCAATGATTGTGGTGACTGGTTGTAGATACCGGATGGCGCTGGAAGGGCTTCTGGTTCAACGAAACCATTCGGGCCACAGCTTCCTGGTGACATAGGATTGCATGGGTTCGGCGTTTCAATATAGCCTCTCCAGTAAAGCTCTTTATCGGACGGGCTATGCGAACTGTATCCAGGTCCACC
>JAIYDQ010000215.1 GCA_027487375.1 Planctomycetaceae bacterium
GCCAGTAACGCTTCTTCTTGGACCGGATAGGGGGCGAACGGTAACGATGTGAAGTAATCTTCGGCAATCGAGTCGCGGCTCGGAGCCTCACTACCGTTTCTACCTCGATCGTTTGGAGAATTCGTCACGCGTTCCCCAACAGACATTGAACAGCTTGAGTGATATCCGGTTGCCTCATCAATGACTCGCCGACTAGTATCGCTTGAACGCCCGCATCAAACAGTAGCTTTGCATCAGCGGCCGTAAAGATCCCGCTCTCACCCACAACACATCGATCGCCAGGAATCGATTCTTTCATTCGAATCGTATGATGAAGGTCGACTTGAAAAGTGTGCAGATCGCGATTGTTGACACCAACGAGTGGACAGCCGGTTGCAAGAACCGCTTCGAGATTATCAGGCTCGTACAACTCGATCAACGCATGCATCCCCAAGTCTCTCGAAATACGATAAAGGTGCATTAGTTCGACCGCTGACAAGCACTCGGCAATCAGCAGCACAGCATCCGCACCGGCAACGCGAGCCTCGACGATTTGATACTCGTCCAGGATAAAATCTTTCCTAAGTAGTGGGAGATCTACTGTGTTACGAATCTGAGTGAGATAAGCCAAATCGCCCTGAAAGTAATCGCGATCGGTAAGCACACTTAGAGCGGCTGCTCCACCGGCTTGATACGCTCGCGCGATCGCAACCGGGTCGAAATCCTCTCGAATAATTCCCTTCGAGGGGCTCGCTTTTTTGACTTCCGCAATAAGCCGAATACGTGGATGTCCAGCCAGAGCCGCGTGAAAATCACGTAGCGGCGGCGCCGATGACAGCTTCGACTTGAGGCTTGCAAGCGAGCAAATTGCTTTTGCTTTTTCTATTTCCAGCCGCTTGGTCGCGACAATTTTTTCAAGGATGGTCGACAAGGGAATTTCTTCACGAGTGAGGTTTTGGATCAGGTTTGATCAATGAACAAGTGCATAATAGTAGCTCAGCAATCAAAACCGACCAAGCACAGGGAGAAACGGGGCTTTATCGAAACGTTGGACCAATATGTTTCCAAATCATTTTCGCCATCCTTTCGTGTCCTAGTTTGCTCAGGTGAAGCGAGTCAGATGTGCTTCCCGCTGTAGCCAGAACAGAAAGAAAATCACGTTTGGGTATCAGTTTGACGTTAAACCTCGCCGCCAGCGATCGTTGCGTCGCCGCAAATCGGTTGTAAAAAGGTGGCAAAGGAAGTTCGACCATTACCAAACGGTGTCCGCCTTTCGAAACCTCTTCCAAAAGCAATTGGAGAGCATGAGAAAACTTCGCGTGCGAGCCGTCCTGCAAAACATCGTTGCCACCAATCTCCAAAACTACCAACGACGGTTGGTGTTCGAATGGCTCAACAACCTTCATGATGCTACTTACTGTCGCGCCAGGGCGTGCAAGGACCGTAACTTGCAATTGGTGTTGAGCTGCGATCAACGAAGGCCACTTCTCTTCTTCGGGCTCATTCATCCCCGCTGTGATCGAATCACCAATAACAATTAGTCGATTCCCTGCTAGCGTTTGCGGTGGCGAAGGAAATCGAAATCGCAGTTCATACCCGACGATGAATAGGCTTATTACAAACCACAAGATAAATGCGAGACGCTTTTGGGGCGTATTTGGAGAACAAATAAAGATGCTGATGATCCCGATCACCAGGAACGTTATTACGCTGATCAAAGGTATTGCGGTTGACGACAATGAGATCAGCACAGTCCCAACGATCGCCGCTAAAATGCGTAAACGTCTAACCCAACTTCGATCCAATAGTTGTCCTGCGATTGCAAGAAGCCACATTAGACTCCCAGAGAAAAAGGCATCGCCACTTGCGATATGAAACGCGATTGAGTTCATAAGATGCATTCTTCTTTGAAGGTATTCATGAGCATCGAAACCTGTCGTTTCATCTATATCTGAAGCGTACCTGATAGGAATTTAGATGTGAACTTAAATGCAAACACTCTGGATTGGTCGATCTTTGCTATTCTCCCCGTACCAAAAGCAATTACGGTATGCACGATGGGAATTCAAAGAGCTTTAGACTAACATGAACCGATGGTATCGAGGAGGCTCAGAATTTCTGGTGATAGACTCCGCTTGTTTAAGACGCACGCTACTTTAAAGTGACATCATGGAAATCGGTTGGGGCATTCTTGGGCTGCTGATTTTTGTCTTCTTTTGGGCGGGCACGGGGCATCTTATCTGGAAGATCGCGCAATGGTGCCTGGGGGGATATCGTGAGGATACTCGTCATGTTCAAGCAGGCAATTCCGGACCGGTAAAGCCTGACACACCTAACCCAGCCAGCGATCTTAAAGGGGCTTATCGGCTTCTGGATTATTCCGTTATCCAAGGGTGGCTTGAGCCGTCGCAACGCCAAATGCTGGTTGAGCTCCTCGCCAACCTCAAGGATCGAATTGAACCCAAGCCAGCACAAAGGAACGCACCACAGGAGACAATCGAAACGATCGCGATTACCAAGGGTTTGAACGAACAGCAAGATTTGGAAATCGTGCCCGAGTGGAAATCGATACCCAAGCCCTCCGTTGCGATTGAGCCTCTCGCGTCGCCCAAACCTGAGTTAGTCTCGGTTCATGCTTTGGACGCAGATTATTCGGATGACAAGCAGCCTGAACCAGCGCCCAGAGCGCCTGTTCAAGTAAAGACGAACCTACTTCAGTCGTTCATGGAAAGATCTAACATTCGTTGGATTGAGATTGTCAGCGCTGCATTGATTGTCGTTTGTTCGGTTGGGCTGGTGATTAGTTTATGGAGCACGCTGTCGAAAACGAATCGATTTTTCCCGTCGGTTGTCTTCATGTTAGCAACCGTTGCGGTACACGCGGCGGGTCAGTACACGCTGAAGCAATGGAAGCTACGTAGCACCTCACGTGGAATACTGCATATCGGGTTGATGCTCATTCCATTATCTGTTTTGGTTAGTATCCTTTTGGTTCGACGCGACGGAGAGCCGCCCGTGTTTACGGTCACGGTGGGAGCCATGATCGCAATTGGATTGGTTGTTTATGGGTGGCTCGCCAAGACGGCTTCACAGTCGCTCTATGGTGGTCGATGGCCTTCGTTGACAATCCTGACCATCCTCGCGAGTCTGTCGCTGGTTGCTTCTTATTGGGTTGGTCAGACGATCACTGAAGCATCGCCCAATCAAGCGATCGCGTTTGCGTGTGGGATACTGTTACCTGTAGTTTTTGCTGCGTCGATCGTCACGCAATCGATCGGTCGGAGTGTTCTGGACAGTAAGAGCATCAACAACTCTGTTGTTCGGCGATCATTAGGGATGATGACTCAGACACTGTTTGCGATGAGTATTGCAATTGTTTTCGCCTTTCTTCAATGGAAGTCGAATCCACCAATGCTTACGGGGCTTTGGATTCCTACCGCAGCGGCGCTGGGCGTTTTAGCGGCATGGGGTTGGTCCAATTGTCAGGAGTTGTTAAGTCGGAACTTGAAAGCGGTACCGTCTGACGCGTTACCGTTGCTTCACGATCACTCAAAATCCGTTGGTGGAAGTACTCTCGCAATCGTTTCATGGTTAGCAGCTTTGTTCGCGGTGACTGGGCTCGCTGCGGTGGCGTGGCAGGGTTGCGACCTACGAGTGTCACTTGTTGCGATGCTCTTTGTTGTGGGTGCTTTATGGTTTACGCAGGGGGTCTCGCTACGAGTTGGATGGAGTTTAATCGCAAGTTGGGTGGCTTTTCTCGCGTCGGCAGCTTTGTTAATCGAGTCGCTCGGGGGAGCGGGATCTGTCTTGGTTGCGGTTGATTGGATCTCGCGCGGACGTGTGACTAGCGTTACGATTGTCGGCTTCGTTGGGCTCCTGATTGGATGCCTTTGGCAAGTCTTTCATCAATTGCCATTTGTGATTTTTGAAAGGCGAGAGACTCAGCCATGGGCGTTCGCAGCCCCCAATCGTCGTTGGTTTGAACTTCGCAAGATCGAAGCAATCCTAAGCAACGCAGCACTGATCGCTGGAGCGTTTCTTATTTTAGTGAGTGCGATCTTGTCGCTTGTTGCGTGCTTGGTTCCTTGGGGTTTGACTCCCTATGGTGGTGACTGGGCTGCAAGTTATGTTCTCGTTTATGGAATGTTGGCGATTGTTGCTGCGATCTTATTGCAGGAACGGTTCGTTCGATCTGGGATGGATGATCAAACGATTCCTAGGGACTCGTTCGCGATCACTTGTCTTTGCATCACGGGGCAAGTTTTAGGCTTGATCGGGATCATACGTGTTTTTCATTCGAGTCCTTTTCTGGCAACCTGGCTCGGCGAAGCCAGACCCGGATATGCCTGGGCGATAGGATTAGCGTTGCTTGCGGTTGCGTGGGGATTGATTGCGGTTGTACTTAGCAGAAGACACAAATCGCTTCGCATCGATTTACGATCGCCGATTGCTGCAAACGTTCAGAACCTATTGAGTTACGGTGCATTGGTTTTGATCGGCGTTTCGACGTTTGTGTTATGGCTTCCCGTGCGGACTTGGGGAACCCAGTATGCCGTTGCTTATGGTTGGACCCTTCCGCTAGTTCTGCTTTGTGGGTGGCAAGTTCTTCGAAGTGAGGCCCTTCGCGAGCTACTTATCCTTGCAGCAATCGCATGGCTGTCGGTTTTGTTTTGGTCCATGCAACTTCAGCTTCAATGGTATGGATCTCTCGGACCGGTAGGAGTTGTTTCGATAATCTGCGTGATTGCTGTAATGGTCACGATTGTTTGCGATTACTTGCGAGTTGTTGGTTCGGCTGGCGCTACAGGTTCGACTTCGGAGGCGTTGAGTCCCGGGTTCTCCGTACCTGTGGTTGTTGTCGGGACTGTGTTGGTATTGATGGGGGTGATGTTCTGGCCAGCTTACTTTCATGCACTTTCAAGTATCCGAGGACAAGCGGCACTCAATACAAGTGACGTATCAGGAATTGGAGTTTGGGGCTTCAACGCTTTGTTATTCGCTTTAGCATCTCACGGCGCGATGGTTGTGCATTTGTTTCGGCGTCGCGCAAATGCGTTGGATTGGACACTGTTGAACTCGCTTCCGTTGGTTATGGCACTTGGCCTATCGGCATGGTTGGCAAGTCTGTGGTCGTTTCCGGCCATTCTTTGGGTTCTCGCTGTTTCGATTATCTTGTCGGAGATTATTCCATTGTGTGTTCCGAAGTGGCGTGAGATTTCGGAAAATGCTTGGGAAGAGTTCATTGGTCCTGTTGTTCCTTCGAAGAATCAAACCGAAGAGGAAATTGATTTCATTTGTGGGCTCCGAAACTTTCGGTACTCTCTTGGGCTGGTTCTGGTTCTGCTCACGATCGTGGGTGCGACTGCTGCATTGACTGGAAATCTTCGATTGCCCGAAGGATACTCGCCATTGGCAGAAACGCTGATTTGGTTTGGGCCTTGGATGTCGGTTATTGTGCTTCGATGGATTCGAAGCGTTTGGTTATGCGATTCGCAAGCGACGATGACGACACTCGGACTGATGCTTGCCTTGAGTGCCGCGACCTTTGGGATTTCGTTGATTCTCATGGCGGATGAGGTGGAGGTCGATATAGATGATTCCTATGTAATAGGGCAGTCGGTAACACTTTGTATTCGGTTTCTGCAAGTTTTGGGTTTTGGACTCGGAGCAATTTCATGGTTAACAATCGCAGGTTGCTTTCTCAAGAACTTCGCGACTCTCAAAATGCTCAGTCCGCAAACGTCCTTTCGCACGCTACTTAGCAAATCCGCGAAAGGGGGGCGGTGGAAGCGAGCCGAAGAATCGATCAGTACCTTATCCAATTTGGCGATTGGCGTGCTGGTGGTTTTGTCGATGGGTTCGGCATTGGTTGTGATTTGTTATCCCGAAGCGATCATGGTTGGATTGAGCCACCTCGGGAGCGGTTGGTCAATTGCGGTTTACGTTGCTGCCTTGTCGATCGCAGTTTTATCTCTTGCAAGGAACGGTGCTAGCAAGTTTGGGATGCTTGCGATGGGGCTTGGGTTGTCAGCTCCACTTGCCAGTTGTGTTTACGCGAACCTACTGGTGCAGTTCCCGACTTGGCAGTTCGCGGGAGCGAAAGGTTTCGAGCCCTATCGCATGCTGGTCTCGCTTTGGCTGGTTGCTCTTTCGATCGGTCTGACGCTTCGTTGGCTTCGACCAGTTGAGGTTTCGCGAACTTCTTTTGCAGCACAGCAACTATGGGTCTTTATCGCGATCGCTTGCGGTTTACTGAGCTTTATAAGTTCTGTTAGCGATCCCAATGTTTGGTGGTCGGCGGGGCAATTGAGCGTGCTTGCTGTACTTGCTGCCATGAGCGGAGTTCTATCAGGTCAATCGTGGCGTGGTCATGTCGCTGCCGTTATTGCATCGGCAGCGGTCTTAATTGCGATTAGATTTGGCGTGCGAAGGAATTCGCCACTGGATGGCATATGGATTGCGATGGCGGGACCGATCTTTGTTGGTTACTTAAGTGTCCTACTTCGCCTTTGGTTCGATCGCAAGCATGACGAGAATGCTTCAAAGCTCGCAAAGGTTTTTGATCAATACACCGGTGCTCGGCACGTTGATAGTTCGGCCAGCTTGCATGTTCCCGTCTTCACGTTGGGACTGGCGGCGATTTGGGTTTACGCAAGTCCTAAGATTATTGGTCAAGCGTCACATAATGGGATACCGATCGGCTTGTTAGCAGCGGGCACACTTGGCTTGAGCTTGCTGCGGTTCTTAAGACCTATTACTTGGGTGCAATTTGCATCGGTCTACGCCTCGACTTTGTCACTTGTTTCGACGATCGCGTTGATCGTGTGTGCGAACCTTCAACTTCCGCGTGAATTGAGTTGGTTAATATGGACAGCTTCCATTGCTGCCGGCACAAGTGCTATGGCGTTTGCTTTGCGTGAAGCAAGCTCTTCGAGAAGTCGATGGCTTAGAGCTTCCACGGACGAGCAAGTGGAAGCCTTTCACCGAGAGATCGCGTTCGTGCAAGTTTGGATGCCTAGGTTGCATTGCATGCTAGGAGCATTGTTGATGTTACCGACGATTGGGTTGGTCCTTGCGAGCGATGTGCCAGAAATTCGCAAGTTGGCGTCGCTGCTTCCGTTACTGATCGCAACGAGTATCTTGTCGGTTGTGGGCAAGTCGGTTGCGGGCAGGGAGAACCAAGTCGCATGGCAACGAACGGGACTGGCGTTTCTCTCCGGGGCAATTTTCTTATTTGCAATCGCTTCGGCACCCGTATCGTGGATGGCGCATGGCGTATCTGATAGTTGGTTGTTTTTTCAACGTTTGCTTGTGGCTGGCGTTTCGATGTCGTGGGGATACTGGGGAGCTGGGCTTTACTTCGCGGCGAACGAAAGCTTCAAATCGGACAACCCAGAATTGATTGCGAACGAAGACGAGAAGTCTACGACAAGTCGCTGGCTGGATGCGTTGTTTCTTTTTAGTTGGGGGGCGATCGGGATCGCGATGGCGGCTGGAGTCTTGCTGATTGGGAACTCGTTGCCTAGGAGTTCACGTGGCGACATCGCAACTGCCAGCGGTATGAACAAGACGTTTCTTATCCTGGGATGGGTCGCGATGTTTTGGAGATGCATCCAGTCGGCAGCCTTTCCGCTTGGGATCGATTCGCGGTTGACGCGGGGCAGTCGTGCGATGCTGGTTTACTTCGCGGAAGCTAGCTTGGTTGGCGTGGTAGCTTCGATTTACCTTTGCTTCCCATATTTGTTCTCTGGTGTATTGGCCAATTGGTGGCCTGTCATCCTGTTCGCAATTGCGATGACAAGTCTCGCGATCGGTCAAATGCTCGCTAGAACCAAGCTCGAAATTCTTACAGATCCCATCACCCGCAGCGCTCTGTTGCTTCCTGTGATTCCACTGGCCGGTGTCTGGGGATCGAAGTTTGGTCCAGGACTCTACAACAGCTTTGGCTGGGATAGGTTGGAATCGTATAGCTTGCTGCTTTTGATTGCGGGTGGTTTGTATGGATTGCACAGCTGGATAAGTCGGTCGATTGGTTTTAGGATCTTATCGGCTTGTTTGACGTTGGCGGCTTTCTGGACTTTGTTACAAAGCCAACCAAACTTGCAATTCTTTGAGCATCCACAGTTCTGGCTCTTACCACCAGCCATCGCGAGCTTAGGATTCGTTGAGTGGAACCGAAACAAACTTACTGAAACTTCCGTCACGGCGACTCGGTACATCGGGATACTTGTAGCTTACCTGAGCAGTACTGCCGAGATGATGATTCGAGCCTTTGATGGGCAGTTCTGGCCACCGCTTGTGTTGCTATTGATTTCCGTGATCGGAATGGTAGCCGGATTTCTCACAAGAGTTCGCGCGTTTCTTTACTGTGGATCGGCATTTATTTTTATCGCGTTACTTGGGATGGTTTGGCATGCACAGCAAGCGATCGACCAAGTATGGCCATGGTGGGCATTTGGGATCGCCGTTGGAGTGACGCTCATTGCGAGCCTTGGTTATCTTGAGAAGAATCGTCCTCGGGTTGTCGCTTACTTGGATTCCTTAAAATGATTGCTTGAATATAATGTGACTAGCGTTTCCGAAAGGAAACTGCGAGAACGAGCAAGTTACATTGCCTCCAAAGTTCGCCTGCCATTGCTTTGAAGTGACCCCGATTTTGCAACACCCCAGCCCTTCAATCATCGATTCCAGCCGCTTCGCGGTGAGCCTGGTAGATTGTCAAATTGATTCGGCGGCAATGCTGGAGCGGGCGAACCGGCCGAGTTGCGGTTCTGTGTTGTTGTTCTTGGGGACCACGCGGCAGTGGACCGGAGACGATGAGACAGAGTCGTTGTTCTACGAGGCTTACGGAGAAATGGCGATCCAAGGGCTTAGTGGAATTGCGTCTGACGCATCGAAGCGTTGGGGGCTAGAATGGGTCGAGATTGTTCATCGCTTGGGACGTGTTGCCGTCGGTGAAGCGAGCGTCGCTGTGGTTGTTGCTTCGCCTCATCGGAAGGAGTCTTTTGCAGCTGGTGAATGGATCATGGAACGGCTCAAGGCAGACGTTCCCATCTGGAAGCGAGACCACTCGCCCAAGGACCAACCGCCACAATGGCTACACCCGCGGCCATCGCCGCAATAACATGCAATCCATACCTCTTCCAACTATCGCTAATTCGCTTATAGATTCGTTTCAACGTACGCATCGCTCTTTGCGTATAAGTGTCACCGATCGTTGCAACATTCGCTGTCAGTACTGCATGCCAGCTGGCTTAGTCCAGTTCTTACCACGCAACCAACTGTTGACCTACGAGCAGATTGAGATGCTTGTACGAGCCTTGGTACCGGTCGGTATCACACGATTGCGATTGACCGGTGGTGAGCCATTAGTTCGCGCGAAACTTGATACGCTGGTTAAGCTTTTGGCATCTGTTCCTGGCATCGAGTCGATTGCTTTGACGACTAACGCGATGTTGCTAGCGGAACAAATCGACGCGTTGATCGAAGCTGGGCTTCGGAACATCAACATCTCGCTAGATACGCTTCGAGAGTCCGTTTTTAAGGAGCTCAGCAGACGCGATGGCTTAGAGAAAGTGCTTACTGGAATCGACGCGGCAGTCAAACGTGGTTTGAAACCCAAACTAAACGCGGTTCTGCTGCGAGACATCAATCTGGAGGATGCGACAGAACTGGTTGAGTTTGCTTTGGAACGCGAATTAACCGTTCGATTTATTGAGTACATGCCATTGGATGCCGACGGAAGCTGGGATGGAACCCAAATGATTTCTGGCGACGAGTTACGAGTGCTTCTGAAAAAGCGGTTCGGCCCGATGGAGTTGCTCGATCGTGATGACCCGGCTAGACCTTCCACAAACTATGGCTTCCAAAATCGCACGGGAACGGTTGGTTTCATCGATTCGGTTTCGAAGCCTTTTTGCGGGGCCTGTGATCGCTTGAGGATAACTGCCGAGGGACTTATGCGCAACTGTTTGTTTGGGAAAGAGGAGTGGGATTTGCGACCATATTTGCAAGGTGAATACAATCCGGAGCAACTCGTTGAGCGAGTGCGAGAATGCGTAGCGAGTAAATTTGCTGCCCACGGAATCGGTACGCCAGAATTTGTATCTCCCGAACGAACGATGCATAGGATCGGTGGTTGATGATCAGTAGCGAAGGCAAAATCGCTCGACGAGTCTACATGGACCATGCGGCAACAAGCTGGCCGAAAATGCCTGGAGTTAATGCGGCTTGGATGGACTATCAAGAACGAGTCGGGATTACCGCCGGACGTGGAAGCTATCGATCTTCCGTTATAGCCCAGTCGATTGTTGAAGATGTTCGACGAAAATTGGCGGGAATGATCGGCGCTAAATCTGCTTCGTCGATTGCGATGGTTCATAACGGAACGGCTGCCCTCAATCTTGCGTTTGCAGGTTTGCTCAAGGCAGGCGACCACGTGGTGACAACCGCTGTTGAACACAATAGTGTTCTTCGGCCCTTGCACTTGCTGAGTAAGACCGTTGGAATTCGACTGACGATTGTCGACTGCGATGCGACAGGTTGGGTTGATCCTGAAGATGTTCAAAAGGCACTAGAACCAAAGACGCGGATGGTCGCTTTCACGCATGCTTCGAATGTGACTGGCCGTATTCAATCGATTGATGCGATCGGCAATATGTTGGCATCAAGTGGAGCTTTGTTCTTAGTGGATGCGGCTCAGACCTTAGGTTATATCCCGATCGATGTTGAAAGCCTTGGTATTGATCTCCTCGCTGCACCGGGTCATAAGGGAGCTGGTGGCGTTATGGGGTGCGGGATGTTATATGCCAACGAGAGCGCGGCCATCGAACTGAATGCTCCTTGTGTTGGTGGTTCGGGAACTCAAAGTGAATCACTAGAAGGTCCGACCGACTGGCCTGCGAAAGCAGAAGCTGGCAACCTAAACATACCAGCGATCGCCGCTTGGCAAGCTGGCCTGAAGTCGTTGGAGTCAATCCCTCAAGAGAGTTTGAATTCCAATCGCAAAACGTCTTTCGTACATCCTGTGATTGAAGAACACTACCGACGTCTTCTTGCAATACTTCGCCAGTGGAAAGGCTGTTCCGTAATTGGTCATGAACGAGAAGTTGCTTGCGACAAGAACACAGTACTTAGTTCGAGTACCGGTCAGCAAGCAGGCAGAACTCACCACGCGAGCGTCGGTGAATATGTCCCGGTTGTCAGTGTTCGAAGCAATTCTCCTTTGGTTTCAGTTGGAGACCTAGCCGCAATTTTGGATAGCTCATTTGATATCGAGGTTCGATCTGGTTTGCACTGTGCAGCATTGATTCATGAAAAGCTGGGAACGCTACAGGAAGGTGGAACGGTGCGATTCAGCATCGGACATACGACCACTCAAGAAGATTTGGACCATTTAGAGATCGCAATTCAAGAGCTCAATGGAGTGGTGGCATGATTGATGAGAATGTGGATTTGCCTTGGTATCAATCAGGACTCGCTTTTGAATGCACGCAGTGCGGTAACTGCTGCAGTGGCCCTGAGACAGGATACGTTTGGGTGACTGATGAAGAGATCGATCGCCTTGCTGTCGCAATGAATATGGAAGACGACATAGATGGATTTAAGCGAAAGTTTGTAAGGCAAGTTCTCGCTCGGCAAAGCTTGGTCGAATACTCCGATGGCGATTGCATTTTCTTGGATCCGAAAACTCGTGGATGCATGGTCTACGAGGCGAGGCCAGTGCAGTGCCGAACATGGCCTTTCTGGCCACAAACGGTTTCGTCGCCTGCTGATTGGGCCAAAACGGCCAAGAGTTGCCCCGGTTGCAATCACGGGCCCGTATATGAATTGCCAACGATTGCAGCACGTTTAGATTCAACGATCAAACACCAACGACCGCAAGCTTGATAGGATCTTTTCGATGAGACAACGATGGGGCTTTCTGGGAACGGGACGTGTGACCAATCGCATGGTCCAAGCAATTGCACAGTCTCAATCCTCATCACTTGTTGCGATTGCAAGTCGATCGGTCGAGCGTGCTCATCAGTGGATTATCCGGCAACATCTTCATGAGTCGGCACTCGGGATACTCGCGATCGGGAGCTATCGAGAGTTGATTCAAACTCCTGGAATTGATTGGATCTACAACGCCTTGCCGCCGAGTGGTCATTTCGAGTATTCCGCCGAAGCCATGCTTGCGGGAAAGAACGTGCTTTGCGAGAAGCCGCTCTGCATGAACGCAACAGA
>JAIYDQ010000380.1 GCA_027487375.1 Planctomycetaceae bacterium
CCGTTGTCGGTGATCTTCGCGACGAAGTCGATGAGACTTTTTTTGTCAACTTAAGTACGCCCACCAATGCAAGCTTGGCGGACAGTCAAGGTGTAGGCACGATCTCCGATGATGATCCGACGCCGTCGTTGTCGGTCAACGATGTGACCGTGCTCGAGGGCAACACGGGCACCACGAACGCAGTTTTCACGGTGACACTCTCTGCTGCAAGCGGTCAAACGGTCACGGTGAATTTTGCGACTGCGGACGGCTCTGCAATCGCTCTTGGAGACTATTTGACCACATCGGGAAGTGTGACGTTTACACCAGGACAGACGACACGGACGATCACCGTTCCGATCGTCGGTGATTTTCTGGAGGAAATCAACGAGACCTTCTTTATCAACCTAAGTTCACCAACCAATGCAAGTCTTGCTGACAGTCAAGGTTTAGGCACGATCACCGATGACGATGCTATTCCTTCATTGTCGATCAACGATGTCACAGTCAGCGAAGGGAATATAGGGACAGTCAACGCTGTGTTCACGGTGACATTGTTCGCAGCCAGCGTTCAATCAGTCAGCGTTAACTATGCCACGGCCAACGCCACGGCCGTCGCCCCAGGTGATTATACAGCGAATTCAAATACGTTGACGTTTGCTCCGGGTGAGACAACCAAGACGATTACCGTCTTGGTCCAGGGTGATCTGCTTGATGAATTGAACGAAACGTTCTTCGTCAATCTCAGCGGTGCCACCAACGCCACGATCAGCGACGCACAAGGTCAAGGAACGATCTTCGACGATGATGCCGTAACGTTCGTCATCGACCTAGCGGCACTTGTCGCCGGGCAAGGGACAACCATCTTCGGCGCGGACGCGGGCGACTCTAGCGGCGGTTCGGTGAGCAGTGCCGGGGACGTCAACGGCGACGGCTTCGATGATTTTGTAATCGGGGCGAACACTGCCCGTGCGTCGGGGAATACCAAGTTTAACGCCGGTGAAAGTTATGTGATCTTTGGAGCTGCATCGCTGCCCGCGACGATCGATTTGGCAAACTTGGGTTCCGCTGGATTCACCATCTTCGGCGCAGAAGTGTCCGACCTAAGCGGCGATTCGGTGAGCAGCGCCGGGGACGTCAACGGCGACGGTTTCGACGATCTAATCGTTGGGGCACGATCCGCCGATACCTCGGGGAATGCGAAGTCCTATGCCGGCGAGAGCTATGTGATCTTTGGAGCCGCGTCGTTTCCCGCGTCGATCGATTTGGCTAACTTGGGAGTACTTGGACCAACTGTTGGGATCACTTTCTTCGGCGTGGATGCGAATGACGGCAGCGGCGAATCCGTGAGCGGCGCCGGGGACGTTAACGGCGACGGCTTCGATGATCTGATTATCGGAACATTATTTGCTAATGGATTGGGGAATACCAAGAATCGCGCCGGTGAGAGCTATGTGATCTTTGGATCCGCGTCGCTGCCTGCGACGATCGATTTGGCCAACTTGGGTTCTGCTGGGGTTACCATTTTCGGCGCAGATGCGAATGACTTTAGCGGCCGCAGCGTTAGCAGCGCCGGGGACGTCAACGGTGACGGCTTCGACGATGTTGTAATCGGGGCAAGGTTCGCACAGGCGTCGGGGAACGCCAAGCCTTCGGCCGGCGAGAGTTACTTGATCTTTGGAGCCGCATCGCTGCCAGCGACGATTGATTTGGCCAACTTGGGTGTTCTTGGACCAACTGTTGGCATCACCATCTTTGGCGCGGATGGGGGTGACATTAGTGGCCGTTCGGTAAGCAGTGCCGGAGACGTCAACGGCGACGGCTTCCACGATCTGATCATCGGGGCATACAGTGCCGCTGCGTCGGGGAATGCCAAGGATCGCGCCGGTGAGAGCTATGTGATCTTTGGAGCAGCATCGCTACCCGCGACGATCGATTTGGCCAACTTGGGTTTCGCTGGGATCATCATCTTCGGCGCGGATCCGGTTGACCAAAGTGGCAGCACCGTAAGCAGTGCCGGCGACGTCAACGGCGACGGCTTCGGCGATTTTGTAATCGCGGCAAGAAGCGCAGATGCGTCGGGGAATGCTAAGTCCGATGCCGGTGAAAGCTACCTCATCTTTGGAGCCGCGTCGCTTCCCACGACGTTCAATTTGGCCAACATGGGTTCCGCTGGAATCAACATCTTCGGCGCGGGCCCGGGAGACCGAAGCGGCGAATCGGTGAGCAGCGCCGGTGACGTCAACGGCGACGGCTTCGACGATCTGATCATCGGGGCACGCGATGCCGATGCGTCGGGGAACGCCAAGCCTGAAGCCGGTGACAGCTATCTAATCTTTGGCAGCAACGGTTTTACAAATTCGATTCTCCCAAGCAATCTCGGAACGAACACCGCCAACACAATCACGGGAAGTTCCGAAGCACAGATTCTCAACGGAGCCGACGGCAACGATACGCTCGTTGGTAATGGCGGTGCCGATATTCTCCTCGGTGGTCGCGGCAACGATATCATGGCCATCAGTGATCTGAACTTCAAACGTATCGTCGGCGGCAATGGCAGCGACTCCTTGCGTTTGGATGGAAGTGGCCTATCACTGAACTTAAGTAACATCCCCGACAACCGGATTCTAGGAATCGAAACGATCGACATCACCGGCAGCGGCAACAACACGCTGACGCTCAATCACCGTGAAGTGCTCAACCTCTCCGACGAATCAAACACTCTCATCGTACGCCGGAACTCCGGCGACATCGTCAACATTGGCTCGGGTTGGACGTTTGTGAATACGGAAACGATAAGCTCCGATTCGTTCCATGTTTATTCCCAAGGCCAAGCGAGTCTGAAAGTCCAAGCGGTGGCTCAAGCATCGATTGCAGGACGACAAGTCTTTTACAACAATGCAGCCGGCTTTGGAACCAGCGGCGCTAACAATTCACCCTTGGTAAACCCGATCAATGCGATTGATGCAACCAAACAAGCCCTGTTACCAGGTCAGACGACGACCACTGCGAACTATACGAATTACTCTCGCGGCTTGAATGGGATTGTGGTCGACCTGACCAATCCCGGAAACTTAAGTGGGATTGGTTCGAGCAGTTTCCAATTTGCGATATGGAATAGCTTCCCCGATGGAACACCAAACTTCGTGACGATCAATCCAACCGTAACTGTGTCTACGTTCCCGTCAGGGGGAGCGGCTAGTTCGGATCGGGTGAAGTTAGTCTTTGCCGATCGAGAGATCGAGAATGCTTGGTTGCGGATTACTGTTTTATCGAATGCGAATACCGGCTTAGCGACGAGCGACGTTTTCTATTTTGGGAATGCACGATTTGATGTTACCCCAACCACTTCGTTCCCGGCGCAAGTTGCTATCAACGTTTTGGATACCAACCTTGTTCGTTCGAGACAAAGCGGCAACAGTGTCCCTGTTTCGAATATTTTCGACATTGATAAAAGCGGAACCATAAACGTCCTGGATACCAATGCAACGCGAGCGGCTCAGGGAACCAACAGCCTGAGACCCTTCACCGCACCCCCGCCGCCAGCCAATCTACTTCTGGCTCGAAGCGTCGATTCAGCTCTTGTCGACTTGAATTGGCTGGAATCTTTGGATTCCGCCACCAGTCGACGACGGGCGCCGGCTCGAAGGATCTGATAGACCTAGTGCTTGCGCTGGCGGGACAATTTGCAGTCTGATCGCTGAGCGACGTCCAATCACTCAGCTAGCAGCGACGCGGTCCAAAACTGCGTGTGAACGGTAGTTGCCTGATGTCCGGCTTTTCCTTCAAATTTTATAGCTAGAGCAAATCCCATGCGGGGGTTACAATAGAAATCGAAGAATTTTTCGAGAATTTCTTTCTCGGTTATATTTGATATTCCCGCCCGAGCATCACATTCACTCTGGAGTTGAAAACAATATGGCAGCTGCCGCCAAAGTACCTCGCAAGAAAAAGGCCGTAGTAGATTCTGATGAAGTAGTGGATGGTGAGGGAGCAGCAGCGGCTCCAAAGAAGGTCAAGAAGGCTGCCGTCAAAAGAACTCGAAAGGTCGCTGAACCGCCTCGGATTAAACTCTATTGGGGTGTATTCAATCAGAACCTCAAACGAGTTGCCGTATTCGAGTACGAACAAAAGAAAGATGCTGAAAAGCACTGCAAGGAACTCTCCAAAGGTGGGGCTGAGCATTTTCTACAAAAGGTTCGAGAGACCATCGAGAACTAGGCTCGTTCCGATTGCTACTCTAGGCTGCGACTGCAGGAGTGTTGCCGCAGCTATCGACATCGTCTTTTAAAGCTGCATGCTTTCGCTCGGATTCGATTCGCGGGTATTCCGAATTGACCGAGTATTGTGGGGGAACTGAGAATCTTGGCAACGAATCCAGAAGAGATGCCCTCCATTCGCTGTTCGGGTTGCGGGAAAAAGCTGAAGTATCCTGCAAAGCTTGCTGGTAAGCAGATCAGTTGCCCGAAGTGTGGCACCACTCTCCTCCTACCGCTCCCAGAAACAGAGAATTCAGAGACCAGCGACTCCCTCTCAGATCCAATGGTGTTTGCTGGGGTTGGTGAGTCGAAGGCAAATCCTGCCTTGGAATCCTCGTCGCCCGTTTCGGAATCAACCAAATCAACCCCATCACTGAATAGCCTTTCTAGTTCGATGGATGATGACGACGAGTTCCGACTCGCGCCAGTCGAGACAACACCCGCCAAGAAGGTTACGACGCCATTAAAATCAGTTAACCCGCTCGATGATTTTGATCTTGGGGACTTTGATAATCTCGCTCCTCCGATGGAACCCAGCCGCAGTGCAGACGCAGCGAGAAGCACCGCCACTCAAGGATCCATCGGGACTAGTTCGAATCAACAAAAGGCAAAACCTCTTTCAGGCCCGTCGAAGAAGCCGTCCGCACAAAGTTCCGCTCCGCTCCGAACTGACTTCCGTTATCCTTGCAAGGTTTGCGGCACATCCATGTATGCGGACATCAACGAAGTAGGGAACAAAGTTCGTTGCCCCGATTGCTACACAGAGTTCTCAATCCCGAGCCCTCCTCCGGGTTGGAACAAACCAAAAAACATCGGACCAACCTCGTTAGATGATGGCGCTGCGATGCCACTTGCAGCTGCGGAAGGACTCGGTGTTCGCACTTCCGGACCGACTACAAGTTCTGCTGAAGTAATGATGGAACGCGCCGCTGCATCGCTTGCAGAGGATGATGAGAAGACGCGACGAGAGATTTACGATTTTGAAGGCTCCGGTTGGGCCATCCGGAATTTTGGGTTCCTCAAAGATCCCTCGGCGATCGTTATCGCATTAGTGACGGGCGTCTTTTTGGGTGGTGCCTTGGTTGGTGCGTTAGTCATCGGAGGTATGGCTGCAAACAGCACGGGCGAGCTCGAGCGAAAGGAATCAATGCGCGGAATCGCAAGTAACTTGGCTCTCGCGATTTTAGCGGCGCCTATTTTCTTTGGCGCGCTGGCAAACGGCGTCGCTGTATTGGAAGCCGCCGCCAATCAACTACAACGAATCGCTAGATGGCCCGCGTTCAATATCGGCGAGGCAATGGATGAAGTGATGGTGGTTGCTGCTGCCTTTGGGATTGCCGCACTACCAGGAGCGTTGCTTCAGTGGTTTGGATCCTCGATCGGCGTCCCTGATATTCTCGCGACGATCGTGATGTTGCTAGTAACTTGGTTTGCCTTCCCGGTCCTACTTCTAAGCATGTTGGACAACCAAGCGGTTACCGAACCCATCTCACAAGACGTCATTAAATCGATGCAGTCACGACACAACGCCTGGGGTGCCATGTATATGATGACCGCGATGGCGTTTCTTTTTCTGTTCGGTCTGTACGTGCTTCAGACGAACGAACGCTCTGGATTGCGATTCACCATTGGGCTTGTTACACCGATATTGATTTTCTTCGTCTTCCATCAGTATGGATTACTTGCCGCCCGAATCTCGTCTGTCACCGAACTAGGCTTTGAAAGCATCGACGATGACGACGAGGATCAAGCAGACGACTTGGAAGAAGACGTTTGATAACTGAAACGCAGCCTACCGAACGGTCTGTTGCTGGTTTAGTAGTGCGACATGTGGTGACTGGCTTTCACTGATTGCAATCGCAAGCCAACCATCTTCCATGATGATTTGGGATACTGCGAGGCCCTGTGCTCTTGGGTCGCTCAAAAGTTGCGGGCTTACGAGCGGAACCACTGGGCGAGCCGCGAAAACGCGTGCAAAGATCGCCCGGAGTGGAAGCCGCTCACGAATACTCAGTCGATCACCATCGACACTTATCGCACCGTCTCGTACTAGAGCAGCATCAAGCCCGTCGACCGCTGGAACATAAGACGTTCGGATGACAAAATCGGTCAGCTCAATTCGACCTGGCTGTGAAAGCTTCGCAATGCGTAATGTAAGCCACATACGACCTTCCAAGAACTCCATCGTCACCGGTCGATCGTCAGCGAATTGAATCACGACATCTTCAGGAACATCCTGAGTAACCACCTCTTTGGGATCTTGACCAAGTTGCTCTGCAAGCTTTGTTCCTAGTTCCGCAAGCGTCCACTCTTTGTTGGAAAGACCAACTCGTGAGAAACCATTATTCATCGCCGATTGATGCATCTGCATGCTCAGGAGCGAATCTCCCGGAGCTTGTGGACGTGGCGTACAAGCCCCCAAGCAGTCATCACACGCAATCCGATAACGAGCTATCAAACGATCCGATGTTGTGCTTAAGTCCGTAAGGCTCGGATTGAGATTCAAGCTTCGAAGAGGTCCGAGCAGTCTTTGGTCGAGAGCCGTGCTAGCTTGTTTGATGTTTGAGTCCAGCTGACTATCGAATTCCTGATCGGTTTGCGTAGCGATAACGCGTTGCATAATTTTACGAGCAGGTCCACGTTGCTCATTGAACTCGCGATGAGCGAAATATCGCACCATGTCTCCGATGATCGGGAGGCCATCAAAATCGGTATCCAAACCACGTAGAGAATCCTTGGAACGAACGCTTGCAGGGGATCCTTGGATATCGATTCCGCTTGGTGTAATCTTCAAAGTTCTTGAGGATGCAATAGCTGTTTGCGATGCATTGTAGAAATTAGCTGGTCCGCGCGAGCTTCGCGTAGAGCTTTGAACCTTGCCATCCAGCTCGAGTTGCAGATTCCAGGCGTTGGAATCAGGAATCAACTTCACGTGAAGAGTCGTATTGATATCGCTGCTGCCACGCGTGTCGGCTCCGAGAATGGTTTGATGGACTGGTCGCTTGGTTACTTTATCCTTTGGTAGGAGCCTGTTAATCAATGCTGCAGACAAAGCGATGCGAACATTGGAGTTGCGATAGTTCTTTTCAATCGCTTGGCTTACAGCGACTTGGTCCGGATCTTCTGCATAACGCAGCGAGTGCATAGCAGACACTAAGGAGATCCGTGCGCGGTGCTCTGAGTCCGCTTCAAGCATTTCAAGATCGGACAGGAGCGAACGAAAATCAACAGGGCTGGCAGCCATGGGCTGAAGCAAGGTGGCTAGCTTTCGAACACTTGCCGAATCCAGGAATTCCCGTTGAACAGTGCTTACTTGAGCAAACAAAACGCGATTCAGAAAAGTCTGTGCCGTTACCGTCGCGTGCCCAACTTCGTATACACTTCCGCTTGCAATGCTCGTTAAATCATCGAGCACAAGGAATTGCCTCCAACCTTCAGCGTCACCTGTCTTCATGGAATCGGCGATGACTTGATTGATCGCTGAACCAATTTCGTGCATGTCGATGATTCCGGATGTCTTTTCGACGACGACGAATTCGGTTTTGTAGATGCAGCGATAAACACTCTTCCATACTTCGACTCGACGGCTTAGTCCGAATGCTACCTTCGTAGCCAACTGTCGATGGTCTAATTCGAGCCTCTTTGGAAGAACTTCTTCCAGCAACCAACGCGATGATGCTTCAAGCGAGTTTAAGATCTCTTCAACACGTGGGTCGCTTAAAGAGTTGCATGTACTCAGCTCGGTTAACGACTCTCGAATCTCTAATGCCCAGGGACGAATACTAAAAGCGTCGTCGCTATCAGATGAGAGCGATTCACTCTCACCAATAATCTGGTTGAGCTCTCGAAGCAGTCCGACCGGTTGCGGCCATCCACTGAGTTTAGTGCTGCTTCCAAAGTTTAATTGTGAGGAATACGGACTTGTGATCGTACTTCCGCTTAATGAATCCTGGTTACCAAGATTCTGACCGGGGATATAGCTGACAACCGAATTGGGTGTCGTAGTATTGATACCCGAGGCCGATCGTTGATAGTGAGCGATTGCCGATTCCAGAGCCGCTACGTCTGGCATCTGAATCGGAGCAGCAAGCCGTACTGCTCGTGTTGGTTCAACAATAGATACCAACGTCGACGCTGGTCGGCTTCGATAAGCTTCCCATTCGTCTGTCGAAAACTCGAACTGAGTCTCTACAGGCTCCATACGAACATTCTGTGTCGCAATATTCGGTGGAGCTTTGGTCGTCGCCGAAACGATGTGGGTTGTTCGTCGCGAGTGGTAAAACTCGGGGCCAGGCTTTTGCGAGAAATTCAGCAAGGACCACAACACGCCTGTCAGAATTATCGCTAACCCTAAGGCAAGCGACCATCCTCGCAACCGTCCACGTGAGCTAAATGTCATTCGTTACACCAAAATAAAGTGCGATTGCGTACGGCCAAACCGATGCTCGACCAAGTCAAAGACATCGGCCGAACAACCACTGGGGTTTTGGGGCAAAAACCCGGACTAAGTTGTCATCGGCGGTTTTTATGAAAAGAGTCAAACGAGGTTTTGCGTTTTCCGCTGGAAAATAGCCAAAGCGAACGTCCAAAGAGCGACTCTAACGGTTAGCAGATCAAAGCAGGCTCTCTGGACGGCATCCGGTGTGGTGCAAGAAAAATTTGAGAATTACTCAAGTCTCAAGATAGGTGCGTTTCTTTGTCTCCAATGTATGCGTACGATGAACGGCTTAAGAGTTAGAATGACCGAGAGTATGCCGCTAATGGTCGCTTCCTGGGCTGGTAATCTCCGGCCCGATGTAGCCTGCCACGGGCTGCGATTTGGCCATAACTTTGAAAACAGCCCCTGAGAGTCGTTGTTGCCCCCAAGCAAAACGCTGTCATTTTCGTTAGCCATCTGCTCGTTGTGCCGAGTGAATTCGTGATTAACTTTCAAGTAACTTTTCAAGTGATTCAGCATCCCCCAAGAGGTGGTTTATGAACTTATGTTTTTCAAGTCGGGTGTGCTTTTGGGCACTCCTCTTCACTGTGTACTTCGTTGAATCGGGAGCCACGTTGAGAAGCGAAGATCTCCCAAAAGAGAAGCCTTCTAAACCGAACATCCTTTTGATTATCACCGACGATCAAGGCTACGCTCCGGTTGGTCGACATGGGCATCCATGGCTCAAGACGCCCAATCTTGATTCGCTCTATGATCGAAGCATTCGAATGGATCGGTTTCTTGTTAGTCCCACTTGTGCTCCGACGCGTTCCGCAATCATGACGGGGCGTTATCCAATGCGAAACGGCATAACGCATACAATACTCGAGCGAGAACGATTAACGCTCAACGCGACGACCTTGCCGCAAGCGCTCAATAAAGCTGGATACACAAGCGGCATCTTTGGGAAGTGGCACTTGGGAGACGAACCCGAGTACCTTCCCTCTGCACGAGGCTTCGACGAATCGTTTATTCACGGGGCAGGCGGAATCGGACAGAAGTACGAGGGAAGCTGCGCGGACGCACCAGACAATACCTATTTTGATCCGTACATTCTTCATAACAATTCCTTTGTCAAAACGCATGGTTTTTGTACCGATGTATTCTTTGAAACCGCCACACAATGGATGATCACTAAAAGCAAGGAGAAACAACCCTTCTTCTGTTACTTGGCAACCAACGCACCACACTCGCCGTATATCGCACCTCCGGAAAACAAGAAGCGTTTTACTGACATGGGCTTCGACGAAGGTCACGCGGGTTTCTATGGAATGATTGAAAACATCGATGCCAATATTGGCAGGTTGATGCATGCGATGGAATCGAAAGGATTGCTTGAGAATACTGTCGTGATATTCATGTCTGACAATGGCATGGCAGGCTTTCCGGGGAAGGCTAAATCAGCACTTGGGACTGCCTCGGACGGAACGCAACTGACAACCTTTAATGCGGACATGAAAGGTTTCAAGGGAACCGTGGATGAAGGAGGAGTGCGCGTGCCATTTTTCATCAGCTGGAAAGGGAAGCTCGCAGAAGGCAAGTCGCTGCAACATGTCGCATCCCAAATCGATATCTTTCCAACGCTTGCCGAGATCGCGGGAGCGGAGCTGCCTGAGAAACAAGTCGAGGGAAGAAGCTTCTTGTCTCTACTACGGGATGATCAGTCGCCGTGGCCTGATCGCTATCTGTTCGATCATGCAGGTCGTTGGCCACTGAACGCAGAACCAAATGATTTTCAATGGAAGCAATACAGCGTCCGCAATAATCGCTTCCGATTCGTTGAAGATAAGTTTCTTTATGACATGCAATCCGATCCAGGGCAGACAAAGAACTGCATTGCTGATCATCCAGAAGTCGTAGCCGAGATGCGTGCCGCTTATGACGCGTGGTGGAAGGAAACTCGACCGATGATGGTTAACGAGAAGCGCCCCCTAGCGCCATCGCGTCCATTCCATGATTGGTTTCACAAGCAGCAAAGCGAATCAGGAATCCCCGATTGGCCGCTGGCAAAAAGCAATTAGCCACGTCACCGCATTCACTTCACGTAGTCAAGTCTCTCCGAGACTTGAAAACCGGTGTCTCGGAGAGATCAGGCTAGGTCAGACTTTAAAACCGGTGTCTCGGAGAGACACCGCTACGTGGAACTAGACCGCAACTGGTTCGGGGGTTCTTTCCAAGCATGCTCCGATTTGGCGGACTGCTTGTCGAAGGCGGTTTTCGTTCTCGACCAGCGCCATTCGCAAGTACTGATCACCTGACGGGCCGAAACCAGCACCTGGGCTTACAGCGACATTGCCATGCTCAAGCAGGTGCATCGCGAAATCGATTGAACCCATTTTCGATCGCCAAGGTTGTGGGATTTTCGCCCAAACAAACATTCCCGCGCGGGGCTTCTCGGCTTCCCAACCGAGACGATGTAGACCATCCAAGAGCACGTCGCGTCTTCCCTGATAGATCTTCGATTGACGCTCCACTGTTGCTTCGGTGTCGCGAAGAGCGACGATGGCTGCGATTTGAATCGCTTGGAACATCCCGTAATCGTAGTAGCCTTTGATGCTTGCCAAGCCTCGCACCATATCGGCGTTACCAGCGCAAAAGCCGATTCTCCATCCGGCCATGTTGTAGCCTTTGCTCATCGTAGTGAACTCGACCCCTACATCTTTTGCACCCGGAGCTGATAAAAAGCTTGGGGGAACATAGCCGTCGAAGGCAACGTCGGCATATGCAAAGTCGCTGATCACATAGAAGCCGTACTTCTTCGCGAGCTTGACAACTTCGACATGAAACTCAGGCTCGATAGTCACCGTTGATGGGTTATGCGGGTAGTTGATGATCAACACTTTGGGCCGCGGGTAGAACGTCTCGCAAGTGTAAGCAATACTCTGAAGGTACTTTTCGGTATCAGCTACTTCTAAGGCTACGACATTTCCAGAAGCCAGTACCACGCCATACTGATGGACAGGAAAAAAAGGAGCAGGGATCATCGCAGTGTCGCCGGGGCCCATTAAGGCTAGACACATATGCGAAAAGCCTTCTTTGCTTCCAAGACAAACGATCGCTTCTGTTTCTGGGTCTAAGCGAACGCCATACTTACGCAAGTACTTGCTAGTTAGCTCACGCCGCAAATTCAGAATACCGTTACTTTTGCTATAGCCATGATTCGTCACATCGGCAGCCGCTTCAGAGAGTTTGGCGATGACCGCTGGATCAGGTGGATCAGATGGGTTTCCCATTCCCAGATCGATCACGTCTTGGC
>JAIYDQ010000280.1 GCA_027487375.1 Planctomycetaceae bacterium
CGACCGACAAGCGGCTCCGACGAAGGCAACTACACGAAACTCATACCATGTAACCCAAGCAAGAAAATCCAAAAACAGTGACGACCGTCACTTGCCAAACCCAGGACTTCATAGTCGCCAGCGATTTCTCTGACGGAACCCACCTAAAAATATCTGCAAGCTCGCCTACTTCAGAACTTAGGGCCATTACCAGGTTCTTGGGGTCATGAAACTGCTGCCATTCCCGTTCAGCAACAAATGTCGTGATCAACATCTTTAGTTGTGTAATCGTGGTGATGTTGTCATTCATTGGTGTGTTCGAATTCATACTAGCGAGGACTCCTGCTAACACTGCCGGTCACACGTCCCGATCGATCGCGAGATATCGTTTGGCTACTCTTATTGGTAGTAGATCCAATCGGTCGTCCGCTGGAGTCACGAAAGGTTGTCTGATTTCGAGATTGTGTTGCTGAACCGACGTTGTTTCCGCTGAAAGAACGAAAGGTTGTTCGATCCCGGTTGGCATTCGCACTTTCAACGATACGGCCGCTTGCATCACGAAGGATAGTTCGATCACCGTTGGTATTGGCCGAGCCAATAACACGCCCAGAGCTATCGCGGAACGTCGTCTGACTTCCGGATCGCTTAGCCGTCGCTTGCACGCGTCCTGATGAATCACGAAAAGTGCTACGATCACTGCTCGGATTTTGAATTGCCGAATACCATTGGGAAAAAGGTAATGAACGACTTGACGGTTGGCTCTTCGCAGTGCGACTACTCTGCTGCGCTATGGCATCCGACATTACTGAGCAGCTTACTCCGAAAGCCAAAATCGTTGGCAAGTATTGCAATAGTCGCATCATTTCAAGCTCGATCTAAAGGTTAGGAATTGCAACACACACTGAGTTGATTTGGAGGGGACGGTAACGATATGAAAGTCAACTTCTTGAGATTGCGCGTGTTTCTGTTTTGGATCGCGTGATTCAATCATACTGTTGATTCAGCTAAGAACGAAGTACTGTTGGGCGACCGAATTGCAATGGATGCACAGAATCAAGAAGCATGAATTTCTAGTTCGACAGCGCTTTTTTGAACCTGACAATCAATTGCAACTTTGCTGAAGTACAGCGTTTAAGCGCTGAGCACCTTGGAAACGCCAATAGGGGCTAAAAGCCTGAACTCCAACCACGACTGCGTGTCAGACAACGCTTGACTTGGGGCTGTTTCATTGCCTTCACGAGGAGATGAAGTTCCTGAAGTGACTCTCTCTAAGTCATTATTCGTTGACGCTGTGAAAGATAAGGTCATGCAATCGCTTGGCTGAGAGGGACCATTGTCCGTGTTTTGCTGAATCAACTAAGCCCTTGACGTAAGCTAACGATTCATCGTCCATTCGTGTTTTGGAGTTCATCTTCGTGAGCTCACTTTGTATTCGTTCTGCATTGAATACATCCTGAGAATTGAAGGCGGTGAATAAAGCGTCCAGGCGTTGATTTAGCTCGGAATTGGGGGTGTAGGTGGGTGCGGGGCGGCGCAGCAATTGCGATGCGCTCCCCCAAACGATCACACTCAAGACACAAAGAGCAGCTGCATTTGCAACCGCCTGCCGTCTCTTCGATGGTTGTGGCGCTGGCGGTTTACGGGGTGATGGCTTACTGTCGGTCTGGACTTTCTTCGGAAAAAATCGCTTGATGGAAAGCTGTTGATACCAGGGCGTGCGCTTAAGAAAACGACTTCGATCTTGTCGAAGTTTTCTCAATATGTTTTTGTTTTCACTATCACTTAACATCTTCACCACCTGCACAAGTTGAAAGGGCTACCCAAGTTTCGGGGTGAATGTAGGCTGAATAGAACTTGACTGATCCATCCCCCAGAAGGCATAGCCCGCCGGATCCATGTTCGCTCCACATGCTGTCCGTATGACCGACGGGATTGTTAGGAGCATAGACCGCCGCGAGAGTTGGTTTTCGCGGGTTCGGCCCACTGTGTACCGCGACTAGACTGCTTCCACCCCGAGCTTCCGATTTCCATGGTCGAATATCCAGCCGTGGAATCGACATTGAAGTTGGCACGACACCAACCCATGTTTTATGACTGACTATCGAACTATGCTCGCCCACGAAAATCGTTTGAGCTATTCCATCCGTTATGGATTTGAACGTTACCTTTGAGTTCGGGTAAAAAGGGCCATCAATGAAAGCTCGCTTGGAACTCTTGGGCAGGTTGATTATCTCCGGCGTCGTAAAATCGAAAGAGTCCCGCGAAGACCTGTCCCAGGGGGCGACCGTTCCTACATTCACGGCGTAGTGGCTATGTCCAAATCGAACAGGATTTCCGTTAGACAACTTGATCGGCATCCCATGTGATTTGTCAGGGCCAGCCATTTGGACTTCGAAGCCCGTATTTCCACCAGATGCTGATGGGCACAAAAAAATCGGAACTTCTGTACCGGTTTGAACTGCCAAGGAAGGATCCCAACAAGGCCGACTCAAGTTGATACTGTCGTAAAGCGCGGCTTGGTCCAACATCGGAAGCAAAATCGTACCCCATGCCCAACCGTTTGCTCCATTGCGAGATGGATCTGGGTAAGCGACTCCATGTTCAGTCTTCTGAGTCTTTGTATCCGTGGTATGTGACGATGGAAGCGATCTATGTGTTGATTCATGCCCCTGTAAGGCCTGCCCGATTCGAACCAAATTCCTCTCGCAAGTTTTTCGACGCGATGATTCACGGGCGACTTCTACAAGCGGCAATAGTAACGCAACGATTGTGATTCCACATGCTACAAGCACGCCGATTTCAAACCATGTGATCGGAGCAGTACCACTTGATCTTGCAGGAGAACGCGAGGCAGATCGAGGGGTTTCCATCTTGCTGTATATCTACGAGTTGGAGTTGTGGAAGTTACACAAGAAGTAAGCAAAACGATCTTGCGGATGTCTCGATTTAGTTACTGGTTTGATCTTCTGCTTATGGTCGCGACATACTTTTAAGTATTGCCCAGATTACGCACGCAGTTCGGACATTATGAAGATTGTGGATTCCAATCGCGCGCGCCAAACGGATTTAATGAAAAACCAAGACAAAATTCACTAAAACTTCAAAGAAGATTTTGCGATGGAGCGTTGATCTAAGAGAGGTACCCGTAAGGCTTCGAACAAATCGCTCATGGCGTGATTCGAGGATGTGGGCCTCGGTTTTGGGGGCGATCCCTGAGCAGCGGGCGAGCATCAGAGAAAAGATTGAAGTGCCGCGGTTGAGCGGATGATCAAGGTCGCCGGAGAAGCCGGGTTCAAGCGTTCCGCTTAATATCTAGGACGCAAATCCAACGGTTCTTATCAAACTAAAAAACCCACTTTGGAAATCAAAGTGGGTCTTAAGAATTAGGCGTTTTCTACGTGTGGCTATTCAACCCACGCGTGGGCAACGACTAGCTACCGAATTACTCACGAGGTCGAATTGCCCCAGTAAGACCGCTATAGTCAACGCGATCATCGTCATGCCAAAGGGGTTGTCCCAATTCAACACGCTTTCGGAGAATTTCAATCTTCTCTGGCGAGCCAGCCGGAGCATCAGTTGGCATGAAGTGGTTATCCACGGCTGGATCAAAATCCTCATCGTGACCATACTTCAAAATCGCCTCAAAGACGTTCTTACAAACAGCGCTCATTCGTCAGGTTACTCCACTGAACCAAAAAATAAAACAAAGACACGTATATCAAACTTGGGTGCAAACCCGCGAGGACCTACCTCACCGCGTGGCTGACAAGTTGCTAATCTAATTGAGATCACAAAGTCGAGCTTGCACAATCATCCGCAAAGACGGCTTAAACCCGACCGAGAAACGAACAAATCTCGCGCTCTCGATCGCAAGTACAGGATTATTAGCGGCTATCCCCTGGTGTCAAGCAAATTTTAACACGAATCACAACATAACCTTCACAATTGGATGTTCCCAAGTCGGTAATGGGC
>JAIYDQ010000484.1 GCA_027487375.1 Planctomycetaceae bacterium
AAAAGTCGCAGCTAAAAAAGTCCTCGCTGCTCAATAACAATCGCAACAAATTTCCATCTTCGAATGTAGGAGATGTCGCAAGACATATTAAGGGCTCAGACTTTTGTTGTTGCCAGCGAAATCTCATTGTCGAAAGCGACACTTCGCGCTGGAGTCCAGGCTTTAGCCGCTTTTGGCGCATCCAAGGTGCTAAGCGCCTAAAGGCTGTACTCCAGCAAAGTTGCGATTGAATGTCTGGTGCAAAGTCGTGCAGCGTATCTGATCTCTCTCAAAGCTCGCTACACACAGATGCGGCGCAACGAAAACGGCCAGTAAATCTTACTGGCCGTTAGGGTTTGGTTTGATGAGCAAATCAAGTTGCGTTATGCACTGATCGTTTTGCTTCGTGACTCACGCAAGCCGCGGCTCAGGATGTCTCGAAGGAGTGGCGAGTAATCCTCGTAACGCGATTCATCCGGCGAACCGTCGGAGTATTGCAAGATCGCGTCGCGTGGCTTCGTGCCAAGTGCAAGAAGTGTGCTGCTAACGGTACCGTATTCGTTACCGCGAATAACCATACTAGGTCGGCCTGGTGGTGATGGAGTTCGCGAGAAGACGCGGCTTGCAACCGCAAGGAACTTAACAGGCGAATCCAACGTCTGAAGCGTCAACAAACGTTTTGCCATTTGAACTCGCTCGTCCAAAGGATCATTCAGGTTGTGGCTTCCAACAATGTTCAAGCCCGGCTCCAAGTTACGAACTTCATCCGCCATATCATGGTGGAGAATAAAGCCCGTTTCGCGATCGGCGATAACAAGATTAAAGCCTTCGAAGACATGCTCTCGTAATTCTTCCAGAGCTTTATCAAGACCCTTTCGCGCAGATGATGCTCGGAGAATTTCCTTGCATAAAAGCCCCCGCGATTTGTTACCCGTTATGGGTTCCAACATTCGTCGGTTACATAGTCCGACAAACATTCCATTTTGATTGACACCGATCCATGTTCCGCCAGCTCGTTGATCTCCTGGGCATAAGATTCTTGGTTTGCCAGAAAGAATCGCAGGAGATGATGACCGCCGATCGTAAAATTCTTCACGATTGGCAGCAACAAGGATGGGACTTTCCGGAACCAATCGATACTGAATGGCCAGCAAGCACATCGCGTATAACAACTACACTTTCTATTCAGCGGTAAGTTGCCCGAACAAAGTTGTCTCTCCCACACCACGGTACCAAGCGCGGTAGGCAGGCTCGGGTCGTCACGCTTATTAATTTAACTTCTGGCCCCTCTCCAGGTCACCCCCTGGTGGGTGGTTTTTGTTGTTTTATCGCCCTAAGATGCTAAAGATGGGTTGGTTATGCACAGTTGAAAGCTGTCGCGGCGGGCTTTTTCGCGTCAGGGTGGGCTCGAGTTCGACTTCCCGACCGCTAGACGGCTTGTATGGTACGAAACGAACCCACAGAATGCTTGTAGTTATTTTCGATTGAAGCCGTCTTTTCAAGGAATTTTGGGACAGCCGTGGAACAGGAATTTGATGTTGTCGTAATTGGTACCGGACCCGGGGGCGAGGGGGCCGCGATGCAGTCTGCCAAGGGCGGAAGTCGCGTTGCGGTCGTGGAAGCCTACGACAAAATCGGTGGAGGTTGCACCCATTGGGGGACTATTCCGAGCAAAGCCCTCCGCTACGCGATTTACTCGATAACCGAAGCTCTCAATAACCCCATCATCCGTGACTTGGGCGTTCACGTGAATCCGACTTTTGCACAGCTTCGCTCCAGCAGTAAAGCGATCATCGCGGCTCAAGTTCGGATGCGGCAGACCTTCTATGAACGCAACAATGTTCCTATCTTCAGCGGACACGCTCGCTTCGCCGATGCTCACACGGTCGAAGTCGGTGAAGAATTGAGACTCCGTGGAAAGTCGATCGTAATTGCGACTGGTTCACGACCATTTCATCCCCCCGAAGTCGACTTCTCGCATCCTCGCATCTTTGACTCCGACACGATCCTGGACCTTTCTTTCAAGCCACAGTCGATCACGATTTATGGTGCTGGCGTTATCGGTGTCGAGTACGCATCGATGTTTCGTAACCTTGGGATCAAAGTCAACTTGGTGAACACTCGCAATAAGTTGCTCGAGTTTCTCGACGACGAAATCATCGACGCGTTGAGTTATCAAATGCGGGACTCAGGAGTCTTGATTCGGCATAACGAAGCGTTCGCCAAGATCGAAGGTCACGATGATGGAGTGGTTCTCTCGCTTCAAAGCGGCAAACAAGTCAAGACAGACATTTTGTTATGGGCGAACGGTCGATCGGGGAACACGGAGAATCTAGGTCTTGAACGAATCGGAATTGTCCCCAACTCCCGAGGTGTCTTGGAAGTCAATGACTGCTACCAAACTTCAGTACCTCACATTTATGCCGTTGGCGACGTGGTTGGATATCCTTCGCTCGCAAGTGCGGCTTATATGCAAGGGCGAGCAGCCGCGCAGCACATCGAAGGGAACCACGACTATCGCTTAAGCATGGACGATATCCCAACAGGAATTTATACAAGCCCGGAGATTAGCTCGATCGGAAAATCCGAACGTGAGCTTACAGAAGCGAAGATTCCGTACGAAGTAGGTCACTCGCAGTTTAAGAGTCTTGCTCGGGCCCAAATTACCGGTCGAGCCCAAGGGATGTTGAAGCTGCTCTTCCATCGCGAAACTCGAGCCATTTTAGGTGTTCACTGTTTCGGCCCGAATGCATCGGAAATCATTCACATCGGACAAGCCGTCATGAAGCAGCCACCACCGAACAACACGCTCGACTACTTCATCAACACAACCTTCAATTACCCGACGATGGCCGAAGCCTATCGCGTCGCAGCCCTCAACGGATTCAACCGACTCTTTTGATTCTTTCAAGCTGCAGCCGAAATAAGATCCCGAAGTGTGAGCATTGCCCGCGCGCGTGAGCAGTTTGGCTTACGCAATCTGAAACTCCGGACAGCAATGCAATCTGCAAGAAGCCATCCGAAGCGATCGATTGTCGTTGAATCATCCGCGTAGATCCGCGTTATCCGTGGGCAGACGCATTTGATTTACCGCCCGCCAATAGCGCGAATGCCCGAGAATAAAATTTCAGTAGGTTTCGCCCTGCGGGGCGATCCCCCAGTCCTCTACTGCCTACTGCCTACTGACTACTGACTACTGCCAACTGCCAACTCATTCACTAACCTTGCGTCTCAGCAAAATCGTTTTATCGGTGTTGTATTGTTTACCGGGAGCAAAGCCGACTGGTATAGATCGATCGACAACATAGAACGACTTCGACCGCTGCGGCACACCCGAAGGCCCCACATATTCGCGACCGATCCCATCCTCCGGATCATACTCAAACAACCCAATCGTAATCCAAACCGCAAACACATTGGATTGATTAGTAGTCAAGTTCGGCAATCGCATCATGCGTTGATAGTTAACGAATGGTTGTTCGGAAGCTGCGCGCGCCACTCTCGGATTCGCTGTTGTTCCCAACGTGATTGGATCAAGATCCGCAGAGAACTGCGCTGGATCATCTGCCGTTGGCGGAGTAGTTTGAAATTGTGGTCTCAGGACCCCAACTGATACGGGACGCTTCTTGCGAAGCGAGTCTGTTTCTGCCGTCACGGTAGGTTGGGGCGAAACCTGGATGTTCGCGGAAAAACCAGATTGATATGGATTGGTAAAGGTCGTTGGCACAGCCGAATTCAATCGACGATTCAAGTCATTGATATTCGTAAAGAGTGATCTCGGAGGTATTACCGGTGTTGCAGGGACAACATATCCACGTCGTGCGTCTTGGAATGCATTCCATGTTGCTTGTGACGCGCCTGGAATCGTAGTATCCCGAGACCGTTGATCATAATTCCATTCCAATGCATCCCAAGTATCTTTGGTTGCGAGAGTGTTCAGATTGATTTTACCGCTTGTTCGATAGTTGTTGGTAAAACTCGTCGTTGCAAGATACTTGCCCATCCGCCCTACGAGCGTTCCCGTCTGAATGATACCGGGGTAAATCCACCGTTGTTCATCCGCATAGGGTGGTGGTGTCTCCACCAACTCTAAAAGCAAGCTTAAGTCTGAACCCTTGCTGTTGGTGATAGTTGTGTGTGTCTGCCATACACGATTGAACGGAGCTGTTATTTGGCGATCCGCTCGAAACTCGTCAGACATAAAAAACGCAGGCAAATATCCAAACGGCTTTGGTAATTGCGCCTTTGGAACTATCGTCGTTCCGACTGAGTATTGCCCCGTGGCAATCAAGCCGCCTGTAAACCTTGGAGTGTCATAGCAAATTGAAAACTGGCCGGGACTGGTTGTTGGAACCATCATCAGTTCATTAGGATTCGCAAACGGTCGATTGAGCCAAGTCAAACCACCTTGTGGCGATTGAGGTGTCCCTTGGAAACACCCAGGCGTAGCCGCAGCAGGTACGCCGAAACCGTCACAAGCAAGTGGATCCGTTGTGTTGTTTTGGCGACCGACATTTAAGTAGCCAAGCGATACTGACGAAAAAGGCGATGCTGTTTTCCATGCGGCGTTCGCGTGCCCTAATTCGTAACGGAAAAATGCATCACTTGCGACATTCTCAGTACTTCTCCAAAGCGAAGCTGTTGAAGGTGAAAACACGCTGACACCCGTCTGTGCAGTTGTACCATTCACCAAACGAGCATTCAGCGTCCCCGGTGCTGGTGCTGGGTTAATTGCAGCACTCGGTAACATATCCGATACACGAGCACCATCCTTGTATCGCGACTGAAATGCGATTGTTGGTGTTGGTGTCGATCCTTCTTCAGGATCATTACCGATGGTGTCTTCACCATTGAATACCGTTAAATCGATCGTCATCCAATCGATCGTAATGTATGGATTAAATATCTCATGATAAGGGAGTTGTGGGTCAGCTAGCCGTTGTAGATAAGCAACTCTCTCGTTCAGGTAAGTGCCAGTTCTCTTGCGGTCATCCGGGTCAGTCATTCCAATATCGGATCTTGCAAGTATCGGATTGACCAACCTGTCATAATCGAATGGTACATCAGGTAAGGTGTTGTTTACGCTTGCTGGATCAACATAGATGTCATCTGGTAACGAAGGATCTAGATTGTACTTGGCGCGAGAATCACTGTAGTGCGTAGTCGGAGTCGGATGAGGTTCCGAAATGTTTATGCCGATGTCGGTTGGCCAGCTTGTTGGCCTTCCCGTTGCTGCGACCATAAACAGCGGTGTTCCTGCGTTAGGTGGTGTGGGATAGTTAATTCCCGCCAAGTCCCTAACCATGCTTGCGGATTGGAGATTGATCGTTTGATGAGGATCTCCAATGTTAAAAGTAGGAGGTGAAGCAATGAGATCTGTCGAAGCAATGCTCCTGCCTGTGTTGCCAATGTATGTTAGGTTTCGCGGTCCGATTACTAAATGTTGCCCGCCAGCCAGTTGAACGGGAGTCCCCGCTTTGTTGTAGTAAACCCGAAAGGCTTTGTTTGCTGCTGGACGTAAATCAGGCACGGTTAGTGTAGCACCTGAAACATTCGCAAACCAAACGATACGGTCCAAAAAGAACCTTGACCCTGGCACCGAAAGGTCACTAGACAGTCCGGTTGTAAACGGATTTGCTCCTGACTGACTGTTTGAAAACTCAGACGTTTGGAATGATAGCCGGTGCAAATCTGCAAACGTCGAGATGTTTGCTGGATGATCAGTCACATTCAACTCGTTCGCAATCGGAGCGCTTCGATAAGGCTCGCTGATTCCAATTCGGAAAACAGGAACACCGTTTTGATTCGTGGCATCAAGTGCGTCAGGTGCTCTCACTGCAAGATTTAATCGCGGCGGGTTGGTGCTGTTGTCATAAAGACTCGAAGGTGGCAAGCCAAGATTTGATCCAGCTGGCTGATTCACTAACTCAGTAGATCGCGGACAAAACACCTCTAGAAAAAGGCTTCCTTGTGGGGTTCGTAATTGATCCGTTGACGGATCGCTCATTGGATTTCCAGGGTTATGTTCCTTGTCGGCACCAGTAATAGATGGGTTACTATCGTTTCTCGTATTTTTCACTCGCTTATCATGAAACGCTAAAGTCTCTGTTAGCACTAGCTCAGGAAACTCCATCCCCCACACGACGTCCCCAGGCTTGGGTACCCAAACATCTGTATCGGCCCCGTCTCTTAGGAAAGGATTAACGTCATATTCGAAGCGGGTCATCGCAGCGTCGTTGTCACGAAAATCGACGACGTTAATGGCCCATTGAGCAAGTTCGCGAGCTCTTCGAGCTTGGTACAATGCAAGACCATCTGATTGGCTAACACCCGCGAACGGGTAGTCTGGAGCGACGATCAATTGGGCTAAACAATAAAGTTGTCTTGCGAAGACTTTGCGAGAATCTAGAGAAGTGACATAAACTCTCTTTTCGTCAGGAGTAACACCAGGGATAGCTGCAGTACCCGAGTACTGGAATCCAAAATCTGCCATCAAGTGCTGAGTGTCAGCTTGATTTGGATACGAGATATTCTCGGCGTAGGTCCCAACGGTCCGTCCTAACTCGAAAGGTTCATCGATCTGTCCATCTGATGAACCATCGCGTCCGTTACCGAAGCTTTTATTCAAGTCAAGCTTTGAAAGCTTTTGGAACTCAATAGGAAACAAACGACGTATGTCCGCGATGGATAATCGCGGTGCGCCGGGATACTTTTCCGCGTGAAGCAATTGAATCCATCGCATCATACTACCGTCGATGCGACCATTGTTGACGAATCTCTCAGCCGGAGCAGTAGGAACCGGAAGAACAGGTACGGTGGCTGTGCCGGTGAAATTCGACCGAGGAAAATCCACACCGCCATACGATTGATGCAAACTCAACGCAGCTAAATTCGGGTGCCGTAATTCTACACTTCGCGTTGTTATCGATTTCGCGAGCGACTTGTAAATCGCTTGTGTCGTATCCACATTGGTTGTGAAAATTGATTTCAGGCGATCAGGTAAATTGCTAACGTCATAGTCGAAGCGTCGAAGAATCGATTCAAGTTCTGTCAACTCGAACATCTCGTCACTGCCGGATTTATTCAAGCTTGCGACTTCGTATGTGTCATCAACAAAGTCATTAGCAATATCGCCTGTCACGTCCGAATCCGACATCCGAAGATTTCCTAATCTGTCGACACCGGCAGCGGATCGAGTTCGACGGGCTTGTTGTAAACCAATAACTCGGCCATCGTTTTGATAGAAAAAACCTCGCTGTTGAAAAAATCGACCAATAGTATCGTTACTGACGGTCGGATTTGTTGAATCGTAAACACCAGCCGAAGGAAAAGGGGTCTCGCGATTACGATATCGAGCATTAAATACTTGGTTCGTACGGTTTCCGAGGAGCGTGTTGTTGAACAAATGGTTCAGTGAAATGTCCGCCGGTCCGTAACCCAATCCCTGCGGAAGGAAAACTTGAGCTAACCCAGCAACTGGGTCGACACGTGACATCGAAAGATCGTTACCAAGCTGAGCTCGGGTCCGATAGGCTGCACCAGCATCTAACTGCTTTCGGTCCCCAGCAACGTTTACGTTTACTCGTCCATCCATATCCAGGATCAACGTCGCAGCGAGAGCTTTGAGGTACTTGCCATCAGATGCTGTAACAATTGGAAGACCCGGATCCACCCAAACGCTATCCGCTGTCAAGTCACCATCGTTATCAATATCCCACGCAGCGGTCGCAACGGTATCCGGACCCCCAGCGATAAGTGCTTTGACCCACAGTTGTAGTTTGTTGACTTCAGTGCCAGGCCAGTTCGCGAAATCAATATCCAGTGAGGGAATCGCAAACGCGTCGTTTCGACCGGTGAAGTCCGGATTTTTTGAAATCAAAACGTTGTTAGATCCATTGCGAATCACATAACTCAATGGCCGCGCACAAGCATAGTCAATCAACGTAACCATGCGGATCAACTGCGTTTGAGTCAATGCTGTTGGATTGCCGTTACAAAGTTCTCCGTAAAATTGAAAGATGTAATTCACGAGCTCCGGCCGATGAAAGGATGGAGTGATTTCGCTAATGAGTAGATTTCCGGTTGTCTGAGAAGCGGCTTGATAATGCGCTAAAAAGTAATCTCGGAAGTCGGCGACATCGTAACCTTCGTTAGTACTACCGTTGACTTCAGTATTACCCTGACCAAGTCCGAGCGATCCCGAAATTTCGCTGGAAGTCAGATAGTCATAATTCGGAAGAAGGGCGATAGGAAACGACTCGCGGCCGGGTTGATAACGAAGATCTAACACGCCACCGGAAGGAGGTAGCAACTGAGTATTAGGTACAACTCTTGCTTGGTCTAAGTTTCCGTAATTCGGATGCGTTCTGTCTAGCTCTACTCCATAACCCAGGCCATTAAACGGAAGATCGTTGATAATAAATGAATATGGAGTGTCACCAGTTGTCGTGAACAGTCTCGCAGCTCTTCCCGAACCAACAATGCTCTGAATGCTCTCACCTCCGGTTACGCCAGCGTTCGAGGGTAAATCAGATGAAGCATTCCCAATGGTATCGGACAAGTCGATAATGATCGAAAAATTGGGTGCTACTTCATTACCGGTGTATGTCAGAATTCTGTAAGTCTGCCCCTTTAGCGGGCCGTCCAAAATCGTTAGCAGCCTGCCTGAATAGGTTTCTGCAGCAGCGCTCAGAAAAGACTCTCCCCCCACTTCCGTTCCTAGTCGCATCGTATCTGGAGTAATACTTACGCGCGGATTTAAGTTCACACTTACAAATCCAACAGTATTGGCAAGGTTTAATGTTACGGCCTGCGGCGGCGTTGTTGTGGTTGTCGCAAAAGTTCCCGCGATTGGATCGCGACCATAAACATCTTCTAGCAACGAATGACCATGAAATGCCGACGTGATGTTCTTATCGCCTCGAACAATTTTACGGATGATCTCCTCAGAGAAATCAGCTGTAGGGATGTTCTGAAGTTTCGCTCTCACCAATGACTGACTGGACGATCGTGATGCTCCGGTGATGGTCAAGTAAGAGATTGCAAGAAGACTGAACAGTCCGAGCATTCCCAAAACTACTAGGAGTACCAGACCGTCTCGCGTGCTTCGGCGATACTGACATGTATTGGAATAGAACATCATAGAACTCGATTGATTCGACTGGTCATGAGACAAGACAGAATGAGATTTCATTTATTCACTCGCGATGTTTGAAATCGTAGAGTAAACAGCGACCACGTTACGAAAGATGGTTGCATTGGTTGCTTGGGCAGCACTTACAGCCACTGGTTCAACCTTTGGTAAATTCGCTGCAAATGTTTCTGGGTAATCCCAAGGTTCACCAGCAACTCGAACGACTCGAGGCCACGTCTCGCCATTGTCTGTTCCTGTAACTCGGTACCAACGATGCCGATGAATAACCTTGAAGTCATCTGGAAATTGAAGTGCTCCGGAGTTCAACCGATTGCCAAGCTCGATTCGTCTTGAAAGCATGATCCAGTCACCCACACGGACCGACGGGTTTGTGGCCGTGTCTGAATAGAGCTTGATGTTCATCGAACCACCATCGGATCCGGGGAGATCAGCCGTTGCGGTATAAACCGGAACAGTGCTACCAACGTTGTTCGGACTGTCTGCCGTTGCAAAGCAAAGCTTTTCCGATCGACTGTATTCTTCTGCTCCGGATACGCTAAATGGAACAGCATCAAAGACGCGATCGCGGCCATTGAAAATGACAGTGGAAACATTGAATGTCGTTGGTACAACTCCAGGCGGTGTGTTTTCTGTCGGGGTCATCGTGATCATCCAACTCACCGATCCGACATCGCTATTGGAACTCAACAGAGCGCCACCACTGGTTTGAAACCCACGAAGTGCCCCGGCTGCCTTGTCA